>PMBA01000357.1 GCA_003152795.1 Acidobacteriaceae bacterium | reverse complement strand
CTCGATTCAACCTCGACCTTGGCGCCGAGATCGCCCGCGGCGACCCGGCGTGCAGCCTCCGCCAGCGACACAACGGGGCGGGTGACACGGGCTGCGAACCAGAGGCTCGCCAGCACTGCCACCAAAATTCCAATGCCGCCGACCAGCATTGCGGTGGAAATGACCTGCCTCTGCAATTCGATCAGCGGACGCCGCGAACTGCCGACGAGCAGAACGCCCATCAGTTGCTGATTCGCCCCGCTCTGAGTCGCTGAACTCTGAGTCGTCGCACTCTGATTCACCGCGTTGAAGACGGGACCGGTCAGCGGGATGGCGTGAAAAACTTCGGCGTCAGCGGAATCGGAAGTCCAACGGATGACGCTCTGAGATTCCTGCAACGTGTCGCGTACCTTNNGGATTCCATTTTGCGTCCAGGTTTTGGTAAAGCAGGACGCGGGTTCCGGCTGGGATATCGAGCGTCGAGAGAAAGCCCTGGTCGAGCCGTTCGCCGCCAATCACGGATAAAGGCTGTTCTCCGACGCGGGCCGCGCGCACGGCAAACAGACCGAGGGTTGGGCCATCCGGCAGGTCTTCGCGTTTCAGAAAGGCTCCGGCGGGGCCAGCGACTGCGGAAGTCGTTGCTCCGGGAGTCGCAGCTTCGGGAGTTGGGGCGTGGGGAATCGCAGCTTCGGGATATCCGAATTTCGCCTGCCATTGTGCGGACGAGAGAATGGTGCCGCGATTGTCGACGAGTTCCAGAAAGTCGAGTTGCTGCTGACCCGCCAATGCGTGTGCTTGGCTTACGTGCTCGCCAAAGTCCGTGGCGCCGCGGTTCATGTCAAGAGCGATGCGCTGCACGATTTCGCTGCCGGCCACCGACTCCACTTTGCGCGAGACCTCCGACCCTCGCCGCTGGAACTCCGATCGAAACTGAGCGGCGACCGCATTCGCGCGGTCCTGGTTCGCCTGCTCGAATGATCGCCGAATGGTGCTGTACACCGACACCGAAATTACCGCGACGCAGAGCAAGATCGTTGCCGCAAACAACAGAAGAAGCTTCTTGCGGAATCTCATCGCGAGGCCGCCTGGGGAGATAAATTAGCCCGCGAGTCATCCCGCGAATCGGCCAGCCACACATCAGCGAGCGAAGATCCCGCGTCGCTCCATTCCCCCAATCGACCCGGTTCCCAGCCGCGAACTCGGGCACTCGCCGCACTCGCCACCGGCAAATGGAAAAGCGGGATCACCGCGTATCCCTCAAGCAAACCGCGCTCGGCTTGATACAGGTCGTCCAGAGAGTTGCCTCGGGACGCCGGGAGTGCAGCCTGCGGCAATCCCAGTTGCCGCGCCGCCTCATCGAGCGATGTGGCTGGATCGGGACTGGGCAGCACTGCGCGCATCAGGCGAATATCCTCCGCTCCCGACAACGATACTTGCACAATGATGCCGACTTCGCGCGCGTTGAGTGCAATGCGCTCGGCAATGAGTTGGGCTTGCGGGTCTCTTGGGTCGTAGCTGAGATTAAGCGCGGGTTGCCGCGAGTCGGCGAGCACAGCGCGGGCGCGTAGCGGGTTCGTCTGCGCGGAAAAGACGGCGGTGTAGCCAGTCATCCAGTTGGGAAGAATGCTGGCGGCGGGTTCTCCCGCGCCTTTCAGCAGCACGGACTGGATGGGCTTGCGATCAATGGCGAGCGCCAGCGCTTCTCGCAGGCGAGGGTCCTGCGCCTTTGAGTTCGCGGAAAAAACCAGCGCTAGCAACTCCACGGGCAACGACGACGATGCGTTGTGCCGCTGCGATGCGTTGGCCGCCTGCGGCGCCGCTTCGATCACGTCCGTCTTGTCCAGTTCGAGCGCGATGGCCTGATCGCGCAGCGATTTGCCGAATTCGATCTCGACCCCGTTCACAAAAGGACGCCCCGCCCAGCTCTCTTCATTCGCGGCGAGCTTGAGCAGTTTCCCCGGCTGCCATTCGGCGACGAGGAATGGGCCGGTACCGACGGGAACGTGCTTGTCATTACCCCTGCGCTTGAGCAGGAGATTGCGCGGCAGCGCGAGTTCGGCGAGCAGGAAAGGCACGGGGGTCTCGCTCTCGATCGACAGGGAGTCCGCCGATGAGCGCACATTCCAGTTGGGATGAAGCGCTCCCAAAACCTGCGCGATGGCTGCGGGCGACGCCGCGCTGCCGTCGTGGAACTTCACTCCACGGCGCAGCGTGAATTGCCAGTGCCGGGCGCTCGCGTCACTCTGCCACGCCACGGCCAGCGCGGGTTGCGGGCGGGCTTGGGCATCCAACTTTACCAGCGTGTCGCCGACCAGCGAGAGCGTGAACGCAATGTCCCAGTAGTCGGCGGGCGTGGTGCTCGCGGGAAGATCGAGGGCGTCCGGCGCCGATTGCAGCATGATGCGCAAGGTCCCGCCGTAGTGTGGACGGGTGGCCGCTGTTGCGGTCGTTGGCGCGAACAGGGACATGATCAGAGCAGCACACGGCAGGCCGTGGCGGATGCAAAGTTGCCGTGCCCGCCGGCAACTGCCGAGCTTTGCTCGGCCTGGACGGGCGAGGGCGCCCTTCCCCACACGGGTGTCCGTCCCCACACGAGCGGAGCTAATTGCCGCAAGAAATCGATACACGATACGCCTCATACCATCCTGTGTCTTTTCGTTTTACGATTGCCATTGCGCCATTGCCGCTGCTTTCCGGCCACAGCGCGACAATGACGCCTCGCCCGTCGAACTCTACGGCTGCACTGGCAGCCACTGGATCGCGATCGGGAATCTCGAAGGCGCGCAGGCCGTCGCGCTCCGAATCTCCGTGTCCCAGGTTTTGGCTTTCTGAGACCAGCAACTGTGTGCCCGTGCCGCAACTGGAGTGAACCGCGGCCAGGTCGCTGCCCCACCTCGCGCCGCGGATTGACTGGTCCGTCATTCCATCCACAAGATGCAGCGATCCATCCACCGCCGCGAACGCCCATAGCGTGTAACTCGACCGCGGAAGCGCGGCTGCCGAATAGAACGAAGGAACGTTGGCGACTTTTCCGATTCCAGGAGAGAGTCCTCCAGTGAAGAAGTTGCGTGCAGGCGCAAAGAAGGCGCGCACGGCACCGTCCTCTGGCGCTAAGGGCCACGGATCGTCGGTCTCATTGCAGGTGAGTGTCAGCGGCGCGACTGCGATGGAGTTTGTTCGGCAAAAGGTTCCCGGCAAGTAGACATCGAAGAGATGATCGCGGCGCAGCAGCAAGCGTCCGCGCAAATCGCGGGGAAAGGTGCGCGAGTGAGCGATGGGCAACGAAGCTTCGATTTCCCAGCGTCCAGCCGGATTCGCTCCCTGATGACGATAGATGGCGACCATGCCGTCGTCGAGCACGAGCAGGCGAGATCCTCCTGGCATTTCGACGAGGGCGGCGTCGAGCATCGGTTGTTCCTGGGAGAACAGAAGAGTTGTTTTCAGAACGATCGGCAATGCGGCGGTAAATGGAGTTCCCGTGGTTGAGCGCGGTAACGAAACCAGGGCGATCTTTTTCTCGTCGGACCCGATCACTATCTCGGCCGTCCAAACGTATTCGCGCAGGCTCTCGGAGAGCACGACTTCAACTGTGCCGATTGCTTGCTCGGCTTTGGCGGTGTGCACGCCTTCGACGTGCAACTCGGCTTCGAGCGCGCTGCGCACTTCGCGCACTGATTTGTCGTCGAGCGATGAACGGTTGGTGACCTCGAGTGCGAAAGCGCCGGGCCCGGCGGCTGCGGCGATTTTGTGCGCCAGTTGGCGGGCGGTGTCTCCCAGTGACGAAGCACATAACGAAGAGGGAAGAAGAATTGTTGCGAGTAAGAACGAAGTCAGCCAACCAAGCCGCAGACCGCTGGACATTCGCGCTCGCATGTGTGGAATGGGCTGATTATAGCGCGTGATCGATCGTGGACTGTTCATAGGAAAGTGCTCAGTTCCCAGTTCTCAGTTCTCAGAAAAACCTTCCGACCGCGCGGTTCACTGGGAACTGGAAACTGAGAACCGAGAACTGTTGCCCCGCGACTATTGTTGAGTTTTTCCATCGGACGGTTCTACGTCTTCTGCCTGGCTTACATGGTTCGGTGCGCCCATGCCGCGCAGCACGTCGTTGGTGAAGAAAAACTTGCCATCGGCCGGGACCATCATGATCTGTAATTTGTCAGAGAGGCGCTCGGCGACGATTTTATTGATCAGCAGCGGATTCTGCTTCAGGATTGCGGCCTCGCTCGCCATGCGCTCGGCGTCGGCGGAGGCGGTCAAGCGGATGCGTTCGGCCTCGGCTTGTGCCAGAAGTTTGCGGCGTTCCCCCTCGGCTTTGCTGTCGATGAGTTTGGCTTCGCCGGCGGCCTCGGCATTTTTGACGGTAGCTTCCTTGCGCGCTTCGGCTTCGAGCTTCGATTGCTCAATCTGTTTCTGTTTCAGCGGGAGCGTGTACTGCATGGCATCGGACTCGCCTTTGGCCTGCAGCACTCTTACGGCAGCCTGTCCCTCAGCCTGTTTTACTTCTTGCACCTTGGTTGCATCGGCGTCGGCTTCGGCGATTTTCACTTGCTTCTGATGGATCTCGGTTTCGACGCCCATGCGGTCGTTCTCTTGTTCCTTCAGTAGCAGCGACTCCAGGCCCTTGGCATACTCCTGCGGAAGTTCGATGTCACGCAGCATGACTTCTTTCACCACGATGCCGTCGGCGCCCAGCCGTTTGCGAATCATTTCAGCGGAGCGCTGACGAACCTCTTCGCGCTTGGCTGAGAAAACTTCGCGAACCGTATAGCCCGGCACCAGTTCACGCCACGCGGTAGCCACCACGGGCGGCACGATTTCTTTCTCCAGAGGCTGGGGCAGATTGGCTTCAATGTAGTCGAGACGCTTCGGATCAATCTGGTAACGCACGGTGATGGCGAGGCCCAGGGTGAGTCCTTCTTTGGCTTGCACGTGCAGCGCTTCGCCTTTTGCCGCGCCTTTTGCCAGCGCAGCTTCGCTGATGCCAGTGGTGAACAACTGGTCGCGCGTGTTGAACAGTTCGACGCGCTCGACTAACGGCACCACGAAGTGCACGCCTGGGTACAGAGTTCCGGCCAGCGTGCCTTTGGTCTGGCTCACGCGCACGCCGGCCATTCCGCTGGGGACGATCACAATGCCGGCTGAAATCAGCAGCGGAGCCCAGGCCAGCATCACCAGCGCAACCGGGATGCGCCAGCGCATCGCTGGAGCGGGGCCGGGCGCGCCCGCCTCAGGATCCAGGTTCAAACGTCTGCGCTGCCAGGCAATCAGCAGATAAGCGTCGTAGGTGAGAATTCCAGCGGCGATCACGAACATCGCGATTCCCGCGCTCAACAGCAAATACTTCAGTAACAGCATGGTAGTACTCCTTTCAATTCTTTTGCCCGTTCTTGGAAATATCATGGCGGCGGGCAAACGCCACGCGGACGATGTGTCCGAAGATGAGTTCTTCGATCAGCAGAGATGCGGCCAGCGAGAACGTCAGACCGCCGATGATCACCAGACCTTGCAGCGCCGTTTCCATGACTTGCCTCCGTAACACCTGACTGCTCTCGGACGAGGCGAGCCTCGTCTCCAAGAGAAATTCGGCGCCTACTGTCCGCCGCCGGAGCTCGATTCGGCCGCGACTTGCGCGATCGTCTGGCTTTCGGATCCGGCTTCAGTTCCCGTTCCCACTCCCGTTCCCGTTCCAAAGACTGCCGCGATCTGCTCGTCACGTTCCGCGCGAATCTGCACCGTGTCGCCTACATTGACGATCGCAAAGAGTTCCTCGAGATCCCGCTTGCCCATGCGAATGCATCCCGTCGATGCCGCTTTGCCGATCGCCTTCGGTTGGTTGGTGCCGTGGATTCCGTAGCCCTTCGCGCTCAGTCCCATCCAGCGCGTGCCCACCGGGTTACCGTTGCCGGCGCCGATGACCTGACCCTTGTGGTAGTACGTCGGGTTGGTGACGCGGTTGACGATCTTGAATTCGCCAACTGGACTGGGAGTCGAAGTTTTACCGACCGCGACGCGATAGATGCGGACGACCTTCCCGTTTGCAAACAGCGCCAGCTTGCGGTCGGGAATACTGACCAGTACCCACCGCACCGTGGCTTTGGAGAACTCAGGAGCCGCGGGGCTGGGCCCGGCGGCGACCGACGTTTGCAGGGCCGCGCTGACGGTTGTCATTGCGAGGACTGCCCCGAGAACTGCTCCTAGAACTAGGCTCGCTTTTCTTCGCCGATTTGCTTTGCCGTTTTCCAGCTTCATCGCGGCTGCTCCTGTTCGCTTCCGACTGCTCTCGCCAGAAGAAAAAGCAAGTGGGAAGCCAGAGCTATCCGATTGAAACGATTGAGGTTAATGCCGCGTCCAGGATGAATTGCGTGTCTTCAGAAACGCGGACGTGTCTGGGGTGACACGGGGTTTGCGTCGGGATCGAATGGTTGCGAATGCCTGTCGGCTTGAATCCGCGAATACCGAGCAGCTAACGACGAACGACTAACGACCAACAACTAACGACGACATTGAAACTTAGTCCCCGCTCCCGCATCCCATTCTGTGCTAAGGTCTGCTCTCAAGAAGGGCCACAACCGTAAGGACAAAATGATCACACGACTCGAAGACAAGGACCTGAAACGGCAGAGCCGCCGCCAACTGCTCAAACTGGCGCCGGTCGCGGCGTTGGGCGCCTTTGCGTTTCCCAAGGTGAGCGACCGGCTGGTTGCGGCCGGAGTTCGTTTTAGCGACTGGGCATCGGGCGGCCTGTTTCGATCGCAGCATCTCGCCCAGACGTTCTCGAATTCCGAAGTCGTCCCGTTTGAGAAATTTCCTTACAACGGCTACGACGTGCTCGACCCCGAAGTCGATCTGGAGAAGTGGACCCTGACAGTCGAGGGGGACGTGCGGCACCCAGGGGAATACAAGCTCGCGCAGATCCAGGCGCTGCCGAAGCTCAGCCAGAACACGCGGCATGTCTGCGTGGAAGGTTGGGACGTGGTGGGGTCGTTCGGCGGTACGCGCATCTCGGAGTTCCTCACGTTGGTGGGAGCGAACAGCGGCGCGCGCTTTCTGGAAGTCGAGTGCGCCGACGATTACTACGAATCGATAGACATGGCTTCGGCTCTGCATCCGCAGTCGCTGCTCTGTTACGAGATGTACGGGCAACCGCTCGACCGCAAGCACGGGGCGCCGCTGCGTCTGCAGATGCCGACCAAACTGGGGTACAAACAGGCCAAGTATCTGGACACGCTCCGCGTGACTAATGTTCTGAAGCCCGGCAAAACCGGCTACTGGGAGGACCAGGGCTATAGCTGGTTTGGAGGACTGTGATGGAGAACGCAGATCAGAACGCAGATCGGAGCGAAGACCAGAAGAAAGACATGCCGGAAAAGCCGGAACCGTTGCCGATCGCCAAGGCGGACGCGGTCGAAGGCACGGAGGCGAAACTGGAGACGGTGGTGGCCGATCCCGCGCCGGCCGACCCAGCGGAAGAAACGGAAGAGCCTGTGCTGGTCCGTGCCGCTTACGAGCATCCTCTGGCGATTCGGATTACGCACTGGGTGAACGCCATCAGCTTGTTCGTGATGGTGGCCAGCGGGCTGCGGATTTTCAGGGCGTTCCCCAGCTTCGGCCCGAAGATTCCAGAAAAAGTCCTGCTCGATATACCGAAGTCGCTTACGCTCGGTGGATGGCTCGGCGGAGCCTTGCAGTGGCATTTTACGTTCATGTGGTTCTTTGCCGCGAGCGGCGTTGTTTATGTCGCGTACCAGGTCATCAGCGGCCATTTTCGGACGATGCTGTTCACGTCCCGCGACATGGCCGGCGTGTGGCCGATGGCGCGGCACTATTTTTTCCTTGGTTCCAAGCCGCCGGCGAAGGGTCAGTACAACCCGCTGCAGAAGCTGGCATACACCTCGACCATCGGCTTTGGTCTGCTATCGCTGCTCACAGGGATTGTCCTGTTCAAGCCCGCGCAGTTTTCATGGCTGGCGTTTCTATTCGGCGGATTTCATCTGACTCGAGTGTGGCATTTCGCGGCGATGTGCGGTTTCCTCGCCTTCATTCCTGGGCACCTGTTCATGGTTCTGCTGCACGGCTGGTCAAATTTCTTCTCCATGCTTTCCGGATGGAAACGCGAGCCGGAGTATCAGGAATAGCAGGCAGGAGGAAGCGGTAAATGGGAAGCCCGCTGCAGCCTTCCCCGGAGCCAGGCGGGCACCGTAGCGCCCGTCCTAAGCCGATTATGCACTGCGGAATTCTCCTGGGTCAGGTCCGGCAATAACCTAGTGCTTCATGCTGTCGTCATGCTTCATTTCGTCCTTCTGCACACCGTCGGTGCTTTTCTTTGTTTTCCTGTTGTTCTTCTGCTTCTTGGACGAGTCTTTTACCATGTCGTCTTTCTTCATGGCATCGCCGCCCTTCATCTGGTCGTCTTTCATCTGATCGTTCTTCATGTTGTCCTGTTTCATGGCATCGCGCGACTGCGCGAAGGCGAGGGCGCCGAACAGCATGGCGGTGGACATCGGTCTTACAAGGGTGCTCATGACACAAGTCTCCGATGGTTGAGTTGTTTCTGAATTCGTCGCCCTGATTGCGCAGCGGGTATGGGATGCGGGGAGCGGAAGGAAGTTACAGGACTCTTGCAGGAGCGGCTTCAGGAGACAGAAAAGAGCCGCCACCAGATTTGCGCTGATGGCGGCGATCAAAAAGAGCACGAGGAAAACTTGACTTCCGAAAACGTGAATTGCTAAACGCGGTTTAGCCGGGCAAGCAAGTTGCGGCGAAACATTCCCGCGACCCCGATCAGGCCCGTCGAAAGCATCAGCAGGCTACCCGGTTCCGGTGTGGACAGCGCCGGTGTGCCTCCGCGATTCCACACGGCAAAGTTGCCGTCTTTGTAGCTAATGTTCCCATGCTTTGCACCCGCAAAGGTGAGGGGCGTCCCTTTGTAATAACCTGCAAAACTCTGGCTAAGCGAGCTTGTTCCAAGAAGCAGCCCGCTGCCTCGAGCATTCGAGCTTAGGCCCGTCGACGTGCGACTGTTCGACACGTTGAACATCAAGGGCATGGCATTCCCACCGGTAATCGAGGAATGGCTGGAGACGCTGGAGCCGGAATGGAGGGTGGTCAAATTGACGGTGGCGGAATTGGCCAAGGCAAGAGTCGATAGGGACAGGGCCACGGCCAGCGACAAGAGAAAACGGCTGCTCAACACGATAGAACCTCCAAAGACAGATCCAAGAATCCACTACCTTCTAGGTAGGGACGCTACCTACAGGTGCAATCGCGATGCCAATAGGGGCCCCTGGTTTGTGCTCCGTCTGCAAGCACTTGCAGAGCTTGAGAGCCGTGACAGTGAAAGAAATTGCAGATGTTTTGCCGCAAACGGAAGATTGTCAGTAACTTGAGGTAATCGGAAGAAAGTAATCAGATCGATGATCGACGCGTACCTGGACACCAGGGGATCGGGAGTGCTTCACGCCTTTAGCAGCTCCCACCCCAGGGCAATTCCGTTCGAGATGTAATTCCGGGTGGAACCTTCGCCGACGTGCATCGCCAACATTCCGGCGAAAGAGCGAGGGCTCGACTGGAATACGCGCATGATGCGCCGCCGCAGATGGTTGTGTTTGGCCATGAACAGCATCATGCGGGCCATGAGCGCGGGACGGCGAATCAGGGTGCGATGCCCGTCTTGATACTGGGCGAGGTTCCCGTTCAGCAGACAATCGCCGAGCAGCGCGGCTTGCCGAAAGGCGAGGCAAAGTCCTTCTCCGGTGATGGCGTCCACTCCGCCGGAAGCATCGCCCACCAACACCGTGCGGCCGCGATACACGCGGGGCAATCTTCTGGTTACTGTGATTGCGCCCCGTTCGCTGGAAGTGGGTTCCGCATTTTCGAGGCGCGCGCAAAGTTCCGGAAATTCCCCGAGCCCGTCTTCCAGCCGCAACTTCGGGCTGGACGAGATCAGCGCCACGCAAACTTCTTCCTGGCTGACGGGCGTGACGTAAATCTGGCACTGATGGCCCCAATGCAGTTCCATGAAATCGGTCCAGGGCGCGACCCGGTAGTGGCGCCGGAAGGCGAATCGCAGATTCTTTTCCGGGGTCGCGTCCGACCCGCGTCGATCCAATCGTGCCCAGTCGCGGACGCGGGAACCGCTTCCGTCGGCGCCCACCACCCAGCGCGCGCGGACGAGTTCTCCAGCCACCAGCGCGCCTTCGGGATGGAGGCCGGTGACCGCGGCCTGCCATAGCATGCGAACGCCGCTGGCCGCCGCATGATCCGCCATGATGCGGTGCAGATGGGTGCGCCGGATTCCGTACGCGGTTCCGCGAGGAAACCGGGCCTCGGCGGTTGTGCCGCCGCTCACGAAGCGAATGCCGCGGAAGGGATACGCTTCGCCGTCGGGGATCTTGATGCCGAACTGGTGCAGAGCCTCAACTCCATCCGGCATCAATCCTTCGCCGCAAGGCTTGTCGATCGGAGGAATTGCGCCGTCCGCCACCACCACGCTCAAACCGTGACGGCGTGCGGCAATGGCGGTGGCCAGGCCGGCAGGTCCACCGCCGACCACGAATACGTCCCACGAATTCGGAAAATGGCTCACAAGTTTATTGGGCAAGATTTCAAAGTTTCAAGGTTTCAGAGTTTCAAGACTTGCCGCGATTTAAAGCACTTTGCCGATTTCCTTTAAACTTTGAAACCCCTGAAACCTGGCTCTTCTACCATTCCAGCAAAACGAATTCCGAGCAGAACCCGGGACCCATCGCGGCCAGCAAGCCGAGCGTGCCGGGCGCAGGGCGGCGATTCTTCATGACTTCCTCGAGCACGACCAGCACGGAAGCCGACGATAAATTGCCCGTCCGGCGCAAGCACTGCCACGAGACGTCGAGTTCGCCGTTCTTAAGGCCGAGTGCCTCGGCGGTTGCTTCCAGAATCTTTGGCCCGCCGGTATGCAGCGCCCAGTTACCGATGTCGGCGCGAGTCAGTCCGCGCTCGGCGAGAAAATCGTCGAGATCGTGGGCCAGGTTTTTTCGCACCAGATTTGGAATTTCGCGAGAGAGAACGATACGAAAGCCTCTTTCCGATACATCCCAGCCCATCATCTCTTCGGTGTCGGGATAGAAGACGGAACGGGTGGCTAGGATCTTGGGGCCGGAAAGTCCGCAATCGGAGCCGGCGACAATCACGGCGGCGGCGCCGTCGCCGAAGAGGCCGGACGAAATCAGGTTGGCCATCGAGACATCCTGGCGTTGCAGAGTGAGCGAGCAGAGTTCGACCGACAGCACGACCGCGGTCTGATCGGGATAAGCGCGGACATAATCGGCGGCGCGCGAAATGGCCGCCGCGCCGGCTACACAGCCCAACCCGAAAATTGGAACGCGGCGAATGTTCCGGCACAATCCCATGCGGTTGATCAGCAGTGCGTCAATCGACGGGCTGCTGATGCCGGTTACGGAAACAAAAAAGAACGCGCCCAGATTGCGGCCAAGCACGCCCGCGTCCGCCAGCGCGCCCGCAACCGCTTTCTCGCCTAATTCCCTGGCGGTGCGAATCCAGTGATGGTTGGCCTCGCCCCAGGTTTTCATCTTGAGATACTCTTCTTTGGGAAGCGACAGGAAGCGTCCGTCGACGCCGACGTGACGATGCAAACGCCGCAGCACGTGCGGGTTTTCAATCTGATCGCCCCAAAATTCCTGAAGCGCCGCCAGCAACATCTCCTGGGAGTAGTAATGTTGAGGAAAGGCGCTCGCCACACCCGCAATTCGCATGGTTATTCCCGTCTCGGAGGACCTGGGCCAATCTCGCCGCCGGGGCACTCGAAATTGTATGCCGGTTAAAGGTTTTTAGATGCGGGCCACAGCACTAAAGACAGTGTTAAAGTATGAAAATTCAGAAAGGCAGGTTCAACCCGTGAAACTCATTGTCGGACTACTGCTTGGTCTCCTAATCGTGCCCTTCGGGGCTTATCTGTATTTCACCGGGGGTAGTGCTCCGGTTGCCACCACCGATTCCGACATGCCCTTCGAACACTACCTGGCGCACAAGGCTTTGGACGCGCGCATCGCCAAAGACATGCCGAAGAATATCCCGATTCAACCGAACGAAGCTAACTACCTCGCCGGGGCCGAGCTTTACAAGCAGCATTGCGNNACCGACGATGAGCCCGGCGAAAGCTACTGGAAGATTTTTAACGGCATTCGCCTGACCGGCATGCCCGGCTTCAGCAAATCGCTTTCGGAAACTCAGATATGGCAACTGGCGCTTCTGGTAGCCAATGCCGAGAAGTTGCCGGCTTCGGCAAAAGCGGCGCTGGTGGGGACAGTCGCGGCGAGCACGGCACCGGCAATCGTATCGCCTGTGCCGCCACCGCCGACCATGCCGTCGCGATAAGCCGGTAAGACGCTCAAGCAAAGGCCATTCCTCAAACGCAGCGGGGTGGGGGCTAACCCCCAGGCCTCCTCTCGCGCTATCGTGTAGGCATGGCGTTTGGCCGTCCCAGAAAACTTTTCACCGAAGCGGAGCTGTACGACTACGCGGTAGGCGCGCTGGCGCGCCGCATGCGCTCGGTTGCCGAACTGAAGCGTTTGCTGCGAAACCGGGTGGAAGCCGATACGGAAATCGGCAAGACGCTGGTGGAACTGATTATCGTGCGCCTGAAGGATCAGGGCTATCTGAACGACACCAGGTACGCGACCGCCTTTTCATCGTATCGCCGCGATAACGAGAAGTTCGGACGCATGCGCGTGGTCAACGACCTGAAGGCGAAGGGGGTCCATGGCGAGGTCATCGAAAAAGCGGTGGCTTCCGTTTATGACGACGTGAAAGAAGAAACCCTCGCTCGCGCCTACTTGCGGCGCAAGCGCCTGCAGAAGCCCAGGGACAAAGATCAGAAACAGACTGCCCGCATCTTCCGCCAGTTGATGCGCGCAGGATATGGATCAAAAACCATATTCACGATCCTGAAAAAATGGGACGTGGATGAGGAGACGCTCACCGAACTGGAGAACGAGGTAAGCTGACGCTCCAGAATTTCAGGGTTTCCCTGAGCTGAGCCGGTACCCGCAACCCTGAAACCTCGCTTTTCTCTTCATTCTCTGATAGAACTTTGCCAACCACACATCTTTGCATCTCCTCGGAGGAAGTATGAAAGCGAAGTTCTTTTTGATGATGACGATGGCTGCGGCGTTGCTGGCGCTAACCGCATTCTCGTATGGCCAGGCCGGAACCGACGTGAAGGACGCGGCCGACGATACCGGCAAAGCCACCAAAAAAGCCGCGGTGAAGACCGGGCATGCCACCAAGAAAGCCGCCGTGAAGACCGGCGACGCCACTGCGACCGCTGCCAAGAAGACGGGCAAAGCCACGGAAAAGGCTGCCGACAAAACCGGTGATGCCACTGCGACCGCCGCGAAGGATACCGGGAAAGGCGTGAAAAAGGGCACCAAGGCGGTCGGCCACGGAGTGAAGAAAGGTGCCGACAAGACTGCCGATGAGGTCAAGTAGTTCGCGCGGCCACGATCGCTCAGGCGTTCTGGTTCCGGTTGCGTAGCAAATCCTCGACGTCGCCGATCTTGTCGCCGATCAGGTTGATCTTGTGCGCCAGGCCCAGGATTTCGGTTTCGGCGCGGCGGTTGACATCGTAGTCGAGTTCGCCGCGTAACCGGTCTTTCTTGTCCTGGCGGTTCTGGCTCATCATGATGACGGGCGCCTGAATCGCCGCCAGCATGGAGAGAAACAGATTGAGCAAGATGAAGGGATAGGGATCCCATGCGCGGGTGGCCAATCCAACGTTGAGCGAGGCGTAGGCAACCAGAACGACCGCGAACGACCCGATGAAGGTCCAGGAGCCGCCGAAACTGGCGACACGGTCTGCCACCCGCTCGCCGAGAGTCTCTTCCTCTTCGATGACTTCGTTCGGGTTGCGAGCGGCGCGCACCCGGACCAGTTTCTGGGAGGCGTGAAACTGGCGTCCCAGCACCGCCAGCATATCCATTCCGGCCATGGGCTTGCGTTGCAGCAGGATGGCAATGTCGTGCCGGTCCACCTCGATGCAGACCGTTTCCTCCAGAGCGACCGCGCTCGACTGGTGGGCAGTTTCGTCGAGCATGGAAGCGAAACCGAAAAACTCTCCCTGCGAAGGTTCATCGACCACGACTTCCTGGTGATCCTCGTCGACGGTCGTGACCCGAACCACGCCCGAGACCACTACGTAGGCCCGGCCACCCGGCTCTCCCATCTTGTAGATGCGCTGGCGGGCAGCGAACTTCTTGACTTCGACCTGGCCGGAAAGAACGGCGGTTTCTTCGTCGTCGAGCAAGGCGAAGAGTGGAACTTGTCTCAGGACTTCTGGATTGCAGGGCATTGCATGTCTCCCGGTACGGAATCTTCCCCAAAGTGCACGGATGAGGATTGCACACCTGAATTGGTAGAGGCAATCGGAAGCAGGTTTCCCCTGTGCTGCACCCCGTGTTCTCCTGTGCGCCCCGTGGTGAAGCTTTGCCTTTCATTTAGAATTGAATACTCTCATGCCCACAGGCAACGAAATTCGCCGCAAGTTCCTCGACTTCTTCATACAGAAGGGGCACCGCGAGGTGCACTCCTCGTCGCTCGTCCCGTCGAACGACCCGACGCTGCTCTTTACCAACGCCGGCATGAACCAGTTCAAGGACGTATTCCTTGGCCTGGAAAAGCGCGACTACAATCGGGCGACGACCTCGCAGAAATGCGT
>PMBA01000340.1:416-12065 GCA_003152795.1 Acidobacteriaceae bacterium | reverse complement strand
GCCAGGTTCTGTTTTCCGAGCACGGGTGGAGCGGCAACCGCGCCCGGCAGCGGCGTTAATTCAGCGGAGCGAGCAACGCTCTGCCTTCCAACCACAGGCGCGGCGGCAACCGGATTCGGCAGCGGCGTCAATTTCGCGGTGGTGGCCAGATTCTGCCGGCCGAGCACCGGCGCTGCGGCCACCTCATACGATTGCGATGGACTCACCGCATCGTTGATGGCATCCTCCAGCCGGACCTGCGTCAATACAGAGTAATTCGGGTCCGAAACTAGAACGCCTTCCAGAATAACTTCTCGCGGCTGCGGCAGCGAAGACGGTGTGCGGTAGACTCCGTGGTCGTCGACCGTCCCGCAACCCACACCGGAACAGCCGATTCCCGACACGTTCCAATGTACGGCAACAGGTCTTCCTTGAGAGTCCGTAACTTCGAAGCGCTGCGTTTTATTGGCGGCCACCGTCGCGCCATTGGGGTGAACCGTAAACCGGTGGGGAATGGCTCGCGTTGACCGGCGAACAATGGTGGTCGCCGCCCACAGTCCTTCCCGCCCAAAACAGGACAGCAACAAGATGACCACGACCGCGATGCGCGTGCCGCCTCGAATGCAACCGGTCAATTCGAAAAGAACCCCTTTTCGCGAACCGCCATTGCCGCCATCGCGCCTCGCTGGAGCACTCCTACCCATAACCGCCTCACTCCCATGCGCCGCTATCGACCGCTGCGCACGCTGGCACGTACCTTCGTCCCCTGACAAGGCAACCATTGACAGATCACGAGCAGCTTTGCCACCAAAGCTCACTCGCAGAAAGAACCTGAAAACTCCATTTCATCTTCAACGCCCCGCATGTCTTGCGGGCTCGTGACCCCGCGCCATGCCCCTGTGTTAGGGGCTTGGTTTTGGGGTGCAGTTCTGTCCAACCAATCTAGGGGGAGAATGCTAGGCATAGCTAGTAGACTATGCCAGTCTCCCTGTCAGCAATCCCACGATTGGGTTAGCCAATCCGTCTACGGCTTCGATTTAGTTCGTTTGGGCTAGACCACATGTGCTGACCCAAAACGCTGTCCCATGTCCTCATGAGAGTACACCTTAATTTTCCTTATGTTAGAATGATTCGTCACACCCTCCTTCCTTTTCGAGCAGTTAGCGATCCGCCAATTTGCGCTGCGTAGGCAATGTTTTGCACGTGCCAATTTTTGCACAGGGCAGTGAAGTCTGGCGCCCGGGACCAGCCACAGTATCCGCAACTATCTACTGACAGGGCTATTGACAAGGTGTGCCTGATGCAACATACTGGCGACGCTGGTTTCCGGTCCATTAGTCTCGTGGCTGTTGCCACATTCCCCCACCTAAAGCCGGAATTCAATTAACTGATGTTTACTTAATCGCGCTTGGACCCGGTTTGGTTCAGTCACGCCCAGTGCGGAAAACTCCGCGGATGGCTTTCGGGCGTGGCGATGACAGGCCGGTTCGAATACTGGAGAACACTGTGTCGATGGCTCCGAGCAACAATGGCTTTCTGCTGCTGGACGCAGGACTGAACCTGCTCGCCTCGAATGATCCGGCCCTCCAGATCCTTTGCTTCCCCAGCGAAGCGGATCGGATCAAGCAACCCAAAGTCTTTCTCGCGGATCGGGTACGTACCGCCCTCGTCGATCATCGCGATCAGGACCGGCCCGCTTTCGTCAAGGAATTCAAATCGGGGAAACGCCGCTACATCTGCAAGAGCTTCCAGGTCGACGGGAATGGACGCTATCCCGTCCAGCCCGCTTTTGCTGTCCTGCTCGAGCGCGATGCCGCGGCCAGTACCGGACTCTCGGAAATCACCGAACAGTTTAATCTCACGCAGCGCGAGCGGGAGACCGTGGAGTTTCTCCTCCAGGGTCTCACCAGCAAGGAAATCGCTACCCGCATGAGGATCAGTCCCAACACCGTAAAGGCCTTCCTGCGCCTGGTGATGGTCAAAATGAAAGTCTCAACCCGTTCTGGAATTGCCGGCAAGATTGCCGGATCATCAAGGACCAACAGCTAAAATCCTGTTCTGCTTCGGACTAGTCGCGAATTAGTTCGATTGAAGAATTTACGGATTGTCCCATTTCAGGCATCATCCCATGCTGTGACGCAACCCTCAGATCAAGAGCGACGCCGGCATGAGCGTTTCCCGCAGGTCTTCGAAGTCCATGCCCGCAGTTTGCTGTCCGGTCAGACCCCGGATGCCCTGCCCAAGGAATTTGATGGTCGCATTCACAATCTCAGCGACGGCGGCGTGTGCATCCTGAGTGCGTGCCCCCTCCCGGCTTCGATGTTCATTTGTTGCAGTTTCCCGGTACCCGACGCGCCCGTTTCGATTCCCACGCTGATGCAAGTGCGTTGGACTGCCAAGCGCGGACACAAGTCTCCGAGTTACATCAGTGGTCTTCAGTTCGTTGTTTAGTTTTACGGGCCCGGTCTCGAAGTGAAAAGAACGGCAGGATTTGCTGCGGCTTCCCCGGGTGCTAATGGCCTAATCCGAATGGGTTAGTGTAAAATGAGGATTGGTATAGAATAATTCATTCGATATAGTTCCAATAGGTTAGTTCGCTTTGTGCCCTCCCCCCGAGCTGCCAGGCGTCCACCATGATCACTTGTCCAGCGGCTCGCGCCAGCGGCGTCGTAAGCCTGCTCGTAATCTCAGGATTGTTCCTGAACTGTGGGACTGGACCCCGGAGCACGCCCCAACTCGGTGGAACCCCGCTAAAACTCACCCAAATTACACTTGCTCCCACGACCCTGGCCCTTACCAAAGGCGCAACTCTTCAGTTCACCGCCACCGGAGTCTATGAACACGGGGTCATACGCGACATAAGCGTTTCGGCGACCTGGCAGACCAGCCTGCCAGCCATTGCCGTCGTCGACTCTCAAGGCAACGTGACCGGTGTGGGCGTAGGCGCCTCGCAAGTGTCTGCGACCTATCAGGGGCTGACAGCCAGCGCGCCAGTCAACGTCGCACCGCCCGTTTTGCTCGGTATCACCGTTAGTCCTAACCCGTCCTCTGTGCCTGTAGGTGAATCCGAGCAGTTCACCGCGGTCGGTAGTTTCTCCGACGGAAGTCTTCTGGACCTGACTCAATCCGCGGCATGGAGTTCCTCGGGCCCGGCCATCGCCAGCGTCAGCCCCGCCGCTGCGGCGGTTGCCAACGCGATCGGAACCACCTCCATCAGTGCGACCTCCGGAGCCGTGACCGGATTCGCCAGCCTCACCGTGACTCCTCCGGTCGTAACCGCCCTGAACATCAGCCCGACCGCGTTGTCCGTGGTCCTCGGTGGTAGCCGCCAGTTCCGCGTGGTCGCAACCTTGAGCGATGGAACCACCCAGGACATGACTGGAACCGCAGCGTGGAGCCTGATCCAGCCACGCATCGCCAGCATGCCCCGCGGCGGATTCATCACCGCGATGCGGGCTGGCTCGACCACCATCCTTGCCCAAGCCAACGGCCTCACGGCTTCGGCTGCTCTCACCGTGACGCCGCTCATGGCGGTGAACTACTTTAGCCGCGCGGGCGCTCTATCGTCCGGTGTTGATGGCACCATCCAGCTCGTCAATCCAGGTCTTACCTCCGGAGATCTGTGCGCCATGGTGTACGTATTCGACAGGAATCAGGAATTGAACGAGTGCTGTGGATGCTCGGTTTCCGACAGCGGTTTGCGTACGCTCTCCTTGCTCAACGATCTAACCGCAAATCCTCTGACCGGAAAAAGCCCGACCACGGGATCCATCAAGGTCGTCGCCTCCGACCCCGCGCAGAATCCACTATGCGATGCCAGTTCTCTGGCCCCGGCTGGCGAAATTCTTGGCTGGGAAACTCACCCTCAAGGCTCAGGCGACGCCGTCCAAGTCACGGAAACAAGCTTTGATGTGGTACCGCTGAGCGCCGTCGAAGCCGCAGTTCTGGTAAACGAGTGCAGCTTTGTTGAGCAGTTAGGAAGCGGCAAAGGCATCTGTTCCTGTGGATTCGGCAACTAGACACCTGATCCACAGGCCATCCCGGAAATAGAAAACCCCACGTTTGGCGCGAGGTTGATGTGGTGGCCAGGGACGGAGTTGAACCGCCGACGCCAGCCTTTTCACGGCTAAAGTTACCCAAAGTTATCTGTTGATTCTGCAAGGCATAGCATCGATTTCCTGCCTGATCTTGTCCAAGAACATCCGGAACCGAATTATCTCTTTGGAAACCATGGAAGGAACAGGCTTGTTCTTCTTTTGTACTCCGCGAAATCAGGATTCTCGGCCATCTTCTTTTCAAGCATTGGAATCCCGGAAACCTTCAGGATCAGGAAGGTGATGGTGAGGGGCCCGACAATGCCAAACCAGCCGCCCGGAATGCCGACCGCCACCAGCCAAATGCCCCACCATTGCACGACCTCTCCGAAATAGTTGGGGTGTCGGGTGTACCGCCACAGCCCGGTTTGCAGTATCTTGCCCCGATTGAGCGGATCTTTTGCGAACCGCGCAAGTTCTGCATCCCCCACCGATTCGAAAAGGAACCCAAACAGCCAAACAAAAACGCCAGTGCCGTCGAGAAAACCTAACGTGCTCCCAAGGCTTCGATTAATCATCAGCACCGGCAACGCGACGATGAAAAGAAGCGTGCCCTGCAGGAGGTACACCTGCGCATACGACCGAGCATAGAACCACTTGCCCCATTCCCGTCTCCAGGCCATGTAGCGGAAATCTTCCGCTTTGCCGCGNNGCTAAAAGGACGAAGCCCAACCCCCACGCCACGTCGGCCACATCATTCCTGCGCTTGAACAAAGAGATCAGAAACCACAGGCTCACGTACGCCCACAGCAGGAAAGCCAATGGGGGGTAGTAATTCATAGGCCGATCTTGGACGCGATCAAGTAGGTTCCGACGGATACGGAACCTGCCAGTACCATGCCCCAAGTCAAATCCACTACGGTCAACACCAGCGGCCAGTCCTTGAGCGTGGCGAGATTAGTGAGATCGTAGGTTGCATAGGTAATCAGGCCGAACAAGGCCCCGAACAGGAGGGCACGCGCCCATGAACCTTTTTCAACCGCCGGAGCAATGACGAAAACCACCAGGCCCGCCAGGAAGAGAAGGTAAAAAAGGATGGCCGCAGCCCAATTGACGTTGGCTTTCATCATGAATCCGATCTGCTTGGTATAGAAATTCTTTGCTGCTACGCCGAGCCAGATCATATCCGCCGCAAAGAAGATCGGCAGGGCAATGCAATAGAGTTTCAAGAACATAGCGTCACCAATTGTGGTTCATCGTCGCGGTCTAAAGTATCCCGCCAAAATAAATTGTAGGCCGAGGTTCATTGACGACGGTCTCCGAGAGCGCTGCGCAGGCTTGATCCCTTGGTTTCGTCGAATACGCCCTCCGACCGCCACAGGACTTTGCCCTCGCGATCCACCAGGAAAGCATAGATCTTGGTTTGATCGGCGATGTGCAGTGCGTCGCAAAAGGGTGCCTTATCGAGATACAAGGTGATCGTACGCTCACGAGCATTGCGATCGGGAATGCCGTGGCGCATACCGGTATCAATGAACCAGCGGGCGAAAGCGTTCGGCCTTTGAATGGTGGGGAGTTCGTAGTAGTGAAAGCCAGGGTCCAGTTCCTCGAACCGCTTCATCTCCCGCAGCCAGGTGTCGACGTCTTTTTGCTGCTCGCGTTCAAATGCCACCAACAGGAGGTTGCGGTCGCCCTCGAAGTCGGCGGGCAGGTTGAAGTCACGCTTTTCGAGGCTAGTGGCCTTCACGCTGGGGAAATGCTCCCCGGCTGAATTCTCGGGCAGTGTCACGATACGACCTCCGTCGGAACTCGCGATGAACGTAACTAGAAGCGATGCTAGGGTCCAGACAACAATTTTCATTGAGTGACTCCAATCTAGCCAGGGAAATCTAAGCGGCCTCGGCGGTATTGGGACGCAGCCCAGATGAGGCGGCGACCTGGCGCAGCGCCCGGGACAGCAGGAAATTGAGGAGAAGAATTGCGGGCGGACCGATCAATAGCCATGCGGATATGGCGTGGACTCCCGCCAGCCAAAGGGTCGCGACCGCACGCGGCAAGTCGGCGCGGATCATGGCCAGCATCTGCGCGAGAGACAACTGCAGAGGAGCGGCGCGAAACAACCTCTCTCCCATGCGGATGAACGGCACGAAAAAGAACAACTGCAGGGGATAAATCAGCCAGTTCACCAACTGGATGGCGGGAAGGTTCAGCCGGAATATCACCGCGGCGGCGGCACACAGAAGCGAGGTAGAGCCGAGCACCGGAAAGACCCCCAGCACAATCCCAAACGCCAGGCTCAGGGCAATCTTCTCCGGAGTGATGCCCTGCGTCAGAAGGGCAACAATGGGCGCAATCAAACGGCGAGAGAAAAAGCTGCTTCTCATGATGTTGTCCAGAGCAAGAAATCTGATCCCGCCTGCGAAAGCGGTTTTTGCAGGCTGATGTATGTCATACCCACAATCCACACGAAAATGGCCGCGAAGATGATTGTCAACAGCAGCCTCATGATCTTCCGTTCCCGCCGTATTTTCCTCTCCTAGGTACGACCTGATACCCCGGTTTGGACTGCCGAAGCGCGAGGCTAGGACCTTGCCCCCCGAGCAGCCAGTTGGTGTTCCAGCGCGGAGAAATCCTGCAGCACGATCCAGCGAGAACCCGCAGTTGCCTGGTCCAGGTGCAGTTCTGGAGCGCCACCGAGCCAGAGAGCGGTAGCCCGCGGTACCTTGCGGGCGATGTAGCTGAGATCGTCCAGGATTTCTGAACTGGGTGTGGACGAGAGGCTGAGCAAAACGACGTCTGCTTCACTCTTGCGCGCCGCCAGCACAATGTCCGCCGCCGGCAGATCTGTTCCCAGATAAATTGCGCCCAGTCCCCCCGCCGCCGTAAGCATGGCAGCAGCGAGAGTAGGGAAGGCGTGGCGTTCGTTTTGCGGAGTGGCCAGCAAAACCCGAGCTGGCGGGTTCGATGTGGAAAAGGTTCGCACCAAGGAGGCCACTACCGCGGTCAGCAGATTGGTCAGCATGTGCTCCTGGGCGATGCTGCACTTGCCCTCGTGCCAACGCTCGCCGACCGTCCGCATCAGGGGCAGGGCCGCTTGATGAACGAAGTTTCTCGGGCTTCCCAAGGCCGCTGCCAGACGGTTGATTTCACGGTCGGTCCCGGCATAGTCGAAGCGGTCGAGGGCGTGCAGAACCGGCGCCAGGATGTCACTCGAATCGGTTGCCTTGGCAACGGATTGTCCGGCTGCGATGGAAGAGCTTTTCTCCAGAAGTTCCCGCAACTGCCGGTTACCGAGCGCGGCAACTTGTCCGATGGAGTGTCCCTGTTCGACCGCACGCCGCAGCAGGAACAACTTCTGGATCTGTTCCTCGGAATAAAGACGTCCGCGTGCAGCCCGTTTGGGAATGACGGTCTGGTAGCGGCGCTCCCAGGCGCGCAGCGTGTCCAGGGGAATCCCGGTGAGTTTGGCCACGGCACTGATCGGGTAGGTGGGCGGCATCTGAAAGGACCCTAGCAGTCCCGCCGCTTGTTGTCAAATAACTGTCCTAGACAAATACTTGACAAATATAGTCCGGGTTGATAAAACAAATCAGGAAGCAATCCGCGCCCTGCCTGAGCGCGTACTGGCTAAGAGAGGTTCTCGAACCCAAGTCAGAAGTCAGAGGCAAATTCAGGAATTCTCTGTGATCAAGCAACTGAGCAACTACAGTTTCGGGACGGTCATTCCGTTTGTACTGCTGCATGTGGGCTGTAGCGCCGTGTTCTTTGTCCCTTTCCGCTGGTCATGGGTGGGGCTCATGCTGGCGATGTACGTCGTGCGCATGTTCGGCGTTACCGCCGGATACCACCGCTATTTCAGCCACCGCAGCTACAAATTAGCGCGCGGCTGGCAATTTCTGATGGCATTTTTGGCGGAGACTTCCGGGCAGAAAGGCGTGCTGTGGTGGGCTGCTCATCATCGCGTGCATCACCGGCATGCGGATCAGGATCCAGACATCCACTCTCCGTTGAAGCGTGGATTCTGGTGGGCCCATGTCGGTTGGGTACTGTCGAACGAGTACGACGAGTATGACCCGGCGCTGATCCAGGACTTCGGCAAATATCGGGAACTGCGCTGGCTGGACGAACACTACATTGTTCCGCCGGTCGCGTTAGCGGCGGTTCTGCTACTTAGCGGAGGGCTGGGAGCTTTTGTGTGGGGATTCGTGGTCTCGACCGTCCTGCTGTTTCACGGGACCTTTACCATCAATTCGGTGGCGCATCTTTGGGGATCGCGGCGTTTCGACACGGCCGACGACAGCCGCAATAACTTCGTCCTCGCCCTCATCACGCTGGGCGAAGGCTGGCACAACAATCACCACAAGTTCATGTATGCGTGCCAGCAGGGACTTCGCTGGTGGGAAGTGGACGTTACTTACTACGCACTGAAGATCCTGAACTGGCTGGGAATAGCCAGGGATTTGCGGGGCATTCGAGTGCCGCTGTCGGAAAGTGAGGCGGCATGAGCCGGATCGCAGTAATCGGAGCAGGGATCTCAGGAATGGGGGCAGCGTACCTGCTCAGCCAGAAACATGAAGTGTGGCTGTTCGAGAAGGATGGCCGTCTCGGTGGCCACACCCATACGCATCAAATTGAAACCAGTCGCGGCGTCTTGCCGATCGACACGGGTTTCATTGTGCATAACGACCGCACCTACCCGAATCTGGTTCGATTGTTCCAACAGATGGGCATAGCCCGGCAGGCGAGCGACATGTCGTTCGGAGTGTCTTGCCGCCAGACTGGATTTGAATACAGCAGCCGTGGCCTGAGCGGATTTTTTGCGGACAGGAGCAATTTGTTTCGCCTGGGACACTATCGATTTTTGTCGGAGATCATGCGCTTCAACCGGGAAGCCCGCAAGCTTCTGCAGGATCCGGCCAACGCCGACATTACTTTGGGAGACTATCTGCGTGCGAATCACTTCGGTGGCGAGTTCACTCGTTACTACTTGCACCCGATGGCGGCGGCGGTGTGGTCTACTTCGCCAGAAGAAATCGAAGACTTCCCGGCCTTTACCCTGATTCGCTTCCTCGAGAATCACGGCCTCCTGGGTTTGACGACGGCTCCACAGTGGTATGTGCTCAAAGGCGGCAGCAGCGTTTACATTCCGCCGCTGACTGCGCCTTACCGGGAACGAATTCGCCTGGGCGCAAAGATCGACGGAGTCAGGCGCACTGCGGCGGGAGTGGAAATTGGTTTCGAGGACCGACCGCCGGAGTTTTTCGACGAAGTCGTCTTCGCTTGTCACGCGCCGCAAACGTTACAGCTACTGAAGGATCTAACCCCACTGGAGCGGCAGGTGCTCGGTGGTTTCCGCACCAGCCGCAACGAGACCGTTCTGCACACTGACTCGAGTCTGCTGCCTCGGCGGCTGGGGGCGCGTGCATCGTGGAACTACCATCTCGGCACCAAACGGCGAACTGCTACGCTGACGTATCACATGAACCGTCTGCAGAGCCTGCCCACACGGGAAGACTATTGCGTGACGCTGAACGACACTCAGTCCATCGATGAGCGCCATATCCTGCGCGAGATGACCTACTTTCATCCTCTCTGCACGTTGGACGCCATGCGGGCCCAGGCGCGCTGGCGGGAGATCAGTTGCCACAACCGGACTCACTTCTGCGGCGCATACTGGTTCTACGGTTTCCATGAAGACGGCTTGAATTCGGCGATCCGCGTAGCCGAGACCCTCGGCGTGTCTTGGGACGGGGCAAAGGAGGCGGCAGCCTGATGGAATCGGGAATCTATACCGGAACGGTGCGTCATCGCAGGTTCAGTCCTGTGCGCCACGAATTTACTTACCCGCTGTTCATGGTTTTCCTCGATATCGACCGCTTGCCTCAGTTGATGAAGGTGTCTCCGCTGGCGGGATACAACCGGTGGAACTGGGTTTCGTACCAGGAGCGAGACCACTTCGGGGATCCGGCGAGGGCGCTGCGCGAGCGGCTTTCGCAAGATGCACTCAAGAAGGGCATTGTCATTCCGGAAGGACGAATCTTCCTGCTCACTCATCTCCGCTACCTCGGGTACAACTTCAATCCCGTTTCTTTCTTTTACTGTTACGACCGGGAAGACAAGTTGCAGATGATCATGGCCGAGGTCAACAATACCTTTGGAGAGACCACAAACTACTGGCTCACGCCCAGTGTCGAGCATCCGGGAGGCGACAACAAGCGGTACCGATTTTCGAAGACATTTCACGTGTCGCCTTTCCTGAAGCTGGGGCAGGAATACGATTGGACGTTCACGCCGCCCGGTGAACGGCTGATCAGTCAGAGCGTCAGTTATGAGGACGGGCGGGAAATCTTTGATTCCACGCTGAAACTGGAGCGGCGCGAGTGGTCTCGGGCAGAACTCCACCGGGCCCTGCTGCGATTTCCCTGGATGACGGCCAAAGTAATCACGGCAATTCATTGGCAGGCGTTGCGACTGTTGATGAAGCGAGTCCCGGTGGTCACGCATCCCGGCGCAGGCCAGTTCGAGCGCGCAACAGTGCAGCACTTGGGGGCGTCATGGCGAGCGGAATAACCACGAAAATCGCGAAGAAGATATTCCTGAATAGTCTGGCGGGGCTGCGGGTGGGCAGCCTGCAGATTGTCTGTCCGGAGGACACCTACTGTTTTGGGCAGTCCGGCGCTGGCCGGGAAAGAGATCCCCTGCACGCTGTAATCGCCGTACACGACGAGCGGTTTTTCCGACGTGCACTCTTAGCGGGAGATGTCGGTATTGGCGAGGCGTATATGGACGGCGACTGGTCTACTCCCGATCTGGTCGCGGTCGTCCGCCTGGCGGTGCGAAACCTGGATCATGTGGACGGCAGCAATCGCCTCTTGACGTCCTTCCGCAGGCTCGCCGACGTTCTTGAGCATCGCCGCCGCCGCAACACCCAGGCCGGCAGCCGGCGCAATATCGCGTATCACTACGATCTTGGCAACGACTTCTATCGCCTTTTTCTCGACCGCAGCCTGGCCTACTCCTGCGCTTATTACGAAAGCGCCGACGATACTCTGGAGCAGGCGCAGATCCGCAAGTTCGACCGCATTTGCCGCAAACTCCAGTTAGGATCGCGCGACCATGTGCTCGAAATCGGCACCGGCTGGGGCGGCTTCGCGGCATACGCTTGTGAGACTTACGGATGTCGTGTAACGACTACGACCATCAGCCAGCAGCAGCACGACTACGCGCGTGAAGTGTTCTCTCGGAGCAGGGCGGGAGAGCGCATCCAGTTGCTGTTCGAAGACTACCGCAACCTGCACGGGCAGTATGACAAGATCGTGAGTATTGAAATGTTCGAAGCCGTGGGTTACGAGCACTACGACGACTACTTTGGGGCCTGTGATCGCCTACTGAAACCGGACGGCGGCATGCTGTTGCAGACCATCACTATCATGGAAGCAACATTTCAGCAATACCGGAAGCAGAGCGACTGGATCAAGAAGCACATCTTTCCCGGAGCCGAGTTGGCTTCGGTCATCGAGATTCAACGATCGCTGGCTCGAACCACCCGCATGCAGCTCTTTCATATGGAAGACATCGGGAAGCACTACGCACTGACCCTTCACGAATGGCGCCGCCGATTTCTCGAACATCTCTC
>PMBA01000340.1:220-382 GCA_003152795.1 Acidobacteriaceae bacterium | reverse complement strand
GTGACGTTCAACTGATGAATGAACCCGAAATGCAGCCATCATGGCAGGAGAACCTGTAATCAGGGAACCCTGAAAGAGAAAGCGTTGCAGCTCCTAGTGCCTGTTTGGCAAGAAGGGACAGTAGAGCAGGTCGCAGCGGCAATGGATGACTTCCGCGAGAAA
>PMBA01000340.1:0-126 GCA_003152795.1 Acidobacteriaceae bacterium | reverse complement strand
TCTCTAGGCAGGTTGAAGAACTTCGAAAAACGCAGGTCCATCTGGAAAAACTTTGCGCCTTTTCCAAAGTTGATAGTCGGGATGCCTGGAGGTAGGTCATTGTTTAAGCCGTCACCATTCAAATCC
>PMBA01000242.1 GCA_003152795.1 Acidobacteriaceae bacterium | reverse complement strand
CCCGTCCAAGCCGATCGCAGCTCGGCCCCTGCCGGTGGTGACCGCACTTCCGAATTCGCTCCCATCGCCTGACCGTCGTGCAAAACAGCCAGAACGGCCCGGCTCGCTGCTAAGCTGCTATTCTTCCTCTGCAGCTATGCCTTATCGGGTCATTTCTTTCACCATGGCGCAAGTGCGGCANNCTCGATGAACGCCGCCGGTTCAAGGATCGATTTGGGGGAGACATCGTCTACTTTCTCAACCACGCGGCGTGTCAGGAAAGTGAGCGGTTGAGCCTCGACCTGAAATTCCTGGGCGAAATTTCCGATGAAGAACTTCCCCGCCGGCGAACCCTGGTGGTCGGGATGCCAGAGCGCAGCGGCGGCGCTGTTCTCGGCCGCTGAAGCCCTGTCCGGAGAGCCAGAACCGCGTGTGTCCCCAAACGATTTATGGGGCGGTTCTAGTGTGGTGTCCCGTTAATTCGCGAAATAAAGCGTTGTCACCCTGAAATAAGTTAGTGTTGTCATCCTGAGCGAAGCGAAGGACCTGTGTATTTTGTTTGTGCTACGAAGCTCTTTCCTTAGCCCCGAAACCGCGTCCCGGCTCTATTCAAGTATTTCCGGGACACAACCCTAGTCTTTCTTGCGTTTCTTCTGCGAGCCGTCGGACTTGGGCTTGTCGTCTTTCCTGGTGTCTTTCGAGGCCTTGGTGTCTTTGGAGTCTTTGGAATCTTTCGTTTCCTTTAGCTCCGCGGAACTGCTGTCGGCTTCCGAGGAAGACGACGCGGACGACGACCCGGAACCGGCGCCTTTTTTCGGATAGTCCGTCACGTACCAGCCCGAGCCCTTGAACTGCACGGCTGGAGCCGAGATGACTTGTTCGATGACGCCTCCGCATTCTGGGCACTTGCGCAGTGGCTTGTCGGAAAACTTGCGGATCTGTTCAAAACGGTGTCCGCATTTGGTGCACAGGTATTCGTAGTTGGGCATGGGTGAAGTGATTCTAGAGGCGGGGATTCATCGGCGTCAATTTAGCCGCGACGCCGGTTCCTCTCACCGCGGACTTTTCCCGGGCATGAGTGCCCGCGCCACACGGCTCAGCGTTTCAACAGATCCACCGGCTCCCGCACGTCGTGCACTCGAAGATATTTGGCCAATGCGGGATACTTTGCCGCAACGGATTCGTACATGGCATAGGCCACGTTGCGGTAGGACGTGTGTCCGGCGGGCGTCGTCCGCAATTCGGAGATGTAAACCGCCTCGGCGAAGTCCATCTTGAACAGCGTGCGCTTGCGGAAGGCGAGCGGAATCGCATACTGCGCGTTCTGCCGCGCTTCTTCACTTCCCGTAACGGAGAGCTGCTGCACCGCGGCCTCGGCACGCTTCATTGCGGATTCGTAATCGGAGCGGACTCCAGCCGCTTCGACTTCGGGCGGTGTGTCGAAGCCGTGGGCGGTGGTGAAATCCTGCATGATCTGAACGCAGCGGCGGTGCCGGTGCATGTCGCGGAAGCCGCCGATGTCCATGAGAATGTCGAAGCGGAACTGCTGGCCGGCGGAAAAGGGGCGCAACAGTTCGTCGTGGGGGCCGCGATGGCGCAGGCCGAGGTCGATGATTTCGCGGCGGCGCGCCTCGCCCGCCGCTGCTATCGTCCTGCGAAGTTGGCGGTAGGAATAATGACAGTGGCCGTAAAGCAGCGTCGCCGCAAGTTCGATCTCCAGCGGATCGTCATCGACCAGATCAACCAGCGGCGCGGGTTCGATGGCGGCGCCGCGCATCTGTTCGGCGGCGGCCTGCTCCAGTTCGCGGCGGGTCTCGATTTCATAGAGACTCGGGTCGGCGTACTTGACCAGCGTGGGCGCAACCCGCACTTCGCGCAGCAGTTCGCGTTCGGCGCGCTCGGCGATTTCCGGCGACACCGCGCGAATTTCGGCCACCAGCGCCCGCAGCGATTCCTCGTTCGCGTTGTAAGCCGGCGAAATCGCCGCTTGTTTCAGCAGCGCTCCCAGGTCGCGGACTTCTTTGTGCGGTTGCGAGAGCAGGTGCGCAACCTGGTTTTCGAGCGTGCGGGCGTTGACGATCTCGCCGAGTGAAGTATTGGTCGCGAGCGGCAACAGATAGCGCGAGATGTCGAAGGCGCGCGCGCGCAGCGTCCGCTCGTAGGCGTCCGGCTTCATCTCAGCCGGTCGAGGCGTGATGCTGGCCAGATACTCGAACGTGCGCTGCGAAACTTTTTCGTAGGTGGTGAACAGGGACCCGATGGTCTCGCGATAGAGAGCCGCAGCGGACGCGTCATTCTGAAAACCCGGCGTGTAATANNATAGAGAGGCGCTCAATGGCCAGCGCGATGTGGGCCAGGTCGGCGATGGAGCGATGCCCGTACTGGAAATAGAAGGTGTTGAGAAACTTCTCCGCCTTCTGCAGAGTAATTTCCTTCAGCGACTCCTTCATCGAAAGCGACGACCGGGAATACTTGGCCATGGCATAGGCCTGGATCTCGGGCTCAACGCCATAAACGGCGAATACCTCGACCGAGGTTTCAGGGGCTGGGGTGGAAGCGGGTTGCAAAGTCGTGGGCTCAGTTGAAATTACTTCAGACATGGGAGTTCTCGCAGTGTAATTGGGCGCTCCCGCCCCAGGCAATCACCCGCTCTTGACATTGAATAACGATAATCAATATGATTAGGCATGATTTAGTATGATTAGCTATGCTTAGGCAGATAATACTCGGGAAAACATGAAAAAGGTAGCCATGAAAATGCGAGTTGTTACCACCAGACTGCCCCTGCCGCTGGCCGAAAAGATCGATAAAATCTCGCAACGGCTGGAGCGCTCCCGGGGGTGGATTCTCCAACAGGCCTTGCTCGACTGGATCCAGCGGGAAGACGAACGGACCCGCCTTACGCTCGAGGGGTTGGCCGACGTTGATGCCGGTCGCGTGATCGACCACTCCGCAGTACAGGCGTGGGCCGATAGCCTCAACTCCGATAACCCGTTGCCACCTCCAACGCTGCGCGAATGAAAATACAATGGACCGGAAAGGCTCTATCCGACCTGGTGCGCTTATATGAATTTCTGGCGCCGCTGAATCCGGCGACGGCTGCCCGTGCCGTGGAGTCCTTGGCTGAGGCCCCGCAACGAATCTCCGTCCATCCGCGCCTGGGAGAAAGGCTGGGAGAATTCGAGCCGAGAGAGGTGCGGAGACTCCTGGTCGGTGACTACGAAATGCGCTACGAAATACGGGAGGAGACAATCTACATTGTTCGCCTGTGGCATACTCGCGAACGACGATAATTCTCATCAGCGCGTATGACCTCGGCGCCCCCCCAGATTGATCTGTTTCAAGCCACGCTCCCCGAACACATCGAACAAGTCCGCAGCCTCTTCCTCGAATATGGCAATTCGCTCGGCTTCAGCCTGTGCTTCCAGAGTTTCGATGAGGAGTTGAAAACTCTTCCGGGCGCCTACGCTCCTCCGAACGGAAGATTGCTGCTGGCGCGCTACGCCGACCATGCCGCGGGATGCATCGCGTTGCGCCAACTCGAAGCCGGCGTCTGCGAGATGAAGCGGCTCTACGTGCGGCCGGATGATCGCGGCCTTGGCATGGGCCGAATGCTGGTGGATCGCCTGATCGCCGAGGCGCGCGCCATCGGGTATCAGCGGATGCGGCTGGATACGGTTGCATCGGCGATGCAGGATGCGGTCGCACTCTATCGCAGGATGGGCTTCCAGGAAATCGCAGCGTATTCCGCGATTCCCATCGAAAGCGCGCTCTGGATGGAATTAGTGCTGTAGACGTGCGCCAGCATCCCTGACGACTGCGGGCTTGAGTTCGCGGGATGGCGATGTTTGAGTTATCGCAGCCGATGGCTTCGGAATCGCGGCTGGGATCGGGGCCTGGGTCTGGGCAAGAGTATCCGGCGCCTGCGGATGCCCGAGGATGACGATGTCAACGCGGCGGTTCATGCCGCGGCCTTCGGTGGTGAGGTTGGTTGCGACGGGGTGGTACTCGGCGTATCCGGCAGCACTGAGACGATCTGGACTGAACCCTTCGCGGACGATGAGCAGCCGCACAATTTCGGTCGCGCGGGATGTCGAGAGTTCCCAGTTCGAGGAAAATTGGGAGTTGTGAATCGGGGCGTCGTCGGTGTGGCCTTCAATCTGCAAATGGTAGTCTCGCAGGCGAAGCATGTTGGCGATGCGGTCGAAAGCCGCCTCTGAGGCGGTCTTCATCTGGGCAGAGCCACTCTCGAAAAATCCCACCTCGCGCAGGCTGATGACCAGCCCGTCGGCCTCGCGGTGCATCGCGATTTCCTGACGCTTCATTTCCGGAGCGAGCGCAGTCTCCAGCTCCGACTGCAGCTGCGCCAGATCGCCGTTCTCTACCCCGGTGCCGAGCCCGCCACCCGGGCGAGACACGATCCGGCCGAGGCTCGCCGTGCGTTCGGTGTTTTCGATCGCTTGCGCCGTGCTGAAAGGCATTGGCTTCGACGTATCGATGGGCACTCCCGTAGTGGAAGCCTGAAAAACTCCCATCTCCTGAAACGCCACCTGAATCGCCAGCGCCAGCTTTCCAACTTTTCTTTTGTCCACCTGCGACGAGGCGTAGAGCACGACAAAGAAAGCAAACAGGAGGGTGATGAAATCGGCGTAGGAAACCATCCAGCGATCATGATTCCCGTGACTCGGACCTCGCTTGCGGCGTCTCATTTGCCGGACTCCTCGCCGGACTCTTCCGGAAGCGCGGCAGATTCGTGGGCCTGGGTAAGAAACCCTCGGAGCTTGGCTTCGAGCATGCGCGGGTTCATCCCTTCGAGAATGGAAACCACACCTTCCAGAGTCATTTCGCGGATGATGTGCTCATCGCGGATGCGAATCTTCAGTTTGCCGGCGGCCGGGAGCAAAATCAGGTTGGCGGCCCCAACTCCGTAGAGCGTGGCCACGAAGGCCACCGCAATCCCTTTTCCAACTTCGTCGATCTTGTCCAGGTGCTGCATGACCTGGATCAATCCCAGCACCGCTCCGATGATGCCGATCGTGGGAGCAAATCCACCCGCCGATTCGAAGAGCTGGGGAATTTTTTCCTCCTGTTCTTCCTTGTTATCCAGTTCGAGTTCCATGATGTTGCGGAGTTCCTGCGGGTCTGTCCCATCGACCGCCAACATAAGGGCGCGACGCAGGAAGGGTTGCTGAATCGTGCCAAGTTCTTTGTCCAGCGAGATGATGCCTTCGCGCCGCGCGAGGTTGGCGTATCTGACCAGGAGGTCGATGGTGAATTGGGCATTCTGCGCGGGTTCGACAAACACCTGCGCTAGCCGCCGGAAGGCACTGACCGCGACCGGCAAGGGGTACTGAATAAGGATTGCGCCCAGCGTGCCGCCAAACACGATCATGGCTGCGGTGGGCTGGATGACCTGACCGAGGTTTCCGCCCTCGAGCATCAAGCCGAGCAGGATGCCCCCGATCGCCAGCACCAGGCCGCCAATAGTTGCTTTGTCCACCCGGTCGCCTATTCCTCGCCAGCCGCGTGACGGTTGCCTTCGCCGTTGCCCTCGCCCTTGCCTTCGCCGTTGCCTCCAACGATCGGAGCAAGCGCGGCAGCGTTGTCGGACCACAGGATGAATCCTTGCAGCACCGAGCGGCGGAACTGAACCACCAGATCGAGGACCTCCTCGGCGCTTTCACGAACCACAATCTTTTCGCCACTCACCAGTGTGATGACGGTATCCGGAGCCTGCTCCACGAACTTGATCAGGTCGGAGTTGACCACGAGCGGGTGATTGTTAAGGCGGGTGAGGTGAATCATCTATGGCTCCTGAGGATTGGCTGCTGGACGGAAGAAGGCCCGCCACTTATGGCTTCATCTATTAAGATCGGCAGTAACCTTGAATGCGGGGAGAAAGGGTTGAAAAGAAGGCATGTTACTTATGGGCTATGTCGTCTGATACTTGTGGAAATCAAGCCCAGGCGCGGCCTGCCGATGAACCTGAGTGAACGCAATTGGGTTCCGCAGGACAAACGGAACGAGCTCCGGGAAGGTTTCGGGGACGGATCCCAAAATCGGAACCAACGAAGGAGCAATTCTATGGCACTCAGTGTACTCAACAACATTGCATCTCTGGCCGCGCAGAACCAATTGACAATCACCAACAGCAATCTGCAGAAGGCCCTGTTTCAACTGTCATCCGGTTCGCGAATCAACACGGGCGCGGATGACGCCGCCGGACTGGCCATTGCCGACGGATTACATGCCAACATAACCGCCCTCACCCAATCCGCCCGGAATGCCAACGATGGTGTTGGCGAATTGCAGGTGGCCGATGGCTCGCTGGCAGCGGTCACCACACTGCTCAACCGCGCCATCACGATCGCGACCGAATCGGCAACCGGCACTGTTTCCGATCCGCAACGGGTTGCGCTGGACGCAGAATATACGGCGATCAAAGCCGAAATCGACCGCGTCGGTTCCAAGACCAATTACAACGGTGGGCAGGTTTTCACCGCCAATACTCTGAATGTCTTCCTGAGCGATGCGGGCGCGACCAGCAACAGCACCATCGGTGTCACCACCGGTTTGCTGTCGTCCACCAGCCTTAACTTAGGGGGAGC
>PMBA01000258.1:14854-31611 GCA_003152795.1 Acidobacteriaceae bacterium | reverse complement strand
CGCCGCACTAGCCGATATAATCAACTTGTGGTGAAACGCGGCGCTGTATTCATTTTTCTGCTTTCGCTGGTTCCCTGCCCTTCGCTTCGAGCCCAGGACATGCCGGCCTCGGGCCAAAGACTTGTCGGTCGCACCATGGTCGTGATTCCTTTCGAGAACGCCTCTCCGACACCGGGTCTGGAATGGCTCGGCGAGTCTTTTCCCGAAACTTTCCACGAACAACTCAATTCTCCGGTTCTCTACGTGGCCAGCCGCGAGGAGCGGCTCCGGGCCTACGACCGGCAGGGCATTCCAGCGGGCGTTCACGCATCGCGAGCGACGCTCTACCGCCTGGCTGAACAGATGGATGTCGATTACGCGGTGCTCGGCTCCTACAAGTATGACGGCGCGCGGCTGACTGCCAGCGCCCAGTTGCTCGACATGCGCGCTCAGAAACTCTCGCCCGCGGTCACTGAGTCCGGGCCACTGGCCGACCTTGGCGCGCTGCAATCGGCGCTGGCATGGGATTTATTGCGCCTGATCCGCTCCGATTTCCCGGAGCCCAAGAACAAGTACGTTGCGAGTGCTGCGCCCGCGCGACTGGACGCCGTGGAGAATTACATTCGCGGCATGCTGGCCACGACCTCCGAAGAGAAAGTGCAGCATTATCGCGAAGCGGTCCGGCTGAACCCCGACTACGCAACGGCCTGGCTGGAACTGGGCAGGACCTACTACAGGCAGCACGCTTACGAGCTGGCGATCGCGGCTCTGGGACAGGTGCAGAAGACTTCNNGACTTCGCGAAATCCGAAAGCGCGTTTGCATTTGTCGCCGCCCGCCTGCCGCTGGCCGAGGTCTATAACAACCTGGGAGTGGTCGCGGCCCGGCGCGGCCAGAAGAAGGCCGCCGAATATTTCGAGCGGGCGATTCAGAACGACCCGAGCGACTCGGATTATCACTTCAACCTGGGAGTGACGCTTACGCAGGCTGGCGATCGCGCCGGCGCGGTTCGCGAACTGCATACGGCGCTGGATCGGCGCCCGAACGACGCCGAAGCGAAAATTCTGCTCGACGCCCTGACCACGCCGGCGGGAGCGGTGGTGCCGAGCAGCGCGACGTCGAAGCCGCCGCTGGAGCGTATTGAGCACAACTATGAGGAAGACGCCTTCCGCCAGATGACCACTCAAATGGAGAGCTGGGCCGAACAACAATTTGCGCGATCCGACCCGCGCTCCCACGCGCGCTATCATGTGGAACTCGGCAAGGAACTGCTGGCCCACGGGTTCACCACGGAAGCCGAAGCGGAATTCCATCACGCCGCCGCGGTCGATCCGTCGAGCAGCGCGCCGCTCACCGCTCTCGCCGAAGCTTACGACGCGCGCGGCGACGCCAGCGAAGCTCGTACCGAGGCGGAGGCCGCGCTTCGCATGCGCGAGTCGGCGGAAGCCTACCTGGTGCTGGCGCGACTCGATTTGCGGGAAAACAAAATGGAAGCAGCGGCCCAGAACATCAATCGGGCGCTGCAACTGGAGCCCGGCAATGCCGCCGGCCAGGAACTGAAGCGCACCCTAGCAGCCAAGCTCGCGGAGAAAGCGCAGCCGCTGTCACAGCCATGAAACCAGTTCTCAGTTCTCGGTTCTCAGTTCTCAGTTGTCAGGCCTCAGGTCTCAGGTCTCAGGTGTCAGGTGTCGCGAGCAAGAGATTGCCGTGGTTGCTCTTCGCATTTCTGGCGGCGATGGTTCTCGCTGCGTCTTGTTCCGCCGACGTCTTGAAAATCTCAATCAACGACGCCATCCAGCCCGTCACCGCCGAGTTCATTGGCCGGGCCCTCGATCTGGCTGTCGCCAACCACGACGAAGCCGTGCTGATCGAGATCAACACTCCTGGCGGCCTGGTCGATTCGACGCGCGAAATCATCGAAAAAATTGTGGCCTCGCCGGTGCCGGTCATCATTTATGTAACGCCGAGCGGCAGCCGGGCCGCATCGGCCGGATTCTTCATCCTGGAATCGGCGGACGTTGCCGCCATGGCGCCTGGAACCAACACGGGTGCGGCGCATCCCGTCATCCTGGGCGGCAAGATGGACGATGTGATGAAACTCAAGATGGAGAACGACGCCGCAGCCCTGATGCGTTCCGTGGTTGCCAAGCGCGGCCGCAACGTCGAGCTGGCCGAGAGCGCTGTGCGCGAGTCGAAGTCATTTACCGACCAGGAGGCGCTGGACAAGAAACTGATCGAGTATATAGCGCCAAGCGAACAGGATCTGTTCCACCAATTGAACGGAAGAAATTTCAAGCGATTCAATGGCACGACCGTCAGCCTCAGCCTGGAAAACCAGCCGGTGCGCGATTACAGGATGACGCTCAAGCAGCGCATCCTCTCTTACCTCATGGACCCGAACATCGCGTTCATCCTGATGGCCATCGGAGCGCTGGCACTTTATGCGGAATTCAATCACCCTGGCGCAGTCATTCCTGGAACCGTGGGCGTGGTCTTCATTCTTCTGGCGGCGTTCGCCTTGAACCTGCTGCCGGTGCGTTTTGCCGCGGTTGCCATGATCTTTGGAGCCTTTTTGCTGTTCGCCGCTGAAGCGAAGTTCGCCAGCCACGGGGTGCTTACCACGGGCGGGATCGTGCTGTTAACGCTGGGCGGGCTGTTCCTGGTCGACGCTCCCATTCCCGAGATGCGCGTCCACCTGGCAACCGCGCTCGCGGTCAGCATTCCGCTGGGACTGATCACGGCCTTCCTGATGAGCATCGCCGTGCGCGCCCGCCGCAACAAAGTTGTGACCGGCGCGGAAGGACTGGTTGGCGAAATCGGAGTTGCTCAAAGCACGCTGGCGCCCGCGGGAAAAGTGGTTGTGCACGGCGAGTTCTGGGACGCCATCTCGGCGGTCCCTGTTCCCGCGGGAGAACGCATCGTTGTGCGCCAAGTCGATGGACTTACGCTGCGAGTCGATCCCGAGCCAGCGACAAGACCAGTCATGTCGTAAATGTGCCGGTGGGCTGGACGGCGGTCTCGCCCGTCCGGCCCACCGGAGACGCTTGGGTCTCCACCCCTTGAAACTGGGTGCCCACGCATTCGCAAAGAACGCGAACGAGTGCCACCCGCCGGCGACATCCTAGATCGGCTTGTAGGTGCTGATTGCGGTGCTGGAGGCATGAGGAGCGATGGAGAACTGCCATGATTGTCCGATTGAGCCATCGCCATGGAACAGGCTCGCCGGGAGAAACCCACCCCATGTGGCGCACGGATCCGGGCCTTCAAATGTATTCAGAGCGAACGCGCCCTGCTCCCTTGCGTTGAAGGTGTTGTTGGTACTGCCCAGGCCAAACCCCGAGATCGGCTCCAGCCCATAGGACGTCTGGTTGGTAAAGTCGAAGTCATTGCCGCTGGCATCGCTGTTGGCGTCCACGTCCGCCCACCGCATGAGGATGACGTTCTTGGAAACGCCGCTAAGGTTCTTCAGCGCCATCGAGATCTTGACGGAGCCCGGTCCCAGTGCGGTGGCGGGTATATTGGTGATGACCTGCTTCAATTGCCAGAGGCCGTCGGAGGTGGTGCGGGTGATCGTCACCACGTTCCCGTTGACGGTGATTTGTTTTGTGGACCGCCAGTTGCCGCTGTCTACATAGTAATAGTCGTAGTAACGGGCCTGGGGAGTTTCGTCACAAATCCCATAGCCTTCTCCAATCTGTTCGACCGCGATCATCTCTACGCCATCGACGCTGAACTGAGCAATGTTTCCGGCACCGGTTACGCAGAACTGGGTAAGAGTCAGGTCAGTCCCGCTGGTGAAGGTGGCAGCGCATTCTGGGGCAGGATCGGCGACCTTCGAGGACTGTTCGGTGCGAGCTTCCTGCCGCGTTTTGATCTGAGCCAGCGCCACCGATGAGAGGGTGAATACTACCGCGAAGAACATCAACTTTCTGAGCATTTTGGATCCTCCGGACCTGGGGTGAAGAGCACTTGTCGGGGGGAATAGTGCCCCGATCGCGCGCCGTGCTCAATAGCGGGCGTCTGTCGGATATCTTGATTTTCATGTCCCCCTAACTAACTGGAAACATTGGAGATGCTGCAAAGCTAGAGAACCGGGGTAGAATGGCGTACTCGCCGTCAGGGGACCCTTGTGCCGCCGGAGCCAGCCAAAGTTCAAACTTCACTCAGATTCGGAGACGACTTCGAACTGGATACCGGTACCGGCCAGCTGTACCGCTCCGGCCGGATGCTGAAGCTGGAACGTATCCCCATGGAGGTTCTTCTCGTCCTCGTGCAGCAGCGGGGAGAGCTGGTGAGCCGCGACCAGATCGTGGAGAAGATCTGGGGCAAGGACGTTTACCTTGACACCGACAATGCCATCAACGGTGCGATTCGGAAGATCCGCCAGGTTTTAAAGGACGACCCGGAGCAACCTCGTTTTATTCAAACGATTACGGGAAAGGGATATCGTTTCATTGCTCCGCTGGTTGAGACACCGAAAACCGGCGCTGACCCGGAATCAGAACGAGCGATTGCGGCACCTCAATCCGCGGCCCGCGAGGATTCGTTGACCGGGCTTCCACGACGACGTATCGCAGCATTGCTGCTGGGGACGGCAATCGTTGCGATCGCAGCCATGGTTTTGTACCTTCGATCCTCCGAGCTTCAAACTCGGCCGCTGCGATCTGGCGGACGAACCATGCTGGCGGTTCTCCCCTTCGAAAACCTGACGGGAGATGCAGGCCAGGAATACTTCAGCGACGGCATGACGGAGGAAATGATCACGCAGATGGGCGGTCTCGATCCCGAGCACTTGGGGGTCATCGCCCGTACTTCCGTGATGCACTACAAGCACAGCCCGGAACCGCTGCAGCAGATCGCCCGCGAACTGGGAGTGCAGTACGTGTTGGAGGGGAGCGTAAGGCGCGATGCCGAGAAAGTAAGAATCACGGCTCAGCTTATTCAAATGAGCGACCAGACCCACCTTTGGGCGCGGCAGTATGACCGTGAAACCAAGGACCTGCTGGTGCTGCAGAGCGAGATCGCGACAGAGATTTCCGACGAGATCCAGACCGCCCTCGGAGAGCACAAGCCCATCGCTCCCATTGCTCCCATTGCGCAGCCGACTCTGTCCCCGCAGGCTTATGAAGCATACAACCTCTATCTGAAGGGGCTGTATTTCTGGAACAAACGATCGGTGGAGGGGTTTCAGGAGGCGATCGGCTACTTTCAGCAGGCCACAGTTAAAGATCCTGCCGATGCGCGCGCTTATGCTGGCTTGGCTAGCAGCTATGCTCTGATCGGCACTTACCTTGGGTCTCCGCCCGCCGAGTTTGCGTCCCAGGCGCGTGCCGCCGCGTTGCAGGCTTTGCACCTTGACGACAACCTGCCGGAAGCTCACGCCGCGCTGGCTTTGATTGTGCAAAATCATGACTATGACTGGCAGACGGCGGAGAAGGAATTTAAGCGGGCGATTGAGTTGAACCCTAACTATGCCACGGCCCATCATTGGTACGCAGAGCATCTGGCATGGCGAGGCCGCTTCGATGAAGCTCTCCGCGAAAGTGAACGCGCGCGGCAACTGGATCCTCTTTCGCTCATTATCGCTGCCGACAACGGGGCGATTCTGTATTACTCGCGGCAATATGACCGCGCCATCGCCCAGTTCATTGCGGTTCGCGAACTGGATCCGACCTTTCCGCGCGCCACGTTAATTTTTCTAGCCTACGTGCAAAAAGGAATGTTCGCTGAGGCAGAGGCTGACTTCGAAAAGCGAGTTGGCGAAAGCCCGTGGACCTTGTCGAACTTTGCCTACACCTACGGCCGCGCCGGAAAACAGGCGCAAGCGGAGCAGGCACTGCGGAAGTTGCTGGCTTTGAACCGGCAGCATCCCATGGATCCGATGGTGATTGTTCTGGCCTACGTCGGCCTGGGGAACAATGATCAGGCGATCGCATGGCTGGAAAAGGCCTACGCGCAGCATTCGAATGGCCTGACTGCGCTTAAGGTGGATCCTGCGTTCGACCCGCTTCGGAGCGACCCCCGGTTCCAGGACCTTCTGCGGCGCGTGGGTTTGAACCAGTAGCTCCGTGCCTGTGGGCGCCGACCTTCGCCGGAAGGCCGAATCTTCCTCAGCAACTTTGCTGGCGCGTCGATCACGACGCATAAGCGCTCGCTTGCGCTACAATCCGCTCATACTCTGAGTAACGAGTTGTTCGGAGGCATATATGGAACTCGGGCTCCCGGTAGTCACCGTTGCCATCGTCATCGTCATCATTTATGCGCTGAGTTCGATCAAGATCCTGGCCGAATATGAGAGGGGCGTCATCTTCCGGCTCGGACGCCTGCAGGGGCACGCCAAGGGACCGGGCATCATACTGGTATTCAGCCCGATTGATCGCATGGTGCGGATTTCACTCCGGCAGGAAGCGCTTGAAGTTCCGCCGCAGGACATCATCACCCGCGACAACGTGACGCTTAAAGTGAACGCGGTTATTTTTCTGCGGGTGATCGATCCCAATAAGGCCGTGGTGGAAGTTTCCAATTACGCTTACCAGACCTCGCAGTTCGCGCAGACTACTTTACGCTCGGTGCTGGGCGAACAGGAACTGGACGAATTGCTGGCGCACCGCGACAAAATTAACCTGCGGCTGCAGAGCATCCTCGATCAGCACACCTCGCCTTGGGGCGTGAAGGTGACGAACGTGGAAGTCAAGCAGGTGGATATGCCGGAGTCCATGTTGCGGGCGATGGCCAAGCAGGCTGAGGCCGAGCGCGAAAAGCGCTCGAAGATCATCCACGCGGAAGGCGAATTCTCCGCCGCCCAGCGGTTGGTCGATGCCGCGCACTTGTTGTCCACCGAACCGGCCAGCATTCAGTTGCGGTATCTGCAGACGCTTACTGAAATCGGGGTCGAGAAAAACACGACCGTCGTGTTCCCCGTGCCGGTCGATTTCTTCTCCGGTATGCAGAAGTGGCTCGCCAGCGTACCCACGCCACCGGCAGGAAAGTAGCCGGAGCGCGGGAGAAGTCGCCAGGCAATGCCCAGCGACCTAAAGGCGTTTTGGATGTTACAGAGTTTGAGGTATCGCTAAAGCGATCCCTGATACGAAGCAAGAGCTTTTGAGCAGCCGGCAAGAGGTCGACACTACTCAACATGCCCACGGCGCAGCAGGATACGGAGATCACGCTCGGCACCGGCCGCATGCTGGCGATTTTTTTCGCCTTCGTTCTAGTATGCGCTTTTTTCTTTTCTATCGGCTTTTCGCTGGGCCGAAGAACCGGCATCGCTGGAGCGGGCAATTTGCTGAACGCTCCAGGCGGAGTTCCGGCGACCATCGTTCGGCCCTCGGCCGCAAAGAACGACGGTTCCCAACCCACGCCGCAGTCCAAGGATTTCAGTTTTTACAAAGCCGTAGGCGAGAAAAATGCGGACTCCGCACTCACGCCTCAGGAGTCGAAGGCGCAACCTTCGACGTCAACCGCAACCGCGCCAACCGCGGACGCGCCGCCAAAAGACGGGACAGACGCCGCAACCCCAGCGCCCGCCGGCGCCGGTTACTATGTGCAGGTCGCGGCGGTCAGCCGGCAGGAAGACGCCGAAGCGCTGGTCGAGGCTCTTAAGAAGAAGCAGTATCCGGCTTTCAGCGCTAACAATCCTTCGGCCGACAAGTTCTACCACGTTCAGGTGGGACCGTACACCGACCTGAAAGAAGCGGAGGCCATGCGGGCCCGACTCATCGGCGATGGCTACAATCCGATTGTGAAAAAATGAGCTGCGAGCCGCGAGCAGACCGTTTGCCGGCGGCTCGCAGTTCGTAGCCCGCAGCTTACTTTCTGTTACCCTTCCTGATCATGCCTCACGCCGCTCCCCATCTCGATCGTTTCCTGCAGGCCATTGCCGACCCCGCTCGGCGCCGAATTCTGCGCGCGCTCAAAGAAAAAGGCGGATGCTCCCTGGACAAGGAAACGGGGCTCTGCGCCGGCGACATCGAGCGGCGGGTGAAGCTGGCGCAGCCGACGGTCTCGCATCACATGCGAATCCTGGAAAAGGCCGGGCTGGTGGAAGGCAAGCGAGAGGGACACTGGCGCTGGTACCAGCGCAACGAAAAATTGATTACAGAAATGATGCGGGAGTTGAAGGGACAACTTTAGAGAGGCAACTTCAGGCGGCGGCTATGATCCGGCGCTGGCCATGGAGGCTTTTTCCTGGTTCTTCTCTATCTCCGGCATGGCAGGATTCGCACCCCTCTGGCTCAGTGCGCGCACCTGTGAGATGAGGTCGGCTACCTCAAAGGGCTTGGCCAGCGACGGCACGCCCTGTTCCTGAAGGAAACTTCGAGTCTCCGCGTCAGTCAAGGTGGAGAACGTCAGCAGCAGGCCTTTCTCGAGGCCGGGGCGGTTCCTGGCGATCCAATCGTACATTTCCCGCGCGCTGCAGCCGCCGGGCATGCGGCCATTCATCACGACCACGTCGAAAGAGCCATTGCGGATGCGCTCTTGTGCGTCGTCCACGCTCATGCAAGTGGTGACTTCGGCTCCGGCGCCGACCAACACGTCCCGTTCAAATTCCAGCACGGCTTCTTCGTCTTCCACCAGGAGCACGCGCCCGGCGACCAGCGACTCGCGGCGCGCGGGCGCCACTGTCTCCGGCAGCGCCACTTTCTCGCTGGCGAGCAAACGGACGGCAATTGTCGCTCCGCCCTCTGGCCGGTTGCGCGCCTCGATCTCCCCGCCATGTTCCTTGACGATTCCGTAACAGATGCTCAAGCCCAGACCGGTTCCCTTGCCCACCGACTTGGTGGTATAGAAGGGATCAAAAATGCGGCTGGGATCCTTGATTCCCGGACCGCTGTCATCGAACTCCACGCACACCCACGGGTCTTTCTTGAACATGCGCACTTTCAGCGCACCGCTGCCGCTGCTCTCCACCATGGCATCGAGTGCGTTGTTGGTGATGTTCAGAAAGACCTGTTCCAATTGATGGGGATCGCCCACGACCGAGGGCAGGTCCTCGGGAATCTCGCATTCCAGCGAAACATTGTTCACTTTCAAGTCGTATTCGCGCAGCGTGAGCGACTCTTCCAGCACCTTGCGCAAATCCACTTCCTGCTTCTGCGGCTTGCGCTGACGGGCAAACGAAAGCAGATTCTGGACAACGCGATGGGTGCGCTGGGCCTGTTTGAACAGCTTGCGCACATAGTCGGCGGAACGATGATCGAGGCCGGCGCCTTCGAGGAGTTGCGCATAACCGAGGATGGCGGTCAACGGATTATTCAACTCGTGCGCCACCCCGGCAATCAATTGCCCGACCGCCGACATCTTCTCGCTCTGCAGCAGTTGCTCCTGCGTCCGGCGCAAGTCTTCATAGGCCCGGCAAGTCTCTTCGTAGAGCTGCACCTTTTCGATGGTGGTAGCCAGCTGCCGGCTGATGGCGACGAGCAGATTCTCATCGTTACTGGAATAGTGCCGGTCTTCTTTGCTGGCGATACCCATGATGCCGATGGGCTTGTCCTTACTCCAGAGCACAACCCAGATCCAGAAGGGCAACCGGTCGGCACAGACAAACTCCACCACCGGCGGTGGCAGGTGAGGCAGGAAATCCTGGGTCACGACTTCGGCTCGCGAACGCATCACCAGATCGCCCAGACCTTCGGGAAAGACGACCTCGGCCATGCGCACACGCGCTTCGCTGCGGGGGCCCCAACCCGCGCGCCGCCGGAAGGTGCCCTCCGGTTCCGCGGCCAGGTAGACCGAGCCGGTCTCCGCGCCAAACAGCGAGACCACCTGGCGCAGGGTCAGGTTCAGGATTTCATCGAGATCGAACGACTGAGTGGCGATGACGGCCATGGCGTTGAGCGCGTTCAACTCGCGGTTGCGCCGCCGCATCTCGTCTTCCGAGCGTTTCTTCTCGGTGATGTCGAGAACGAAGCCCTGATAACGCTCGATGTTTCCACTCGAATCGCGCGTCGCGAAACAACTCTGCGCCACCGTCAGCAGGTTGCCGTCCTTGCGCCGGACCGTAATCTCGAAGTTGCGGACGTAGTTGTGCGCCTCGATTTCCTTGCGGAAAGCCTCATGCTCCTCGGGCACCGCGCTCATCACGCTGCCCACGTCTAGCGCCATCAACTCGTCGCGGCTGCCATAGCCGAGCATGGTGACAAAAGCGTCATTGCAATCGAGCAAATCGCCGTCGAGCGTGGCTACAAACACGCCTTCCTGCGCCTGCTCAAACAGCATGCGGTATTTTTCTTCCGCCACCTGGCGCGCGGTGGTATCGTGCACGACGTGGATGGTCCCCTTCTGCTGGCCTCCCTGTTCGGCATAGGGTGAGGTCGAAACCACCGACTGCCCGCCGAAGCAAGGGTCCACTCCCTCCGACAGCCCCAGTCCGCGCTCGCAATAAGGGCAATCCGTCCAGGCACGCTCGCGGGGTAGAACCTCTTCACAGCGCTGCCCCAGCAGATCGGCGGGCGCCTTGTCCAGCCGTTGCAGAAGGGCCTGATTCATCTTGAGAATCCGGAAGTCCACGTCGTGCGCCAGAATCAGGTCCTGGACGGAATCGAAGGTATTCATCCACTGCCGCTGCGAGCGCAGCACCTGCTCCAGCAACCGCAGATTCTCCACCGCAATGCCGAGCGTTTGCGCCGCCGTTTCCAGAAACTTCAATTCTTCCAGGGTGTGGCGCCGGCTCCCGGAGCAGCCGAGCGACAGCATGCCGATCACCGACTTTTTGCCGCGCACGGGCACCAGCACGAGGTGACGAATGCCGCGGTTCCCCAGTTGATCCCGTTCCGGCTCTGAGCGCTCCGAAAGTTTCATGACCACTGCGCGGTTGTCCTGGAGGAGGCGCGTTACGATTTCATCCGCCCCGGCCTGTCCGATTCCGGCTTGTCCCATGGCTCGGAGCAATTCCGGCGAGAGGCCCACATGCTGGGTGGGGACAATACGGTCGCCTTCCATCCACTGGAACCATGCTGCTTTTGCCCCCACTGCGTCCTTCAATTTCTCCAGCGCAGTCTGCATCATCGGGGCATGACTCTGGGCGCGCGCAATCGTGGCTGCCAACTCATTCAACACTGCCAGCCGCCGGGTGCGCAGGCGCGAGTCGTCGAGCACCAGCAGCAGCAGGCTGGAACCGAACAGCACTTCAGCCAGGAGATAACCTTCACTTGGAATGCGACTGGTGAACGGAGGCCAGTGCAGATTCACCGTGAGCAGCCCGGCGCCGAAGAGGAGCGATCCCAAGCCAATACGCCCGAAGCGGTAGCGCAGCAGGGTAACGGCTGCCCCGACGGCAATCAGGCGGCAGGCCACATCCAACCCCAGTTGGACGTTCTTCAAATCCGAAAAATACAATGGCTGCATGGCGGCGCAGACCATCAGCACCCACGATACCGCCACCAGCGCGGTGAACGCTCGGCGCGCTTGAACCGACATCAGCGCGGCGGCGGCAAACAATGCCATGGCCAGCACAAAATCAGCCTGCGCGAATGCCACCATCAGCTTGTGTCCAGCGTGCAACTCGCCGCTGCCCGTCACCCACAGAAATTCTCCGTAGACGAGCCAGCCCGCGGCCCACGCCAGCAGACATCGTTCCCGAAACACCCGGAAGAAAAGCAGACTCACGACCACCACGATCAGAGCGGTCGTTTCCCGCGCCGTCAACCATGGGACGGTCAGCGTGCCAACCGAGTTCCCAAATAGCCGGGCAGTATCCATATCCATAGCTAAACGCACGAACCCCTAAGCTTTCTAGATATCACGCGCGCCGCTCCTCGTTTCGGATTTCCGCCTCCCTTTGGTTACTTTCGGAATGTAAAGTCGTGGCCTAAAATGACCAAATACATTCACAATAGACTCATGGCCAATGACCGCATTCTCGTGGTGGACGATGAGGAAACAATCCGCGAGATTGTTTGCTCGATGCTTGGCGGAGCCCATTTTCAGACTCGGCAAGCGGCGAGCGGCATCGAAGCCCTGTCGATACTGGAGTCGGGAGACGAATTCGATCTGGTGCTCTCCGACCTGATGATGGCGGAGATGGATGGGATCGCGCTTCTGGAACATGCCAAGGAGCGTTACCCGGACATGCCGATCGTCATGGTCACGGCGGTGCACGACATTCAGGTCGCGCTGCAGGCGCTGCGCAACGGGGCGTACGACTACCTGCTGAAACCGTTCGAGCGGGAGCAACTGTTGGCCACGGTTCGCCGCGCCCTGGAGAATCGCCGGCTGAAGCGGGAAAACGATGCCTATCGCACCAACCTCGAAGCGCTGGTTGCGGCCCGCACCCAGCAATGGAAGTCGGCGCTTTCCAACCTGGAGAAGTCCTATGACATCACGCTTGAGGCGCTGGGCGATGCGCTCGACCTGAAGGACGCCGAGACCGAGGGTCACTCCCGACGAGTGACCGCATTCACCATTGCCATTGCGCGCAAAATGGGCCTGCCGAAAGAGGAGATCAACGTGATCGCCCGCGGAGCTTTCCTGCATGACATTGGGAAGATGGCGATTCCCGACGCCATCCTGCTCAAACCCGGGAAACTTACGGACGACGAGATGGCCATCATGCGGGAGCACTGTTACCGGGGGTACAAAATCATCTCCCGAATTCCGTTTCTGGCGGAGGCCGCGGAGATCGTTTACTCCCACCAGGAGCGCTACGACGGACTGGGCTATCCCCGCGGACTGAAGGGCGACGAGATTCCCCTGGGCGCACGCATGTTCTCGATCGCCGACACGCTCGACGCCATGACCACGGACCGCCCCTACCGTCCGGCACAAACCTTCGAGGCCGCCCGCAAGGAAATCGAACTCTGGTCCGGCCGGCAGTTCGATCCGCAGATCGTCAAGGTCTTTCTCGATATGCCCGACAATATCTGGCAAGACCTGCGGAGAGACATCAATGGGCAAAATCCGAGTGGGCCGGGCCAACCTTTCCCGAAGGCGTAAACCAGGACGCGGTTCCGAGCCCGCCGGACCGGGCGCGCAGGTCTGACCGGCATCTGCTGCCATTCGCCGGGCATCGTTTGGCCCCGATTGCTTCATCCAACCTGACAGTGAAGTCAATCCAAACGGCCCCCACCACGGTTGTGTTGTGCCGTCCTGGGGTGAATGAACGGCGCCCGCCAGCATGCGCCTGTTTCGCATCTGGCGGGCAGGCCGGTTCTGTTCTGGAGCGGCAACTGGCACGCTCCACTTCCCGGCAGAAACGCGGCTGGCGCGTCTGCGACGGCGTCTTTCTCACCCTGCATTTTCTGGCTTCAACCTTTTTCGATGGCGACGCGGGAAGCGCAGCGCGTTCTAACATCGGAGGTGTATAAGGGAAGCTTCAGACTCGGTTTTCGTTTCCGTGACGATCCAGGAGAGATCACGATGAAAAGGACAACTGTCATTTTTTTCGCCGTCGTCGTGCTGAGTACTCTGGCGATCGGGCAAGGCCCCACCCTGAACCCGATGCCCAACACGATTTTCGTGGGCGCTGACGGCAAGTTTGAAACCGCGCCGGATACGGCGCTCATCCAATTCAATATCTCGGCCCAAGCCGACAACGCCAAAGACGCCTACGATCAGGCAGCCAAACAAGCCGAGTCCACGCGGCAGGTTCTGCGCAGCAATAACATTGACCCCAAGTCCGCGGAAATTGGTTTCTTCTCCGTGAACCCCCAGTACGACTGGAAAAACCCGAAGCACAAAGTCATCGGCTACCAGGTTACGACCAGCGTCAGCCTGAAGCTCAAGGATTTTTCCAAGATCGGTCCGGTCACCCAGCAACTGGCCGACGGCAGCGTCGGGGAAAGCCAGTCACTCAGCTACACGCTGGACTCGACTGACGAAGCCAAGAGCAAAGCCGTCGCCGACGCTTACCGGCGGGCGCGGGCGTCGGCGCAGTCTTTGGCCTCCGCCAGCGGACGCACGCTCGGCGAACTCTCCTACGCTTCCGTCGATACCTTCGAGAACACTCGCGTGCGCGCACCGATGCCGCTCCGCGCCATGCCCATGGCGATGGCACAAAGCCCGGCGCCAACCGAGGAGTTCTCGCCCCAGAACGTCACCGTCACGGCGCATGTGAACGCTATGTTTGTATTGAAATAGCTGGTGTGGCGAGGACACGCTTGCCCGGAAACAAGAAGGGTGGCGATCCGTTGCTAACGCGGTCGCGGTCCTAATCGCTGTTGCGGACAATGACCTCACGCCTGGAGGAAACCCGGCTCGCATCCACCATCACTTCGCGCTGGATTTCCATTTCGATCGAGGTCCCGGGCTCGAGCCTGACATCGGCGCCCCGCGAGAGCATTCCAATCGCCAGTCCGGCGACTCCTCCCACTCCTGCCCCGATTCCGGCGCCCTTGCCTCCGTTGGTCACAGCGCCGATAACGGCGCCCGTGGTTGCCCCCTCCGCAGCGGACCTGGCTTTCCTTCCGGCTTCGCTGTCCTGGCGAATCGTCCCTTCGGTATCCTTCATCGAGGTCTTTTCCGCCCCAGGGGTGTTCTCGACCGATCCCCCCAGCATCACGGTATAGCCGCTGGGATAGATCATCGAGGTGAAGTGGATCAGCACTTCGGCGCGACCCTTGATGTGACCACCGCGCTGCACGCGCTCGACCTTTCCCTGAATGTAGGTGCCCGCCGGGATCACGACCCGGTCGTTGACCACGAACGGAAAGGCAGTCTCGGCGTATACCGGATCTCCGTTCTTGGCCGTTTTGGTTGAGATTGCCTGCTTCAGCGATAGCGGAACCCTGGTGCCGGCGGGAATGGTCAGCATGGGCTTTCCGGAATCCGGCGCAGGCGCGGCAGGGTCCGGCGGCGGAGACGACTGTGCCGCGGCGATCCCAGCCAACAGCAAAACCCAAGTGGAAGCAACCCGAATCCTCATCGCAAGCCTACCTCTTCAGGATAATTTAGCAACGCCCTTGCAAACTCAGATGCGCCCACCGGCGGTTCCGGTTAGCTGCGAACCTGCCACCAGGAACCGATTCGTCGCTATTCTTGCGCCATTCTTGCGCCCACCGGCCTAACCACCATTGCCACGCGCCCGGCTCTGCAAGACATTCCCCATGAACTGCGACTGCAGTTTCTGCGCGCAACCCTCGCCGCAAACATGCATAGCGCCTTCCTGCAGAGCCAATTTTTCATCCCAGGGCGCCAGATGCATCACCGGGAATTTGTAATCGCCAAAAGAGCTCCACATGATCCACCAGCGGTCGCTTCCGCCTTTCAGCACGCCACAATTCGGACCGGCACAACGGTAAAAGGGACTGGGAATCAGCAGTAGATTTTCGGCCATGGCGAGTTTGGGTATAGGGCCATTGTAGCTGAGGAGTGGGGACCGGACCATGGGCTGGAAAGCGGCTACTTGTAGATCAAATATTTTTCTCGCAGGCGGACAAAGCCCTGCAGTGGTTCGCGCCAGTCCTCGGAAATCCGCCTCGGATCCTGTCCCGCGGCGAGCGCGTCGAACACTGCCTGATTCACCAGCAGATCCGCCATTCGCTCCAGTTTGAAATCGTTGGGATAGAGGCGGTGCAGCGCCGACGCCAGCTCAACGCCCAGTTCCGGCGAGTCCAGAGTATTCCGATCCAGAACAATCAGATTCACGCCTTCACATCGTTGACCGGAGAAGGTACTCGCCGACGGAGTAAAGACAACCGGCACGAAGCGCACACTCTGAATCGCTCGCGCGTTTAAGTAGGCGGCCAATTCCCTGCCCTTGATCCAGGGTGCGCCCAGTACTTCAAACGGCGTATCCGTGCCGCGCCCTACGGAGACATTCGTCCCTTCGATCAGCGCCACACCCGGGTAGAGCGTGGCCGCGGTCAGGTCGCGCAAGTTGGGCGAAGGATTCACCCACCCCAAGCCGGTCGAATCGAACCAGTCGCCCCGCTGCCAGCCTTCCATCGCAACCACGGCAAGCCGCGCCCCGATGTGCCGCTCGGCGTTAAACATCTTCCCCAGCTCAGCCAGAGTCATGCCATGACGCGGGGGCACGGGAAAATAATTCGTAAAACTCTCGCGGCCGTATTCCGAAACCGGCCCCTGCACAAACGACCCGGTAATCGGGTTGGGACGGTCCAGAATCACGACCTCAATTCCCGTCTTCGCGGCAGCTTCAAGAAAATATCCAGTGGTAGTTTCGTAGGTGTAAAAGCGCGCGCCCGCATCCGCCAGATCGATGACCACGGCATCCAGCCGCTTCAGAACATCCAGCGGCGGGCGCCGCGCCGCGTCGCTCGCCCCATACACGCTATAAACCGCGATTCCGGTTGCCGCATCCTTCGCATTTGCGATGTCAGTGGTGTCCAAGGTTCCGGTCACACCATGTTCTGGACTGAAGATCGCATCCAGCGAAATTCCCGGCACCTTCGCCAGCACATCAAGCGTCCGCCGCCCTTCGGCGTCAACACCGGTCTGATTCGTCAGCAGCCCGATGCTTCGCGGAGCCCCGCCCCTGGCCGGATGCAGGGCCGCAAACCTGGTCTCTTCGAGCACGTCAATTCCCGTCTTCACGGTTCCATTTCGCACCGGCAGCTTGCGCGCGGCGCTTTGCATTTCGTTGTAGCCGGTGATCGACGCCACCCGCATCTTCTCGGCTTCGGAGGGATCGAGGGCCAGCGCGGCCGCCACGGCGGTCGCCACCCTGGTCCGCAGGGCAACCGCGCTTCCCTTCTCCTTCGGCAAAAGCGTGTTCCTATGCACCATGTTCGTTTGCACCATGTTCATGTGCACCGTGTTCATGTGCACCGCGTTCGTCAGGAGCACGATATAGGTTTTCGTGGCCGGATCGATCCACAACGA
>PMBA01000258.1:0-14825 GCA_003152795.1 Acidobacteriaceae bacterium | reverse complement strand
GCCGAAGTCAGAATGCCGCGCCCGCCATCGAGCAGAGCTTGCGCAAACAGCGCCAGATCGTCCGCGGTAGAGAATAGGCCTGCATGACCCGCCACGCCAGCCATGCGGCGAGCTGTGGGATCATGCACCACTCCGCGCAGCAGGCGATGGTTCTCGTCCTCTTCGGTCGGAGCGATTCGCGGCTCCCAGGAATGCGGGGGAAGGAACCGTGTTTCGTTCATTCCCAGCGGTCCAAAGATGTGCTGTGCCGAGTACAGGTCGAGCGGTTCGCCGGCAAGCCGCTCCACCAGCGCTCCCAGCACGATGAAATTAATGTCGCTGTAGACAAATGCCGACCCTGGAGCCCGGTCGGGCGTGACTTCAAATGCCATGCGATACGCGGTGTCCTTGCCTTCCCATTTCTTCCCCAGTTCGAGATCTTCGGGCAGCCCCGAGTAGTGCGTCAGCAACTGCCGGATCGTAATATCCTGTTTCCCATTCTGCCCAAACTCGGGAAGGTATTGCGCGACCGGATCGTTCATGCGGAGCTTTCCCAGTTCCCAAAGCTGCATGATGGCCGTGGTCGTTGCGACGACCTTGGTGAGCGAGGCGCAATCAAAAACGGTATCGAGCGTCATCGCCTCCGGCCGCGGCTCAATCGCCCGGTTGCCATAAGCCTTGCGATACACCACCTGCCCGTCGTGCCCGACGATCAGGACGGCTCCAGGAATCTGTTGCTGGGCGATGGCTTGGTTGACGATGGGATCGAGAAGGGCGAGGCGGGAATCAAGCGCGGTCTGAGAGAAGGCGACGGCAGGAACAAGGAGGCCGCAGAGCAGCAGGAATGTTGGAAAGTATTTCACGTCTGCTGTGACTCTACATGACGCCGGAGGCGCGGCTCAAGACGGAAGGTTACAAACAATGCTCTCAAAGTAACTCCCTGATTGCCTCTGCTTCCGGCCTTTGCTATAAACCCATCAGTTCGCAAAACACCCTTGAACCTGACGCTGCCCAATCGCGAGTCCGGCTTTTCCTTCCTGGTGCGCAACTTCGCCGCGCAGGATGAGCGGTTTCGCAGAGCATTCGACATCCTGAAAAATGCAATCGCCACCCACGCCTTCCCGGCATGCTCGCTCGCCATCACGTTGAGTGGAGAGCTCGTCGCCTACAAAGCACTCGGCCGATTCACCTACGATCCCGCGTCGCCGGAGGCCGGCACCGAGAGCATTTTCGACCTCGCCTCGCTCACCAAAGTCGTCGCCAGCACGGCGATGGCAATGATCCTCTACGAGCGCGGCCTGCTCGATCTCGAAGCCCCAATCACCGCGATCGTCCCGGAATTCGCCGGCGATGACCATCGCCGCCGCGAAATCACGCTGCGCATGTTGCTGGCACACAGCTCCGGCCTGCCCGCATACGAGAAGCTTTTTTTGCGCGCCAAGAGCCGGGAAGACCTTCTGCAATCTGCCTTCACGGCCACACTAACGGCCTCGCCCGGCAGTCGCGCCGAATACAGCGACATCGGCTACATCGTGCTGGGCGTCGCACTCGAACGCATCGCCGACGAGTCTCTCGCCGCATTCTGCCAGCGCGAAATCTTCGGTCCGCTCGGCATGGCGCATACCGCGTTCAATCCCACACCGGCCTTGAAGAACTCGATTCCGCCGACCGCCGACGATCGCAGCTTCCGGCAGCGTATTATCCAGGGCGAGGTGCAGGACGAAAACGCGAGCGTGCTGGGCGGAATTGCCGGGCACGCCGGGCTGTTCTCTACCGCCGAAAATCTGGCCATCTTCGCGCACGCCATGCTCAACGGTGGACACCCCATCCTGCGCTCCACAACCGTAGATCTTTTCTCGCGCCGGGAACCCGCCCCGGAAGGCACGTCCCGAGGGCTGGGCTGGGACACGCCCTCGGCGCCCTCGCAATCGGGAGAGTACTTCTCGCCGCATTCCTTCGGACACCTCGGTTATACCGGCACGTCGCTGTGGATCGACCCCGACCGCCAACTTTCGATAGTTTTGCTGACCAATCGCACGTGGCCGGACTGCCAGAATCAGGCGATCAAGCAGGTGCGCCCGGCGTTTCACGACGCCGCGATCGAAGCCCTGGGGAAGGAAGCTTGAAGCGAAGAGCCTTGAACAGCGGAGGGAGGAGCGCAGAACTCCGCCGCCTGAGCACGGAGAAAGCGAACTCCGCTTCCATCGATCTCGATCGCAAATCCGCAATCGAGATCAGCCGCATCATCAATGCCGAAGATGCCAAGGTGGCGGTCGCCGTGAAGCGCTCCCTGCCGCAAATCGCGCGCGCCATCGATCTGATCGCGGCGGCGCTCTCCCAAGGCGGGCGCCTCATCTACGTGGGCACGGGCACCAGCGGACGCATCGCGGCACTGGATGCCGTCGAATGTCCGCCCACGTTTGACGTTGCCCCGCGGATGGTGCAATTCATCATCGCGGGCGGCCCCAAAGCGCTGGCCGCAGCGGTAGAAGCGGACGAAGACTCGCGCAAGCTAGGCCGCAAAGCGATGGCAAAAAAGAAGCCGGCAAGGAAAGATGTGGTCGTAGGCATTGCCGCCAGCGGACGCACTCCGTTCACCATCGCCGCCATCCAATATGCGCGCGCGCACGGCGCAACCACTGTGGCCGTCGTCTGCAACCCGAAATCGCCGCTCGGCAAAGCCGCACAGTTGGCCATCGTCGCGGATGTTGGCGCGGAAGTTGTCGCGGGCTCGACGCGGATGAAGGCCGGCACCGCGCAGAAAATGATCCTGAACATGCTCACGACCGGGGCGATGACGCGTCTCGGCTACGTGTACGGGAACCTGATGGTCAACGTCAGTCCGAAGAATAGAAAATTAATCGAGCGAGGAGTAGGCATTCTGGAAAAAGCCGCCGGACTCGATCACCGAGCCGCGCGCAAGTTCCTCGCCGCCGCCGGAGGCCGCGTCTCGGTAGCAATGGTGATGGCCAAGACTGGAGTCAGCCGGGCCGACGCTGTGGTTGCGCTGAAAAGGTCGCAAGGTCAAGTGCGCCGAGCGATGAGTCTGGCCAAGCGTGGGTCGGAGTCTTAGATTGCAACGGCGACAGAACGTGACCACAGGGAGCGCAGAGTTTCACAAGAGTTTGACAAAGGAAAGCGCGCGGCCGGAGTTCAAGTTGGATTTCCAGCAGCAGGTGTCCTGCAAACGTAGTTAGAATGAAAGCGGCGTGGCAATTTTTCAGGAAACATTCAAGCTATGGATAAACTCGTAATTCGCGGCGGCAACCCGCTGCTCGGCACGATCCGCATCAGTGGCGCGAAGAACGCTGCACTCCCGTGTATGGCGGCGGCGCTGCTCACCGACGAACCGGTGATTCTGGAAAACATCCCCCAGGTGCGCGACATTGAAACCACGCGCAAGTTGCTGGCTGCGATGGGCGCGGAAGTCGAACTGGGCTACGGGCGCGCCCAGCACCGTACGACAATCTGCGCGCGCACGCTGGCCGCTCCCGAAGCCTCATATGAATTGGTGAAGACCATGCGCGCCTCGACGCTGGTGCTAGGACCATTGGTGGCGCGCTGCGGGCGGGCCCGGGTATCGCTGCCCGGCGGATGCGCCATCGGCGCCCGGCCCATCGACCTTCATATCAAAGGCCTGGAGCATCTGGGCGCGAAGATCACGCAAGAGCACGGCTACGTGGAGGCCACGACGGACCGGCTCCGTGGCGCGGAAATAGTCTTCGACAGAATTACTGTCACCGGCACCGAAGATCTGCTGATGGCGGCGACGCTTGCCGAAGGCGAGACGGTCATGCAGAACTGCGCTCGTGAGCCTGAAGTGGCAGACCTGGCCGCACTGCTCAACGCCATGGGCGCCAGGATTCAAGGGGCCGGCACGTCCACCATCCGAGTGAAGGGAGTCGCGAAATTGCATGGCGCCAGGCACCGCATTATCCCGGACCGCATCGAAGCGGGAACCTTCATTATCGCCGGAGCCCTTACGGGCGGGGACGTCAACGTCGCCGGGTGCGAGCCCGGGCACCTGGCCGCGATCCTGCAGAAGCTGGCGGAAACCGGCGTGAAGACCGCGGTAAAAGCCGATTCCGTCCGCGTCATGGGCGATCGGCCGCTGCAAGCCGCCGACATGAACACCGAAGAATATCCCGGCTTCCCCACCGACATGCAGGCGCAATACATGGCGCTCGCCACCCAGGCCGCGGGTACTTCGATCATTACGGAGAACATTTTCGAGAACCGCTTCATGCACGCGCAGGAACTGGTCCGCATGGGCGCGAACATCAAGATCGAAGGCCGGCGCGCGATTGTGCGCGGCGGAACTCCGCTGAGCGCAGCGGCGGTGCTTGCGTCGGACCTGCGCGCCTCGGCCTCGCTGGTGCTGGCCGCCCTGGTCGCGGATGGCGAGACCATCATCGACCGCGTGTATCACCTGGACCGTGGGTACGAGCACATTGAAGAAAAACTGAAAGCGGTGGGCGCCGAGATTCGCCGCGTCGGGAACATCTTCCCCAAGCGAGCCGCCGCCCCCGCCCAATCGTGACGGGTAACGATAGTAACCTTCGGACGCTCGGCTTATGCGGCTACTATGATGCTGATGTTGACACCTCACCATCAGGCCGGGTCTGACCTATCCCTGCCAGCTGTATCTGGCGCTGGAGTCATAACCACTGCAACCCAGAAAGGTCCGAGTGCGCTTACTGTGATTCGGTATTTGGCGGTGGGCGCCTGCAACACCATTTTTGGCTACGGATGCTTCGCGTTGTTCACACTTCTGCTGAGCCCGCTGCTTTCCTACGGGTATGTCGTAGCTAGTTTGCTCGCCAATCTGATCAGCATCACGTTCGCCTTCTTCGGATATAAGTGGTTTGTATTCAAGACTAAGGGCAACTATCTCAGGGAGTGGATCCGCTGCCTCGGGGTTTATGCCGGCAGCATGGTGTTGTCGGCAGCCGCGCTCCCGTTGGTCGTCGGCATCATCCGCCGCCAACCTGGCCACGACCGCAGCGCCCCGTATATCGCCGGCGCCATCGTTCTGGTGTTTGCAATCGTATTCAGCTTCTTTGGACACCGCCACATCTCGTTCGCAGACCGCAGTCGGACCCCGCGCAGCACCGGGTGATCGGTTGGGATCACTCTCCTCGAATTGAAGCCTTTCGGGTGACTTTCGTAATTCTGTCTTCCTCGCATGCGTGTGGGATAACTGAAGTTGCGGACCGGTAGGTCAGAAGCTAAGTCCTGCAGATACGTCTCGAAGACATGAAGCGCGGCCGGGCAGCGGCGGCGCTGCCAGGAAACCAGATTATGAAGGTCGTCGTTCTGTGCGGTGGATTAGGTACCCGTCTCCGGGAAGAGACCGAATTCCGCCCCAAGCCGATGGTGGAGATCGGGGGCCGTCCCATCCTGTGGCACATCATGAAGATGTACGCCCACTACGGGATGCGCGAGTTCATCCTGTGTCTTGGATATCGCGGCAACATGATCAAGGATTACTTCCTGAACTACGAAGCCATGAACAGTGACTTCAAGATCTGCCTGGGCCGCCAATCGCAGGTTGAATTCATGGGCGCGCATCAGGAACAGAATTTCGCCGTCACCCTCGCCGATACCGGGTTGGATACCATGACGGGTGGGCGCCTGCAGCGGGTGGGCCGCTATCTCGGTAACGACGACACGTTTCTGCTCACCTACGGCGACGGCCTGAGCGACGTCAACATCAGCAGCCTGCTGGACTTTCATCGCCAGCACGGCCGCCTGGCAACGGTCACATCGGTGCCGCCCATCTCCCGCTTCGGAGTGCTCGAAACCGACGCCCAGGGCCGGGTCCAGCGCTTCATGGAGAAGCCCAAGGCAAACGGCCTGATCAGCGCCGGCTTCTTTGTCTTCAACCGGCGAGTGCTCGACTACCTCGACGGCCCGGAATGCGTCCTCGAACGTGAACCCATGGAGCGACTGGCGCGTGAAGGCCAACTCATGGCCTATCGCCATGACGGCTTCTTCTACGCCATGGACACCTACCGCGAATACCAGTACCTGAACGAACTCTGGGCGAGCGAGCAGACCCCCTGGAAAGTGTGGACGGAATGAATTCATTTTGGCGAGATCGCCCGGTCATGGTCACCGGCGGCACGGGGCTGCTTGGGTCGTGGCTGGTCGGGCAACTGATTGACGCCGGGTCGAATGTTGTGTGCCTGGTGCGCGACTGGGTTCCACAAAGCGAAGTCGTTCGCAGCCGCCGGATTGAGCAAGTCAACACGGTGCGCGGAGATATCGTCGACCGCGATCTGCTGGAGCGCACCCTCGGCGAGTACGAAGTTGAGGTCGTGTTTCACCTGGCGGCGCAAACCATCGTTGGCATCGCCAATCGCAACCCGGTCTCGACCTTCTCGACGAACATCGAGGGCACCTGGAATCTGCTCGAGGCTTGCCGGCGCTCGCCAAGAGTCTCGTCGATTATCGTGGCGTCCTCGGATAAGGCATACGGCGATCAGGAGCACCTGCCATACAACGAGACGATGCCTTTGCAAGGCCGTCATCCCTACGATGTCAGCAAGTCCTGCGCCGATCTGATCGCGCAGACCTACGCCGCCAGCTATAACCTGCCGGTTGCGATCACACGTTGCGGGAATTTCTATGGTGGCGGCGATTTGAACTGGAATCGCGTGGTCCCGGGCACGATTCGTTCCGTGATTCGCGGCGAACGGCCGGTGGTGCGGTCCGATGGCAATTTTGTCCGCGACTATTTCTACATCGAAGATGGCGCAGCCGCCTACATGCTGCTGGCCGAGCGCCTCGCCTGCGATGCCGGGCTCCGCGGCCAGGCTTTTAATTTTTCCAATGAAAGCCAAGTCAGCGTGCTGGAAATGGTGGAACTGATCCTGCGGAAGATGAAGTCGCCTTTGCGCCCTGAAGTGCTCAACCAGGCGAGCAACGAAATTCGCCATCAGTTCCTGAGCGCCGAGCGCGCCCGCACCCAGCTTAACTGGCGGCCACAGTTCACTCTCGAATCCGGCCTGGATCGCACCCTCGCCTGGTATCGCGAGTTCCTGGGCGCGCCCGCCGCGATGGCCCACGCAGGCAAGGGATAACCCGGCGATGACAATGACAACGGCAACGACCAAAACTGCCGGCGAGCTCCGCAAAGAAATCGGTGCGCTCGTGAAGCAGTACTACGACGCCGCACTGGCTCCGCAGGCATTCGTGCCCGGCCAGAGCAGCGTCCCGGTCTCGGGAAAAGTTCTGGACAGCACCGAGCTTGAACTTCTGGTGGAAGCCTCGCTTGATGCGTGGCTCACCACCGGGCGCTTTGCCGCCCAGTTTGAACGCGAATTTGCCGCTTTCATGGGCGTGCGCTGCGCCTCGCTGGTTAATTCCGGATCCTCCGCCAACCTCGCGGCTCTTTCGTGCCTTACCTCGCCGTCGCTCGGCGATCGAAGGCTCACGGCCGGAGACGAAGTTATCACCGTGGCCGCCGGATTTCCGACGACGGTCAACCCGATCATTCAGAACGGGCTCATCCCGGTCTTTGTCGACGTTCAGCTACCCACTTACAACGTCGATGGCACTCAACTTGAAGCCGCCGTTTCCGATCGAACGAAAGCCATCATGCTGGCGCACACGCTCGGTAACCCGTTTGACGTCGATGCCGTCATGGCGCTGGCAAATAAACACAATCTCTGGGTGATCGAGGATTGTTGCGATGCCGTCGGATCGCTCTACCAGGGGCGCGGGGTTGGCACGTTCGGCCACCTCTCGACGACCAGTTTCTATCCCGCGCACCACATCACCATGGGCGAGGGCGGATGCGTGCTCACCCAGTCTCCCGCACTCAAGAAACTGGCCGAGTCATTTCGCGACTGGGGCCGGGACTGCTGGTGCGATCCGGGAAAATCCAACACCTGCGGTTGCCGCTTTGAATGGAAACTGGGCGACCTGCCCAGCGGATACGACCACAAATATATCTACAGCCACATCGGCTACAACCTGAAAGCAACCGACCTGCAAGCCGCGGTTGGAGTCGCGCAACTGAAGAAGTTGCCTGATTTCATCGCGGCCCGGCGGGCAAACTTCGCCAAACTTCACGCCGCCCTGAGCGATCTCGACGACATTTTCATTTTGCCCGAAGCCACCACGCATTCGGACCCAAGCTGGTTCGGTTTTCCTTTAGCGATTCGTCCGGGTTCGCCGGCCACCCGCAGCCAGGTGGTGCGTTTTCTGGAGTCTCGGAACATCGCTACCCGCCTGCTCTTTGGCGGCAACCTGCTGCGCCAACCCGCCTATCGCGACATTCAACGGCGGGTGATTGGCGACTTGCGGAACACCGACTTTGTAATGAACAGCGTTTTCTGGATCGGCCTCTACCCCGGCATCACGCAAGCGATGATCGATTACATGGCGGAGACTTTCCATCAGATCCCGAAGGCAGCCTCCGCCGTTCGCGGAGCTTAGGCCACGCAACCATGAGTCACGCAACCATGAATCAAGCAGTCGCAAGCAACCGTCTGACCGACGATCTCAATCACATCCTCGCGCGCACCGAGCCTCTTTGGCATGAACTGCGCGGCCAGCGCATCCTGATCACGGGGGCCACCGGATTTTTCGGCTGCTGGCTGCTGGAGAGCTTTGCCTGGGCGAACCGCCGGATGAATCTCAATGCCCGCGCGGTTGGACTGTCCCGGCATCCGGAGCTGCTGGCTCAAAAAGCGCCGCACCTGGCGCAGGATCCAGCCATCAGCCTGCACGCCGCCGACGTTCGGCACGGCGACTTTCCTCAAGGCGCCTTTTCACACGTCATTCATGCCGCGACCGAAGCCAGCGCCACGCTGAACAGCGAAGCCCCCCGCGTGATGTTCGACACCATAGTCGAAGGCACGCGCCGCGCCCTGCAGTTCTCCATCGCCAGTTCGGCCGCCAGGTTTCTGTTCGTCAGTTCGGGCGCGGTCTATGGCAAGCAGCCGCCGCAACTTACCCACATGAGTGAGTCTTTTAACGGCGGGCCCGATCCTCTCGACCCGGCAAATGCCTACGCTGAAGGGAAACGGGCCGCGGAGCTACTGTGCGCGCTGGCTAGTTCTCCGCGCTTTGCAACCACGGTGGCGCGCTGCTTCGCTTTCGCCGGCCCCTACATGAGGCTGGACGCGCACTTCGCCATCGGCAACTTCATCGCCGATCGTCTGCACGATCGTACGATTCGCGTCCAGGGCGACGGCTCCCCGGTGCGATCCTATCTTTACGCGTCCGATCTGGTGGTGTGGCTCTGGACCATTCTTTTCCGGGGACAACCGCGCCGGGCCTATAACGTCGGCTCCGAAGAAGCCCTGAACATCGCCACACTTGCGCGCGAGGTCGCCGCCGCACAGCCACCGGAAGTTGACGTCGACATCGCTTCGATGGCGGCGCCCGGCGCCCCCGTACACCGCTACGTGCCCTGCACGGCTAGAGCACGCGAGGAACTGGGGCTTCGCGTCGAGGTGCCGCTGCGTGAAGCCATCTGCCGCACCCACGCCTGGTTTTTGGGAAATGCATTTTCCGAACCGGGGATTTTCACCACCGCAGTTACCGCACGAGGGTCCCATGCATAGCGCCGCTACTCTGAGTCCTCAGCCCCATCGCGCCTGCGGCGCCTGCGGGGCAACCGGATATACGGTCAGCCATCACCAGCGGTTCATCGTTCCCGACGGCTATCCCCTGGCCAGCGAGTACAACGTCGCGGTGTGCCGGCGCTGCGGCTTCGTATACGCCGATCCCGCCGCTACCCAGCGCGACTACGATCGTTTCTATTGCGAGTGGTCGAAGTACGACGACTCGGCGACCGCGACCGGGAGCGGTATTTCCCCATACGACGCGGCTCGACTCAGCACCACTGCCTCCGACATCGCCCGCGCGTTGCCTTCGCGAGCCGCCAGCATTCTGGACGCCGGTTGCGCCACGGGCGGGCTGCTGACTGCCCTCCGCGACCAGGGATTCACCGCCGTTGCCGGGCTCGATCCTTCGCCGCGAAGCGCGGCTGCGTGCCGCGAACGTGGCTTTGAGGCCTACGTTGGATCAATCTCGGCCGCCTCGGCGCCGGCACACCTGCCAAAATTTGATTGTGTCGTGTTCAGCCACGTGCTCGAACACATCTACGACATTCCGGCATTCTTCACCGCCGCCCGCCGTCTGCTGGCGCCGGGTGGCTATTTGTATCTGGAAACTCCCGATGCAAGTCGTTACGACGACTATCTCTACGCGCCGTTCCAGGAATTCAATACCGAGCACATCAACCACTTTTCGGCGCGCGCGCTCGAAAACACCGGCCGCCGCTTCGGCTTCCAACCCACCGTGGTGCAACAGAAAACTATCCAGACTGCGGAAGACACGCTGTACCCGGCAGTTTTCGGACTCTTCCGCGACAACGGAGGAAGGGCGGACGAACACATGGTGGTTTGCGATCAGGAGTTGCCGTCCCGGATCGCTGCCTATATCCGACATTCCACCGAGCAGATGGAAAGGATCAACCATCACCTGGCGAACCAACTGGCAAACACCCGGCGCGTGGTTCTTTGGGGTGCAGGGCAATTCGCGATGAAGCTGCTCGCTCTTCCCTGTCTCGCGCAGGTTGAAGTCCGCGCGGTGGTGGACAACAACCCCATTCTGCGAGGCAAGATGCTGGCGGGCGCACACATCATCGGTCCGGAGGAACTAGGTCAGCAGGAAATCGCCGATGCCAGCATGCCGGTCATCATCGCGACCTTGCTTCACAACAACGAGATCGGCACGCAAATCCGGCGCCTCGGACTAAGGAATCCGGTTCTCTCATTGCTTCAGAACTCGCATGAGGTGGCCCACTCCACCGTTGACTCGGCAGTGGACTCGGAGGGCCGCCGCTCATGAAGCTTGCCGACTACATCGTCGGGCAGCTTGCCGATTGGGGAGTGCGCCACATTTTCCTGGTCACCGGCGGCGGCGCCATGCACCTCAACGACTCCATTGGCAAGGAGCCGCGCATTCAGTACGTGTGCAATCACCACGAACAAGCTTCCGCGATGGCCGCCGAAGCCTATGCCCGCCTCAGCGATCTACCGGGCGTGGTCAACGTCACCACCGGGCCCGGCGGTATCAACGCGATGAACGGAGTTTTCGGGGCGTGGACCGACTCCATCCCGATGCTCGTCGTTTCCGGCCAGGTCAAGCGCGAAACCTGCATGCGGGCCCAGGGGATCACCGGCCTGCGTCAACTCGGAGACCAGGAGGCCGACATCATCGCCATGGTCAAGAACATCACCAAGTACGCGGTGATGATCGACGATCCCCTAACCGTCCGCTATCACCTGGAGCGGGCCTGGCACCTGGCACAAAGCGGACGCCCCGGTCCTTGCTGGCTCGATATTCCGGTTGATGTGCAAGCCGCGCCGGTCGATCCCGCCACGCTTCTCGCCTACGATCCGGCGGAGGACGATGCCGCACAACCCAATCCGCAGTGCGATGCTTCCCAGCTGAGTTCCGCTTGCCATGAAGTCCTCGACCGCATCAAACACGCAAAGCGTCCGGCAATCCTTGCCGGCACCGGCGTGCGCGCCGCCCATGCCGCCGCCGAATTCGACGAACTTGTTCACCGCCTCGGCGTGCCCGTCACCACCGCCTGGACGCATGACCTCATCGCCTCCGGCGATCCCCTCTTTTGCGGGCGCCAGGGCACCATCGGCGATCGCGCCGGAAACTTCACGGTACAAAATGCCGACCTTCTATTGATCCTGGGATCGCGCCTCAACATCCGCCAAACCAGTTACAACTGGCAGTCGTTCGCGCCGCATGCTTTCAAGATACAGGTTGATATCGACACCGCGGAGTTCAGGAAACCCACCATCCGGCCGGACAGGGCCATCCACTGCGACCTCAAACGCTTTCTGCGGGAACTCCTGCGCCAGTGTGACACCAACAACAACCACGCCGGGGTTCACGCGCCGTGGCTCGCCTGGTGTCGCGAGCGCGTCCGACGCTACCCGGTCGTCCATGATCGCCAGCGCCAACCCGGGCCGCCGTTGAACCCTTACTACTTTATCGAGCAACTGTCGGCGCGACTCGCCGACGACGATGTCATCGTCTGCGGCAATGCAAGCGCCTGCATCGTGCCTTTCCAGACCATGCGTTTGCGCAAGAACCAACGGCTCTTTTCCAACTCCGGATCCGCTTCCATGGGTTACGACCTGCCCGCAGCCATCGGAGCGGCTTTCGCCCATCCCGGCAAGCGTGTGATCTGCGTGGCTGGAGACGGCAGCATTCAAATGAACATTCAGGAGCTACAAACTGTCGTCCATCACCACTTACCCCTGAAGATTTTCGTCCTGAATAACTCCGGCTACCTTTCCATGCGGATGACGGAATCCAGCTTCTTCGGCCGTTTGACCGGAGAGAGCGCTGCGAGCGGCGTTTCCCTCCCGGACATGGTCAAGATAGCCTGCGCCTACGGCATTCCATCGACTCGCGTGGACCGCCAGTCGCAGCTAAGCCAAATTGACCTGGCGCTGGCGGCCGAAGGGCCAGCACTCATTGACGTTGTACTCGACCCACACCAGGAATTCGAGCCGCGCTCGCGGGCGCGGCAGTTACCCGATGGGCGGATCGTCTCTCCTGAACTAGAGGACATGTACCCTTTCCTGGGTGAGACTGAACTAATGGACAATATGATCAAGGAATAAGGACATTACCATACAAATAGGCCGTGCCCTGGAACGCGAGGGCGCGACGAACGGGGCGTGCAAGTAACATCATGACTGGCAATGATATATTCGACGAGTTATTCGTGCTCGAAGTGGCCAATAACCACCTGGGCGACGTGCAGCGAGGCCTGAAGATCATCAGTAACTATGCGCAGGTGGTGCGCTTCAACAACGTACGGGCTGCGATCAAGCTGCAATTACGCGATGTCGACAGCTTCATTCATCGGGATTTTCGCCAGCGCGACGACATCCGCTACATCAAGAAAACGCTCGACACGCGCCTGCAACCAGAGGATTTCGCCACCCTGGTGCAAGCCGTCCGCGCCGCCAGCTGCATCCCGATGGCAACTCCCTTCGACGAGAGTTCCGTCGACTTCTGCTGCGAGCTTGGCATTTCCATTCTCAAAATCGCGAGCTCGGACTGCAACGATTGGATATTGATTGAAAGGATAGCAAAGACGAAGAAGCCGGTCATTGTCTCCACTGGCGGCTCTTCTCTGAAGGACATCGACGACCTGGTCACGTTCTTCGACAATCGTCATATCCCGCTGGCCATTAACCACTGCGTCTCGCTGTATCCTTCTGAAGATTGCGACATCGAACTCAACCAGATCGACTATCTCCGCAGCCGCTATCCCAATCACACCATCGGCTTTTCCACGCACGAGTACCGTGACTGGACTTCGTCGATGCTGATGGCCTATGCGAAAGGCGCGCGGACTTTCGAGCGCCATGTCGACATTCAAACCGAGGGCATGACTGTTTCTCCCTACTGCTCGGTGCCGGAGCAGGTCGACACCTGGTTCAAGGCTTTTCAACGCGCCAAGAGAATGTGCGGCGCTCCGGGAACACAGAAGCGTCTGCCTCCGCAAAAGGAAGTTGCCTATCTGGACTCGCTCGTTCGCGGGGTTTACGCAAAGCACGATCTTCCAGTTGGCCACGTTCTTCAGGATGCCGACGTCTATCTGGCGATTCCTCTGCAGCAGGGACAAATCTCCTGCCGCGAACTGATGCGGGGCGAAGTCATCCTGAAACCCGTGCCCAAAGATCAGCCCATCATGATCGACGCGATTGACAGCCCGTATGCCAACATTCCGTCGCTCACCGAACTGATCTACCACCGGGGTCTGCCACCCCAAGGCGCTGCGCGCGCGGCAACAGCGGGCGGCCGCAAGTGAGGCTTTTCACGAAATGAAAACCATCAGCGTAGTGACACCGTGCTTCAACGAGGAAGGCAACGTCCGCGAAGTTTACGAGCGCGTGCGTGAGCTGATGCTGACCCTCGGAACGTACCGCTACGAGCACATCTTCATCGACAACGCGTCGCGCGACACGACCTTTACTGTCCTCAGCGAGATCGCGGCCGCGGACTCGAACGTTAAGGTGATCCGCAATGCGCGCAACTTCGGACACGTCCGTTCCCCGATGCATGCGCTGCTGCAAGCCCGTGGCGATGCTGTGATTGTCCTCATGTCGGATCTGCAGGACCCGCCCGAAGTTCTGGCGCAACTGCTCGAGGAGTGGGAAAAAGGCACACCGATTGTGATCGGGGTCAAGCATCAGAGCCACGAGGCCGCACCGATGTTTCTGGTGCGGAAACTGTTCTACCGACTGGTCAACCGTCTCTCCGACGACATCGAGACCTACGAAAACTTCACCGGCTTCGGGCTCTATGATCGACAGGTCATCGACCTCGTCCGTCAGTTTGGCGATCCCTATCCCTATTTCCGGGGCATGATCGCCGAGATCGGCCTTCCCCACACCGAAGTAGAGTATGTGCAGCAGCGGCGTAAGAGTGGGAAGTCCAAGAACAATTTCTACACCCTCTACGATCTTGCCATGCTCGGCATCACCAAACTCTCCAAGGTTCCACTGCGCCTGGTCACGTTCTCGGGGTTTGTCGGATCGCTGCTCTCTTTACTGGGCGGCATGGCCTACTTTGCATACAAGCTATTGTTCTGGCATGAGTTCACTTTGGGCATTGCGCCCATCGCCATCGGGATGTTTTTTCTGGGATCGCTCCAGCTTCTGTTCATGGGCATCATCGGCGAGTACATCGGAAACATTCACACCCAGGTGCATAACCGCCCGCTGGTGGTGGAACGCGAGCGCCTGAATTTCCAGTATGAGCCTGGCGAACCGCTCCCCCGC
>PMBA01000441.1 GCA_003152795.1 Acidobacteriaceae bacterium | reverse complement strand
ACATGTCGCCGGAGCAGGCTCTGGGCGTAGAGCTCGATCAACGTTCCGACATCTTCGCGCTCGGTCTGATTTTTTACGAAATGCTGACGGGCAAGATGCCCTTTGCAGCCGAGAGCGCTCTGGCCAGCCTCATCAAACGGACCCAGACGCGCCCAATTCCGGTATCGAATATTGACGCTCATATTCCCGAGGCGTTGAGCGGGATCGTGAGCAAGTGCCTGGAGCGGGATCCCGCCGCGCGCTTCGCCTCGATTCAGGAACTGGTCGAAGAGATCGAAGTTTGGCAGGGGAAGAGAACGCCTTCAGGCCGCTCAATCGTCGCTCCCGAGAAGGCGACCCAAACGGATGCGTTCCTTGCAGAGACGCGCTTTAACTGGAAGTGGCTTGGGGCAGGAGTTGTTGCCCTGGTGCTGGCTGTGGGAACATACTTTGGGGTTCGCTACCGGATCCAACGCTTTAATGGAGAGTCGCAGGGGAAGCCAGGGTCGGTGATGTCGCTAGCCGTCATCCCTTTTCATAACGATTCGGGAGACCCCAGTCTCGACTGGCTTTCGTCCAGCCTGTCAGAGAACTTGAGCACTGACATCGGCCAATCGGCGCACCTGCACTCGGTCTCTCCTGGACGCTTGCAACAGGTGCTGCACGATTTGCACATCTCTCCACAATCGCAGCTCGACCCTTCGGAACTCAAACGCATTGCTGAATTCACTAACGCTGACACAGTCGTCTTTGGACAGTACGTCAGGGCTGGTGATCGGATTCGCGTGAACTCGACAATCAGAGATCTGACGAATGACCGCCAATACCATATCGCGACCGAAGTCGACAGCGATAAGGACCTACTCACTGGTCTGAGCAAGCTGGCGGATGAATTGCGCCAGATGCTGGCCTCATCGCCCGAGATCCTAAAAGAGCTCCAATCTCAGACGCCGTTCGTGATGACCAAATCGGTTCCGGCTCTGCGCGCCTACAACGAGGCACTGCAACTCTCACGTTCCGGCAAGGACCAGGACGCAGCCAAGAAATTTGAAGATGCCGTTGCCGAGGATCACAGTTTCGCGATGGCTTATTCGAAACTGGCGCTGTCTTATCACAGCTTGGGTTTCGACGACAGGGCGGAGCAGGCTTCTCGTCGTGCGGTGACGTTGAGTGACAACCTGCCGACACAGGAGAAGTACCTGATCGATGCAAATCACGATTTGATCATGAACGACACGGCGGCGGCGATTTCGGCGTACGAGAAGTTAACGCTGGGTACCCCCAACGACGCTGATGCGCAGTGCATGTTGGCTGGACTCTATGAACAGGTCAGCAACTACGACGAGGCCAGGAAGAGGCTAACGCGGGTTCGATCTGCCGATTCAAAGAACGTCGATGTGTTGCTGGCCAGCGGCAGGGTGGAAATCGAAGCGGGCAATCCACAGGCAGGGCTCGACTTCTTGAATTCTGCGTACAGCCTGGCAACCCAGTTTGGCAATGAAGAGACGAAGGCATCAGTCGAAATACAACTGGGCCATGCCTATCAGGCCTTGAACAAGCTTGATGAAGCTCTGAAGAACTATGCCGGAGCCTTGGAGATCCGCAAGAAGCTGGGTTTGGAGAAAGGCGTTGCCAGCAGCTTGAATAATATCGCCAGAGTGCAAGATAAGCTCGGAAATTCCAGCGAGGCGCTGACCAACTACAAAGCATCCTTAGCTGTTTACCAGCACATTGGCGACAAACATGGCACCGCGCTGATTCTCATGAACATGGGATCGTATTATGCGGACCATGCCAAGTACGCGGAGGCGCTCAAAAGCACCACCGACGCGCTGACACTCTTTCGCGATCTGGGCGACGAAGCGAACCAGGCCCTGTGCCTGAACAATGTCGGTTCAATCCGCAGCTACATGGACAACTTCCAGGACGCGCTCACTTCTTACCAGCAGGCGTATCAAATCCGAGAGAAACTAAAACTCACGGACGATATGGCGCAATCACTTCAGAATCTGGCTGAGACCAACGTCGACCTGGGCCAGTACGACACGGCGGTGAAGCAGTATCTCAAGGCGCTGGAGATTGCAAGAAACAGTGGAGACCGGAACGGAGTGGCGGTTAATTCCAGCGGTCTGGGGGCCCTGTTCACCTTACAAGGTAAGTATGGTTCGGCGCTGAGTGCATTACAGGAGTCGCTGAAAGACTTTCAGCAGACCAACGATCACACTTGGTTAATGGTTGAAGCGACGGGTCGCTATGGCAACGCGCTCTCGGAAGTGGGCCGTTGGGATGAGGGACAGAAGAGCCTGAGAGATGCTATAAAGCTTGCCATCGAGGTCAAGAACGACACCGTGTTGGCCCAGGTCTTGGATCAACTCGGTGACAGCTACTTCTACCGTGGCGATTACAGTATTGCCAGGCAGCAATACGAAGAAGCGTTGCAGGTTGCGACCAAGTCGAAAAGCCGCATACTGTTGGCCAACTCACGCTTCAACCTGGCGAAGCTCGATGTCGTTCAAGGCCGCTCGACTTCTGCGATACCTGTCTTGAAAAAGCAGATAGAGGAGTTCGATTCGCTGGGACTGAAGGCGGGCTCGGTGCAATCGTCGATCTATCTAGCTGAGGCCCTACTGGCGACCAAGAAACCGGCCGAAGCGCAACAAGAATTAGACCGCACGATCAAGCTCGCCGAAAAGCTCGGCTTGCTGGTCGAACAGGCCTGCGCCCACTACCTCATGGGGCAGGCACTCGACAAATTGGGGAGGAGCAATCAAGCGACTCCTCAGTACCGCGAAGCGGTGAGTATCTTGGAGTCCCTCAGTAGAGAAGATGGTGCCTCCCATATTTTGGAACGATCCGACCTCAAGGACATCTACATCGCCGCCAAGTCCTCCCAAGGCGCCATGTAGACTTAGCCGCGGGAAAGGGTTCCCCAACCGATTGATAAACTTTCACGAGTCGCCCAGGGGCGGCAGCAGGTAAATGAAGAGAGCGCGCGTATCCAGCCCGGTTGGATTAAAAATTAGCCGCGATGGGAGTTCATATGAAATTCCTGCGCCTTTTGATGTTTGGGACGGTCATGTTGATGGCGAACGGCGCTGGTGCGCAGAATTCAGTCAAACCATTTCAGGTCGATGAGGCCACGATCAGCGATGTGCACGCGGCGTACAAGTCCGGCGCTCTCACATCCGTAAGGTTGGTGCAGGCTTATCTGGAGCGCATCCGGGCCTGCGACCAGGTGGGCCCGAAGCTCAATGTGGTGATCTTTCTCAATCCGCGGGCCTTGGAAGAGGCGGCCGCGCTAGATGAACATTTCCGCAAGACCGGGAAGTTCGTCGGCCCGCTCCATGGAATCCCAGTGCTGTTGAAAGACAATGTCAACACGAATGACATGCCGACCACGGGCGGCTCGCTCAGCTTGGCGGGATACACTCCCGTCACCGATGCGGCAATTACTCAGAAATTGCGCAGCGCGGGCGCAATCATCCTCGCTAAGGTCAACCTGCACGAGTTCGCGATCTGGGGTGAAACGGTTAGCTCGATCCAAGGGCAGACCCTCAATCCCTATGACCTAACCCGCACGCCTGGCGGGTCGAGTGGTGGTACCGGCGCGGGTGTGGCTGCCAATTTTGCGATTGCGGGCATTGGCACCGACACCGTCAACTCCATCCGATCACCAGCGTCGGCGAACAGCGTCGTGGGTATTCGCCCGACGCTCGGTCTCGTCAGCCGAGCCGGTATTATCCCGTACTCATTCACCCAGGATGCCGCTGGTCCGCTCGCCCGCACCGTTACTGACGCGGCGAAGATGTTAAACGTGCTCGTCGGCTATGACCCTAACGATCCGGCGACGGCATGGAGCGTCGGGAATACCGAGGAGGACTACACAAAATTCCTGAAGGCCAATGGTCTGCAGGGCAAGCGCATCGGCGTATTACGCAGTTTCTTCGGCGTTGCACCCATCAACGGCGAGGTCAATAGTATCGCGAGCCAAGCGGTCGAGGATCTGAAGAGGTCTGGCGCAACGGTAGTCGAGCTGAACACCCCAGATCTCGATAGCGGAAAGATTTCCTCTGATATCAGCGTTCATCTGTACGAATTTAAGCCGGCAATCAACGCTTATCTTGCCGCGGGCAACACGCCCGTTAAATCGCTCGAGGAGATCATCTCCTCCGGCAAGTTTCATCCGAACATCCGGGACAACATCACGAAAGCACAAGGTCTCGAGATGGACGACAGCTATCGCCTGCGTCTTCAGAAGCGCTCCGAGTTGCAGCAGCGTGTCATAAAGATCATGGCTGATGAGCGACTCGATGCGATAATGTTCCCGCATCAGAAGCGGCTTGTGGTGCCCATTGGGGAGACCCAGGTGGAGCGCAACGGCGCTCTTGGATCAGTGACCGGCTTTCCTTCCATTGTCGTACCAGGCGGATTTTCATCCCCAACTCCGACGGCCCCGCTCGGCGTCCCGCTGGGCATCGAATTCCTCGGCAGACCATGGTCCGAGAAGCTATTGGTCGAGATTGGCTACGGTTACGAACAAGCCACCCAGCACCGCCGCCCTCCGCCAACCATACCGCCGCTGCTCGCCGCCCGAGATCCTGCTAGGTGATGAGGTTAGTCTGAGGGCTGAATCGGCATTGTGATCGGACCTCGGCAAACGGCGAGCTTCTTTACCAACAACCTGAGGGGCATCCCCTAACGTTCCATTTTTCCCCATCTCAGCATGTCAGCGCGTTAATCACCAGGCGATCGTGGGAAAATGACGAGGCACGCGCCGAATGCAATGCGCATAAGTTTGCGGCATCCGCTTGTTCGAAGTGCCCATGACTACCGCAGGTTAGTGTCCCAGCAATTCCAGCAATTCCGTTGTTTCGACAGTCATTACCGTCTTGAGAGTAGGCGTATAGTCAGGAGCCCACGTGGACGAATGGAGCTGCGGGAGGTCTGCGCCGGACTGCTGGGCAGCAGCGAACTTGTCAGGTTCAACCGCGCCGACCCAGAAATCGGCAGAGGGTATGCCGGCAAGGTTGAATTCCGCGAAGTCTTCGAACACCATGGTGGGCTCAACCTGAACCACATTCGCCTGGCCCAGGACACCCCGCAATTTGGCAACCAAGCGGTTGGTCAGCTCGGGATCGTTATACATGGCATTCGCAGCAGGCGTCACCTTCACGAGCGGCTCCTTGGGAGCGCCGCTGGCCATGGCTTCGCCTTTGGCGACGCGTTCGATGGATGCCAGCACGCGCTTTCGCACTTCTGGCTTGTACGTGCGCACAGTGAGTTGCAGCTTGACCTCGCCCGGGATGATGCTGTTCTTGGTGCCGCCGTGGATCGTGCCGACAGTAATGACGACAGGATCGAAAGGATTGTTCTCGCGCGAAACAATGGTTTGCAAGGCGAGGACCGTGCGAGCAGCAATTACAACGGGATCAATCGTGTTCTGAGGCCGCCCGCCGTGGCCGCCCTTCCCGAAAATGGTGATGTCCACCGAGTCAGCGGCAGCCAGCGCGTAACCCGGAGTAAAGCCAATCTGTCCGACCGGCTGAACAGCACTGTCATGAATGGCCAGGGCGAAGTCGGGCTTCGGGAAACGTGTAAGTAAGCCGTCCTTGATCATGGCGGCGGCTCCTTCGCCTGTCTCTTCGGCCGGTTGGCCGATGAGAACCAAAGTGCCACGCCACCGATCTCGATTTGTTGCCATCAGTTTGGCGGTGCCGACCCAACTGGACATGTGGATATCATGACCGCAAGCATGCATAACTGGGATCGACGTTCCAGAATCGCTCTTAACGACGACATGACTGGCAAACGACAACCCTGTTTCTTCTGCGATCGGAAGGGCGTCCATGTCAGTGCGCAAAAGTACGGTGGGACCCTTGCCGTTGCGCAGCACAGCGACCACTCCGGTGCCGCCCACGCCCGTCGTCACTTCATATCCCATTGCCTTGACGCGATCCGCCAGCTTGGCTGCCGTTTGCTGCTCATGCATGGCCAGCTCGGGGGTTCGATGGAGATCGAAGTAGAGGGACTCCACCTCGGGATAAATCGCGTTGATTTCCGCGGCCGATGGAGTTGTCCACGATACGGGCTTGGTCTGCGCGGCGGCGCTAGCAAGCAGGAGCACACAACCGGAAAGTATGGCCAGAATTGAGTAGTTCATCAAAGTCTCTCCCGTGCTGGGGAATGCTACTCGCCTTGCCCCCAAGGGTAAAGCCCTTTGTGCAAGAAGCTCCGATAGTCGGAGCGCAGAAGACTCGAGTGGATTTATCGTGTAGAGTTTCACGAGATGTGATAAGCAAGCAGTGGCACGCGGGCGCTCGCAACACTCTCTTCCTGGCGTCCAGGTTTCGCGCAGAGGAGGGCCGCATGAGAATTGCGCATTTGTCTCGCAGGTTGTTTGTGAAAACAGCTTTNNGCTCAACCGGTTGCCAACAATGCAAGTCTCTCGTCGCTCACTCTCTCCGAAGCAGCTGAACTGGTGCGCAGCAAAAATGTCTCTCCCGTGGAGTTGACGAAAGCGTGTCTCGGTCGCATTGAACAGCTCAATCCCAAGCTGAACGCTTTCATCACCGTCACGGCCGACTCCGCGCTGGTCGATGCTCGTGCAGCGGAAGCAGAGATCCAGCGAGGCCGTTGGAAGGGCCCGCTCCACGGTATCCCGATCGCCCTCAAAGACCTGGTGGACACGGCGGGCGTGCGCACCACGGCAGCGAGTGGTTTATTCAAGGATCGCGTCCCCACTCAGGATGCGGAGGTTGTCCGCCGCCTCAGATCCGCTGGGGCCGTGCTTTTGGGCAAGACCAACTTGCACGAGTTCGCCTACGGCGGCAGTTCGGCCATCAGTTACTTCGGTCCGGTTAGCAATCCCTGGAATGTTGCGTACAGTCCAGGCGGCTCTTCCGGCGGGTCTGCGGTCGCAGTCGCGGCGCAAATGTGTTACGGGGCGATCGGCACCGACACTGGAGGTTCCATCCGCGAGCCGGCTGGCTACTGCGGCATTGTTGGACTCAAACCCACGTACGGTCGCGTGAGCGCCTCGGGAGTCATACCCTGTGCGTGGTCCCTGGACCACGTAGGGCCGATGACGAGCACGGTGATGGACGCCGCTCTGATGCTCCAGGTCATCGCCGGCTACGACCTGCAGGACCCGGGCAGCATCGATGTCCCGGTTCCAGACTACGTGGCCACCATTGCCGCCTCGACCTCCTCGTTGCGACTCGGTATTCCGCGCGCCTGGTTCTACGAGGGACTTCATCCCGACATTCATTCAGCAATGGAGAGTGCCCTCTCGGTTCTGAAGAGACTCACGCGCTCTCAGCGCGACATCGCTCCGCTGGCGACCGATGGCACCTACGCATCGGTCATGAATCCGGCCTTCACGATCGTCTTGGCGGAAACGTACGAGTACCACAAGGACTACGCTCTTAAGAATCCCCAGCTTTACCAGGCGTCCACGCTCAAAAGAATCCTTGCCGGGGCAGACGCAACAACACCTGCCTATGTTCAGAGCCGACGCCAACTCGACCAGATTCGCCACTCCGTGGCGCGTGTCTTCGACGACGTGGACCTGGTGATCACTCCTACGTCGCCGGTCCCGCCGTTCAAGATTGCCGATCTGAGGGATCCGGATACTAACCGGCCGAAGGAACTCCAGATGCTGCACAACACCCGGCCATTTAATATGCTGGGGCTGCCGACAGTCTCCGTTCCTTGTGGTTTCACTGCTGAAGGCTTGCCGATCGGGATGCAGATCAGCGGTCCACCGGGAGGTGAAGCCACTGTTCTTCGCCTCGCGCATGCTTACGAGCAAGCCACCGANNGGTCCAGAAACTGCTACTTGAGGTCCCAGTCGGGTTTTGGGCGGATTGTCGGCTAACCTTACCTTGGATTACTTTTGGCTTGCCCGTCATCCGCCCAGAAACGCCGACAGCATTCATGGGAACTGCCTGTTTACCACTTTTACCTCAACAACCGGATTTCTGCAGTCACGAATACGCAGGCGGAATTACGGGAAAGGTAGCGCTTCCCGGCGCTATTGCGGGAAACCGATTTTGCGCACCAACTCGGCGTAGCGCGGGTCGGAGTGCAGGGAATCGAGCGCGAAGTCGGTCCGGAGTTGTTCCAGGTTGGGGGTGTGTTCCTGGCAGGCGGTGTTGAGCCACTCGAAGGCAGCATCCTTTTCGCCTAAATCGGCATACAACTGCGCAACTTGAATTGGAGAAACGTACGCAGCATTGGCTTTTCGCTGCGTCAGCAAAACTTCGATCGCCTTGCGCAGAGCGCTCGGCCATCCGCCGGAGCGGAAGCCTGCGTCCAGGGCGACCGCGAACTCGGCGCCATTCTTGTCGCCTTTTAATTCAGCTCTGGTTTTAAATTCCTGAATGGCTTGCGGATAATTATGCTCGGCCCAATAGGCTTTTGCCAGATCTAGGTGCGCTTCGCTGGTCTGGCCGATCATTTAGGAATGCCTTGCCTCAGGTCGCTTCATCTTACGGACGCAGTGGCAGCCCGTCAACGAATGGCGGGGATAGGAGGTAGGAGATGAAAAGTCCGTCCTCCGTAGTAACTAACCAGTAAACCGTTCACCGAGGTCGCTAGCGGGGGCGGGGCGGGTGCGGGTGCGCGATCCGTTTTCATCTAAGTTTTAGGGGTTTTCGCGTGCGTGAGAGGCGCGTTTTTATGGCGTGCGTACGTGCGCTTTGGCGCGTGCGGGGGGTCGCGCCGCGCCGCAAGAACTACCTTGGCGCCTCGCGCCGCGAAGAGCTCGGCTGTCGCCCGGCCAATGCCGCTGCTCGCTCCGGTAATTAGAGCTACTTTGTCATTCATGTCTGACATCCAGAGCCTCTCAGGGAGAGGCGCTCCTCCCAATTCAACTGTCAAATCGCAGCTTCTTCATCAGCGCAACAAACCGAGGCTCCGAACGGAGCGGATCGAAGATACGGTCGTTCTTGAGCCATCCCATCCACTGCGAATCGGATGCGTAGGCCTGTTCCAGGCAATCCAACGCGCGTGCGCGATCACCCAGACCGATATACACCAGCGCCAGGTTGAAAGGCAGAACATGACCATGCAAGGACATTCTTTTCAAGTCGTCCATCTCCGCCAGCGCGTGGGCCCGGTCCCCGGAGGCCCCATACGCGTACGCAAGAAAGGCGGTAACGAAGGCGGGCGACTCCATGGCTTTGGCTCTCAGCAATTCCGGGATGGCGTCGCGGGTCTTCCCCGCCTCGATGTCGATCCACCCGTTTGCCATCCGGGGAAAAAAGTATGCCGGATCGAGAGCTGCGGCCTTTTTGGTCTGCTCCTTCGCGCCCTGGTACTTGCCCTGCCACGCATAGGCAAAAATATTGTCGATCGCGATTTGCGGAGAAAGGGGATCGAGTTCAGACGCGAGCTTGCCCTCGGACAAAGATTCGCCGAGCCGTCCCTGAAACGCCAGCGCCAGACCGAACTGATCGTGGGCAAACGCATAGTTGGGATTGAGTGCAAATGCCCGGCGAAATTCGCTCTCGCAGCCGGCCCAATCATATTCGTAGAAGAGTTTGAATACTGCGAGGGACGTATGGGCCTCAGCGGAAGTGTCATCCAGTTGAATCGCCCGCTCAGCCGCTGCCTTTGCCTTGGGCCTCGCTTCCGCGGCGGTAAGGACTCCTTCGTTGTAACCGGCCCAGAGGTAAGCATCGGACAGTCCCGAGAACGCAGGCGCAAATTCCGGACTCAACCTGACCGCTTCTTCGAATTGCGCAATCGCCTTCTTCAGATTTTCGTCACTCGGGCGGTTGAAGAAGTACCGGCCCTTCAAATAGGCGTCATGCGCCTCGGGAACCACAGTCGGAGCTGTTGTCAGTCGTGACTGCTCGGTCGGAGTCAATTGGACATGGATCTCGCGTGCGATTGCCGTCGCCAGTTCATCCTGAAGCGCAAGCACATCGCGAGAGTTGCGCTCGAAGCTCTTGGCCCACAGATGCTTATCTGCCCGCGCATCGATCAATTGCGCGGTGATCCGCACTCTGTCCCCGGCTCGAAGCACTGAACCTTCCACCACCGCATCAACGTTGAGCGTTTTCGCGATTTCAGGAGTCGGAGGCCGATGCTCGCCTTTGAACTGCATCGCTGAACCGCGTGAGATCACGCGTAGCTGGCTGATGGTCGCCAGGTCTGTCGTCAATTCGTCGGTCATCCCCTCGGCGAAATAATCCTGGCTGGGGTCACCCGAGTAATTATCGAATGGAAGCACGGCAATGGACCGGATGGCGTGAGGACTGATTTCCGCCTCCGGGCCGCGGGGCCCCGTGTGCCACCACCCGAAATGGGTGACCAGATACATTACCAATCCGATCAAGACTGCCAGACTGGCCACTGCCGGCCATCTCCACGCAGCGGATGCACCGGTAGTGACCCTGTCCGGAAAGGCGGCCCCGGACGAAGCGGCCAACCCGCTCAAGCTGGCGCGTACATCCGCAGCGGACCGGTAACGATCCTCAGCAGACTTGGCCAGCAGACGCTGTAACAGCACCGTCATCCCCGGAGGGATGTCGTTGTTGAGATCCGGAGGATCGCGCAGCACGGCGGAGAGGGTTTCAACCGTTGATCGTTTTCGGAACGGATGCCGCGCGCCGGCCATCTCAGCCAGAACTACGCCGAAGGAAAAAAGATCCGAGCGTATATCGAGCGGCAAGCCCTTCACTTGTTCCGGCGACATGTAATCGGGTGTGCCCAGGATTGTTCCCGGCGCCGTTAATTGCGGGCTTGCGATATCGAGCGTGGCACCGTCTGCCCTGGGCAGTTCGGCCAGCCGCCTGGCCAGACCGAAGTCCATGACTTTCACGTGACCTTGTTGAGTCAGCATGATATTGGAGGGCTTGAGGTCACGGTGCAGAATCCCCCGCTCATGGGCTTCCTGCAGTGCCTCGGCGATCTCGCCAGCCAAACGGAGCGTTTCCGGCAGAGGCATCCGGCCGTTCCGCAGCCGGCGATCGAGCGTTTCTCCGGCGACGTATTCCATAACCAGGAACACGGCATCCCCTTCTTCGCCAATTTCGAAGATTTTGCAAATGTAGGGATGATCAAGTGCGGCGGCCGCCATCGCCTCACGGCGGAGACGTTCCTGTGCTTGCCGGTCAGCTGCCAAGGCGGACGGCAGCAGTTTAATGGCGACTTGACGATCAAGCCGTGGATCGCGCGCCTGGAACACAACTCCCATGCCGCCCTCCCCAATCGGGGCAAGGATCTCATAGGGACCAAGGCGAGAGCCGACAGCTAGGGTCATGGGCGTCGCACCGATCTTACGCTAGTTGAATATGTTCGCTGACGAATTGCGAATGGATGACGCGCAATCCGGAAGTTATTCCGGGCCAGAAGCGGCTTCTGAATGATTTGTTTGAAGTTGCGGCCATCACAGTAGCAGAACTCTGGCACGGAGTGGAGCCTGCGGTCGAACCGCACAAGTCCAAACGCCGAAAATTCCTCGAGACCATTGTTGCGGCGCTGCCGGTTATTCCCTATACGGGGCAAACGGCTGATGAACACGAGCGCATCTGGGCGGACTTGCAGTCGG
>PMBA01000372.1:7460-9212 GCA_003152795.1 Acidobacteriaceae bacterium | reverse complement strand
ATCATGATCAACTTCCACGGCTCGACTGGATACGGACAGAAGTTCGTTGACGCCATCAACGGCGACTGGGGCGGCGCTCCGTTTGAAGACCTGATGAAGGGCCTCGACTACGCGGAGAAGACTTACCCGTTCATTGACAAAGACCGCGAGTGCGCTTTGGGCGCTAGCTATGGCGGATACATGGCCAACTGGGTGCTTGGCCATACCGACCGCTTCAAGTGCATCGTGTCGCACGACGGCATGTTCAACACCGACTCCGCCTGGGGCACGACCGAAGAACTCTGGTTCAATAACTGGGAGTTCAAGGGGACTCCTTATACGAACCCGGAGATGTACGAGAAGTGGTCTCCGCGGAACTCGGCTAAGAATTTCAAGACGCCTACGCTGGTCGTCCACGGACAGCTCGACTACCGGCTCGACGTGAGCGAAGGCTTCCAGCTTTTTACTACTTTGCAGACCATGGGCGTGCCGTCGAAAATGCTCTACTTCCCCGACGAAGGGCACTGGGTGCTGAAACCGCAGGATTCGCAGCTTTGGTGGAAGACGGTCAGCGACTGGGTGGATCAGTGGACGAAGAAGTAGTTGGGTGATCGTTCGCTGTTCGTCGTTCGCTATTCGCCGTTTGTCATTCGCTTATTGTCGTTCGCGGTCGAGAGTGGTTCGAGATTCGGCTGGGGGCTCCGGCGGAGACCTGGGGACATCGACATCGCTATGGGGCGCCTCAGAGGGCGGCTCGCAGGGGCGCGAGGCCACATCGCCAGTTGCCGTGCTTACCGTCTCGCCTGAGCTTTCGTCAGTTCGGGAAGCGGCATCCGGGGGCGCGGCCGAACAAGTACTCTGGCTTGCCGCCGGTTCATCAGGCTGAGCAATGTCCGGAACAGCCAGCAGGATCTCCGGCAGGGTTGGTGGCGCGGACGCTGGCGAACCAGTGTCTGGCGAACCAAAAGGAATGAAGTAGAGATCGGGCTGTGCGGTCGGATTCCTGGGCGGCGGGCTCTTCTTGGGCGGGGCCGGAACGATCGCGGCCACGCTCTCCATTTGCAACTGCGTAGTCGCATGGCCAGCACTCACCGTGATAAACACATCGCACGGGCCGACGTTGCCGACGGATGGCACAATGGAAGCGGCGCCGTCCTGGGCGCTCACGACCTGCGCCTCGGACGATCCGAGGAGAACGGGCATTGCGTTCCCGCCGGCTGTGGCGTCGCCATCCCGCCGGCCTCCAGAGTTCGGACCGGGGCCTGGACCCTGGCCTGGACCGACCCGGGCGAGCGTGATGGCGAAGGTGACGTTCACCCCCATTACCGGATTTGCGGCGTTCGAACCGTCGGTGACGCGCATGGCGAGCAGCTCAAAGGACTGCCCTGCCGGCACGATCTGGGGCGATCCACTCACCGTCTCCAGCGTCCACAACGAAGAGGGCGTGGAGAACAAAGTGAAGGTCTGGCACGGCGAATTATTCGGAGCGACACAGGCGCTCACCTGCACATCGGCGTTTTGATTCTTGAGGCTTGCCGAGATGCTGGCGAATCCCGAGCCGCTGGTGGTTGCACTTCCCGCGGAAAGCGAAGCCGTACCCTTGGTGACGGTGAAGTTGACCGCGACATTCGCTTTGGGCACGCCCAGGTCGAGCGCTTCGACCGTGAGCGGAACGGCTAGCGTCGCGCCTTGTCCAACCCAGCGCGTCGGGGACAGGGCGACCAGATCGAGCGCGGACGAGGTCCCCACCACCGTGGCCTGTTTCGACTGCGG
>PMBA01000372.1:0-7410 GCA_003152795.1 Acidobacteriaceae bacterium | reverse complement strand
ATTGGCGGCTGGCGCTCCCACCGGAGTTGCCGGCTCCGCGCCCTGCAACAGGAGCAAGCGATCGGTGGCCAGAGCGCCGTAGGTCAGCGCACCGATCATTTGGGAAAAAGCGCCGCTTACTGGATCCGTGACCTGGATGGTGGCGGTTCCGTCCTGCAACCCGGCAGGCATTGACACCTGGATCTGGCTTGCCGACGCCGAAAGAGTGTTGCCGCTGTTGCCGCCCACGGTCACCTGCAATCCCGGATTGAAGCCCGCGCCCATGAGCGTGGTCACGCCGCCAGCCAGACTGAGGCGCGCCGGCGCAACCGTATCCGAATAAAGCAGGCTGGCATGATAGAAGTAATCTGGACGTCCATCGCCACGGTAGTCGGCAACCCCCACGCGGAACGCACCCGACGCGGTGAACTGCGCATCCAGACGGCTCATACCAAAGGTCGCGGAGTTGAATGGCGACGGTGTGGACGCGGGCGCGGGATTGCCGCTCAGGTCGCTTAATTGCCAGATTCCAATTACGGGCGCCAGTTTGGCCTCGGTCGGCTGGCCGGTTTCGTCGAGGGCGGTCACCCAGACCGAGACCGTCCGGTTCGCCTGCGCCGTGAACTCGAACCAATCCGTGCTGCCATAGCCGGAAATCCACGACCCCCATGCGCCGCCCTGGGGCAGCGCCGCGGGATTCGCGTAAGTCGAGCCGCTGCCGGGATGGGTTTGCGCGATTTCATCCTGCAACATCAGAATGTCCCGCTCGGCATTCGATCCGCTTGAGACCGTGACCACCACCGGAGCGAACACGCCCGAGGGCGCCACCTGCGCGGGGGCATACGGTTCGACGCCCAGAGACCAGTTTGGGTCCAGCGCTTCCACACTTAACTGGTACTGGGCGATGGTCTGGCCAGCCGGAATCGTCAGTTGACCCAGATCGAAGAAACCTTCGAGCGACGGATCGTTCGAGCCCCACCGGTCGTAGCGAAAGCCATTTGCGTCCACGTATCCATTGATTATGTTGCCGGCGTTGCCGTGGAACGCGAATCCGGAAACGGAGGTCACAACAAACTGCCCCGAAGGCTGGCCGACTCCGTCTAGCAACCGGGCCACGACGTTGACACCCTGCATCGGTTGGACCGCATTCCCCGAGGCATCGGTGAAGTACACGCTGCCGTAAACCCGGCCCGCCGGTTGCGGATTTCCGCTGACTGGGTAAAGCCGGGCGAGCGCGTTGATGTCGTCCATTTTGGGGACGTCGGCGTTGGGATAGCAGGCGGCGATGGGCACGCAGGAAATCGGATCGGTGAAGTGCATCACCGGAAACCCTCCGAAGTCGGCGCTGGTCGGAGGTGGAATCTGGGTCAGCACGTTCACGTTGGCCTGCGACCATCCCAAGCCAAGAACGCGGCCCAGAATACGCACAAGCCGGTATTGAACGTCGGGCAGTTGCGCNNAAGTTGTCGGGTCCGCCGTAGACGGCGTTGGTGAAGCAATCGGCCAAGCCTCCTGCGCCGGCGCCAAGCAGCGCCTCGGTAATCGAGCCGTCGTAGTCGTAGACAATTCCGACAGGAGTGCTGGTGGCGGAAGATGTAATGTCAAGGGGCGCGGTGATTGTTCCGTGCCCGTCGGTTGCGAGATTGCCGCCATTCACGTCTTCGGCAAGATGACCGCCCTGCGATGCGGTGAGGGCGACACCTGAAATGCCGGTCCATGCGTTGAAGGCGGTGGCCACGAAAGCGTCGGCCTGCGCGTTGGTGAGGATCGGGCTCAAGTCGCCCTGGTCAGTGAAGTACCGCACAGAGCCATTCGCCCAGATCAGGGGCTGGCCTTCGACTCCGGGTGCGTAGCCGGAGCCGGCGATAAAAGCGGGGCCTCCGGCGCGGCTGGAAACGGCACTGCATGTAAGAAGAACGGCAACCGCCAGAATTCGCGAGCACATGACTCACTCCTCTCGGGCGCTGCGGATGGCCCGTTCCAGTTGGACGACGCTTACGCTCCCGGGATCGACGGGAACGCGGGGCTGTGGAGACGACTCGCTTCGCAGGAGGGTTGGCGGGGCAGGATTCTGGCCATGGTGCACCACGTTGTTGCCGCTCGGGTCGAGAGCGAACTGGCCGAGCGATCCACCCACGGGGCTGGTCAGTCCGAGGCGACTCAGCGGGTATAAGAAGATCAAAATGCGCTGGCCACGGAGCAGCGGGCGATGCATGGACCATGCGCCCGCCCACTGGTGAACGGTGAGAACCTGTCCCCGCTCGACGCCGGCGATCGCCTGGTCCACGCGAAGGCTTAACGGCGGCGGCGGAATGGTCTCCGAAACCGCTGGATCGGGGGCAGCAGTCGGCGCAATTGCAGTGAGCACCGTACCGGCGAATATCATCCCTGCCCGGCGTGAGAGCTGCTTCCATTGCGGGCCGAGAACACGCTCAGCAACGACTTGGTCCGACTGCGCTGCCACCAGGCTCGACAGACAGGCGATTCCTGCGATCAACACGCATCTTGACGCACACATAGCGACGATCTTTCTGGAGGGATGGGACCGGGAGAGGTCCTGGGAATGAAATCAGGGTAGCGGGTTATGGATCAGGCGGATGTGCGGGCGGTCACTGTGGATTTGTGATGAATGGTGAGATCGCGGGCGGGGGGCCGTGGGAGAGCCATGCTTTTGTTGACTAGAAAGTGGGTGTTATGACGATTGCCGCGCGGAGGAGTAAATTGCGCCGCGTTCAGGGGTGACCGGATAATTGTGCGCCCAGAGGGCTATCGATCGCGGCGATGGTTCGCCTTCTTGATCGCTTTCCGTTGCGCCTTCTGGTATTTCTTCATTGCTTTCCGCTGTTTCTTGGACAACTTCTTCAGCAACTTTTGCTGCTGCTTGGCCTCCCGGTGAGACCGGCGCATATTGTCTTCGGTAACGGTGCGTCGAGCTTGAGCGGGCAACGAGCACGCCACACTCAAGGCGACCAGCAGCACGAAAGCAGCAACTCGTTTCATAACGTCTCCGAACGGAGGATTCTGCAGCGATCTTACACCGAAGCTGCGCCCGAACTGGCACAGAAGGTGTTACTTCTGTAATCCGGCTTACTGGTGAGGCGCCGGGCGTCTCATTTGTAATTCCGCTCGAGCCACTGCGGATAGCGATACTTCAACATATAAGAGATCCACATTCCTTGCGCGGTCGCGTGGGCGGTCGGCAACTCGGCGCCAAACGAGAAGCGGTAAGGCGTTCGAGTCCAACCGTGCCAGCTTTCGAGCCAGCCCCCGTCGACCTGCTGCGCGGCAAAAGCCCTTTCGACCCATCGGGGCCGGACCAGATCGGGCCTGCCGGCCGCCAGCAGAAAGGCGATCCGCTGCAGGTAGAGGTCGGTCACCCGAAAGTCGAGCGCGGCTTCCCCCGCGATTCGCTCTTCAATGGTTTGCATCACGCGGTCCAACTCGGGCGTGGAGCCGCTGGATTTTCTGTAGAGATACAGCGCGAAGAGCTGGTGCGTCGCTTTTCCGGTTCGATACTTGTCAGGGGAAAACATGTCTTCCAGTTCCCGGGGCGAGAGGCGAACGTCATTCGGAGCGGCTCCGTGCATGATCCAACGCTGGTACTCCTCGAGACTCTGGAGTTCGCGGTCGCTCGGGGCATTCGCCGCCATCGCGGGATCCACCATCTTGCCCAGGACATTGGCTTCGACCTTCCAGGCGTCAACGAAACGGGAAGCGAGCCCTTTCATCCGGGAATCACTGGAAAGCGAGGCACAGTCCACCAGCATGTGGGCGGTGGCGGAGTTGGATAACAGAGCGCGGCCTTCGGGCGTGGAGACGCTTCCCGCGGCAGTCGGGCGATACTGGCTGAACACCCAATCCGTGCTGCGCTCGAGCGTCTGATCAAGATTTCCAGCAAACTCGGCCCGGGAAGCTCTGCGGAACGAGATGTTGTTGTTGAGCAGCGCGCCTGCGAGGGCCAGCGCTAACAGGATTGCAACCGACAAAGTGATTCGTCGCGACCACNNTGCTAGTGAATCGTCTTCGTCTTCCGCGACATGTAGTCCATCAGGAGATATTGGCCAAGCGTGTAGGGCGTAGTGAAATAGGCCTTGCCCCGGCACATCTCAGTCACTTTCTGGACGAACTGCACCAGGCCGTAGTCCGACGCCAGCATGAACGTATTGATCAGCACGCCAGCCCGCTTGCACTTGGAAACTTCCTCCAGGGTCTGGCTGACCACCAGGGGATCGAGGCCGAACGCGTTCTTGTAAATGCGGCCGTCTTCGAGGGTGAGCGCGGAGGGCTTGCCGTCGGTGATCATGACGATCTGCTTCATGTCCTTGCGCTGGCGTTGCAGGATGCGTTGCGCCATGCGCAGGCCCTCGCGCGTGTTGGTGTAGTAGGGACCGACTTTCACGCGGGCCAGTTGCGAGAGCGGGACTTCTTCCGCCGAATCGTGAAAGAGCACCAGCGACAACGAGTCTCCGGGATACTGCGTCCGAATCAGTTGCGACAGCGCCATGGCAACTTTCTTTGCCGGAGTGAAACGGTCTTCGCCATACAGAATCATGGAATGCGAACAGTCGAGCATCAACACCGTCGCGCATGACGATTGATATTCGCACTGATGCACGTGCAAGTCGCGGTATTCGAGGTTGAGAGGAAGACCGAGACCTTCGCGCTGAATCGCACTCGAAAGCGTCGCGGTGATATCGAGGTTCAGGGTGTCGCCAAATTCATAGGGCTTCGAAGCGCCGCTGGCTTCGATGCCGGTCGCCATGTCGCGAGTATCGTGACGTCCGAAACTCGACTTGCCGAGCGAGCCGAGAAGATCGCGCAGGGCTTTAAATCCCAGGAAATCGAGGCTCTTGTCGGTGATTTCGAACTTTGCCTGTTGCTGAGCGTCGCCCACTTGCCCGCCAACGCTTGATTGCCTGGCGGGATCGTGGGGTTGATCGATGGAGATATAGTCTTCCTGCTGCATGCGCTCGATCAGCTTCTCGATCAGTTCGTCGAGTTCACCCTCCATCTGCATTTGCTGGAGGCGATCGCGCATTTCCTCGTCGAACATCTCGCCGTCGAGCAGCGCTTGTTCGAGGGCACGCTTCAACTCGTCGAGCGTCTGCTCGCCTTCCGGCAGTTCGTACCAGAAATTGTCATTGAATCCGCTTTGCAGAAAATAGTCCGACAGCGCGCTGAGCAAGTCTTCCATGCTCATGTCGGCGGCGGGGTCGGGGACGTATTTGGAGTAGCGGATGCGTTTCATAAGGCAATTCTCGGTTCTCAGTTCTCGGTTCTCGGTTCTCAGTAAACCCGCTCCCCACTGAGAACTGAGAACCGAGAACTGAGAACTCGCTTAGTTAAATCCTCGCTTCCGTCCAAATCCCGGCTCGTCGCGCTCAAACGTGGCTTGCTTCTCCGCTACCTTCATTGGCTTGTCTCCGGCGGTGAACACGCGCTCTTCGTTGCGGCCGATTTTCTGGTGGGCGTGCAGGCCTTCGAGGATGAACTCCGCTGCCGATACCTGGATTTCGTCGGCGTCTTTCGGGCCGACATTCAGTTTGCTCAGTTTTTCCATCAAGCCCTGAATCTGGCTTAGACCTTGGCGGGCTTCCTCAGCTCCGGCGTTGTCGCTGAGTTGAATCTCGCCACCCAGGTCGAACCACTGGACTACCTGACTCAGGTTAACGCCGTGCAGGTACGTGTCAAAGGTCTTGGCGATGGCGGTGCGGATTAACTCGCGGCTTACGTGATCGGCGCCCTTCATCTCGCCTTCGTACTCGAGTTCCAGTTTGCCGGTGATCGCGGGCAGGGCGGCGTAGATGTCGCTGATGCGCGGGACGATCAGTTTTTCGCTATGGGTCAGGGCGCGCCGCTCGGCATTCGAAATCACGTTCTCGATCGCAGAGATTGGCAGGCGCTGGCTTACGCCCGACCTTTTGTCGATCTTCTTGTCGTCGCGCGCTGCGAAGGCGATGCGTTCGATTATTTCCTGCACGTATTTCGGCATGTGCAGCCGGGAGCCATCCCGCTGAATCCAGGCTTCCTGCGCGGTAATCGCGATGCCCTCGTCCACCGTCGCCGGATAGTGGGTGCGAATCTCGGACCCGATGCGATCCTTCAGCGGAGTGATGATCTTGCCGCGCGCGGTGTAGTCCTCAGGATTCGCGCTGAACACAATCGCCACATCCAGCGGCAGGCGGATCGGATATCCCTTAATCTGCACGTCGCCTTCCTGCATGATGTTGAAGAGTCCGACCTGAATCTTGCCAGCCAGATCGGGCAGTTCATTGATGGCAAAGATTCCGCGGTTGGCGCGGGGCAGCAATCCATAATGCACGGTGAACTCGCTGGACAGTTCGTGCCCGCCGCGAGCCGCCTTGATGGGATCGATATCGCCGATCAGGTCCGCGATGGTGACATCGGGCGTGGCCAGCTTTTCGACGTAGCGGTGCTCGGGCGTCAGCCAGGCAATCGGGGTGGCGTCTCCTTCTTTGGCGACCAGTTCGAGGCAGCGCCGGCAGATGGGGGCGTAGGGATTATCGTGAATTTCGCAGCCCGCGACGTAAGGCATCTGCGGATCAAGCAGCGCGGTCAGTGCTCGTAGAATTCGGCTCTTCGCCTGTCCGCGCAATCCGAGGAGAATAAAATTGTGGCGCGAGAGGATCGCATTCACGATCTGAGGCACCACCGTATCGTCGTAGCCAACGATGCCCGGAAATATCGGGACGCCTTCGCGCAGCCGCGACATCAAGTTCTCGCGCAGCTCATCTTTTACCCGGCGCGAAGCGAGACACTGTGCGGTGAAAGAACTTTGACGCAACTCGCCGAGAGAACGGGCAACACTCATGGCAGGAACTACCCCCACAGGAAAAAGCCTTATGCGGATTATACCGCCGTCGGCACCGTCAGTTGTCAGCCGTCAGTTCTGAGTCAGGGCTGATTTAACTGACAACTGAGATCTGCGTTCAGTTCCAGAGGAATAGTCAAGACCTGTGAATTGGCGTGCCCGGATGAGGTGGTAAGATCAGTTGCGGGAAAGGAACGAAGTTGTCGGAGCGATCAGGAACCCCTGCTGATGATCCGTTCAATGGCCGGCACCCAACCAGTCACGAACGGCTGACGGGACTGCCCTGGGATGCGTCGTACCACGGCGGCCCTGCGCCTTGGGATATTGGCGTGCCGCAGCCAGCAATCGTGCGTTTGGCATCCGAAGGCGGATTCGCCGGAGCGGTGCTCGATGCGGGCTGCGGGACCGGCGAGAACGCACTTCACGTCGCCTCGCTAGGATTGCCGGTTCTGGGCGTTGACGTGGCTGAGACGGCACTGGCGATCGCCCGAAAGAAGGCCGACGACCGTGGGATCGAGGTTGAGTTCGCTGCGGCCGACGCGTTCCAGTTGGAACGCTTGGGGCGCAGGTTTAAGACGGTGCTGGACTGCGGACTGTTC
>PMBA01000142.1 GCA_003152795.1 Acidobacteriaceae bacterium | reverse complement strand
CCAAAGTCGCGCGCGTCGGGCGCGACCAGGTGCTCAAGGATGGCATCGCGGCAGCGCTTGCGAAAAAACGCTTCATCGCCAACCAGCACATATGCCGGCTTCAGCTTGCGCGACTCGAGTTCGGAGAAAAAGCGATCCGCCTGACTAAAGGCGCGCATCAATCCACCTCGTCCTTCGCCATCAGTAGGCCTCCAGAATATTGGCCACCAGGGTGCGCGCGAAATCCCGCGACAGGCGATCGACGGCCGGAGAATCTTCCTGAAAAAAACTGGGGAGGTCGCGCGACAGCTCGTACTGATCGTGAAAGAGATACGAAGGATTCTGGAAGAGCACTTTGCCCTGCCGGTCGGTCAGGGTCACCTGTATGTTGACGGTAACGAGGGCGCTGGCCGCGCGCCCGGTTTGGGAGTCATAGGCGAGCGGGGTAGCCGACGCCGACAAAACCGTGGCCTTCAGCACGGCGTCCGCGTCGCCTTTCNNTTGCTCGATGCGAAACGTCTGGCTCTGGCTCACGAAGCCGGGGATGGCGATGGTACGAATGTTCTGAGGCAGTTGGACCGCGTTTCCGGCGGTGTGGTAACCGCACCCGGTCGCGGCCAGACCGGCGCCGAGCGCCGCCAAAGTCGCGCACCGGATCGCCATCCAGCGGGTCATTGAATCTGTCCTCGCGGGCGGGATGCGGTCATGGTCTCAGCGCATTCGACCGCCGTCAAAGCCGCCACGCGCAGGTTATCGGTAGTCGCCCAGAGCCACACGCCGTTATTGTGATTGGCGTCGGTGCTGAGTGCAACCAGGATGTCGCCCTGACCGGCGGCGCTCACGCTGGTGGGCACATCTTCCGGGCTGCCGCTCACCACCACGTGCTCTCCCGCCAGGGCTTGCGACAAATCCGCGATTGCGACTGGCTTCTCCATCTCCAGGTACACAGAAAAGCCGTGGCCGTGGAAGACAGGCGCCTGCAGGACCTGGAGCGCAGGCTCGGCTGCGCCCCGGGCAATGCGCCGGTAGTGCTTGCGGATGCGCTGTGACACCGCATCCAGCGCCAATTCCGATCTCTGTCCGTAGCGCGGCACCATGTTGAAAGCCACCTGGATGTCGAACAGATTCTTCGGCAGTTCCTGGAAGGAGAGCAGATTCACGGTCTGCTCATGCAGTTCGTCCATTCCCTTCTGGCCGTTCTCGGATGCCGGCTCAAACACGGTCGCGACCATGCGTTGAATCTTGCCGGCCTTCTCGCTGCGCAGAGCGAGGAGCGCGAGGACCGTGGCAGCGGGATGGGCCACAACCAAGGGGCCCGGTTGCAGCTCCGGGGTAACGGGCTGGCCGGTCTGCCGGTCAATCCAGGGGGAGCGGATCGATGCTCCCGCCTCGTCTTCCAGCGCGAATGACAGGTCCACGATGGTGTCGCCCAGGTCGCGCGCCGCCTTCCAGTTACTGCGGGTAGAGCGGGGGTCGGAAGCGAAGAAGGCAAAATCCACTCGCTCGAACTGTTCCGAACGGATGCTCTGGATAAAACTAATCTCGTCGCCAACCGCTTCCAGACGGCCGAGAGACTCATCGTCATCGAGCAGGCGGACATCGACGGCGGGAAAATTCCGCTCGCGCAGGATTTCGGCAAGCTCTTTTCCCTTGAGGGACGCCGCTCCAACGATCGCCACACGATAAAGGTTCGTGCCGCGGAGATCAGCCGGCGCGCTGGCGGACTTGGAAAGAGGAGACTTTGAAAGGGGACTCATGGAGTGTGCGATGCCTCCCGGTACACCGGAGGTGCGGGCGGAGCCTTGCGATGAAATATCCACTGCAGGCGCCATAGGACGCCGGAAGCCATGTACAGAATTGCGATGGCGAAGAGCGCGGGCCGGGAAAAGAACCAGATCGACGCAATCAGGACGGCAATCAGCACAATCAGTTGAAAGGGACGGCGCGAACCGAAGTCAATATCCTTGAAGCTGTAGAAACGCCAGGTGCTGACCATCAGATAACCGACGACGACCACCATCATGAGCCAGCTCATGGCCGTCACCCAGGAAGTCACGGGCGCTCCGCCGGAGTAGTGAACGATGGCCGCAATGACTCCCGCTCCAGCCGGNNATCGGCATGCCCACGAAATATTTCTTTCCCGGACGTCCCGGATTCGAAGGCTGCGGATTCTTGGCAATGTTGAAACGCGCCAGGCGGCTGGCACCAGCCATCAGGAAAGCGAAGCAGGCAACCGAACCCAGTTCTGTAATTTTCTGGCGCAGGTCGGGCGCAATGGTCAGCGGCAAGAGATGAAAGCCCCAGGTCCAGGCGAGCAGCGCCGGGGCGACGCCGAAGGCGATCACGTCGGCCAGTGAATCGAGTTCNNAATACGGCAAAGCCGATGGCCTTGGCGGCGAAGTCCATGTGCCAGGATTCACCCGTGCTGCCATGCACCGTCTGCAGAATGGCGTAGAACCCAGCCGCGATATTCGCGGTAGTAAAGAGCGACGGCAGTATGTACATGCCTTTGCGCAATTTTCCGCGCGATCGGTCCGATCCGCGGCGGCGCGGCTCCAGCTCTTCGAAGTTCGGAGATATATCCGATGGCGGGTTCGGTGGCATGTTCGATCCCATGTTCAATAAGCCTCCCGCTCCCCGGCCGTGCCGGCATGAACCGGTTGCGCAACCGGCCGCTTGACCGGCAAAAGAGCCAGCACCGACGCCCCCCCCTTGACCCGATCACCGGGCTTCACCTGGATCGCGGCATCACGTTCGAACAGCACGTCTACGCGCGAGCCGAACTTGATCAGTCCCACCCGCTCGCCACAGGCCACGTGGTCTCCTACCTTAAAATTAAAAACGATGCGGCGCGCNNCGCTGATAGCGCACGTCGCGGATCACGCCCGCAATCGGCGCGCGGTTCACGTGTACATCGAAGACGCTGAGAAAGATGCTGATGCGATTGAGCGGAATTCCATCAGCGCTCACCAGCGAAATATCGGTCACCTTGCCATCTCCGGGAGAAACAACTGCCCCAGCGACGGTGGGAATCTGGCGCTCGGGATCGCGGAAAAACCACAGGAAGAAGGCCGCCAGCAACAGGACCGGAACGGCATAGGGCCAGGCCGCGAGCCAGGCGATCAAGCCAGCAGCGAGAATGCAGCCTATCCCGTAGAAGTAGCCGTCACGAACCATGGGAATTTATTCAGGGTAATTATATGGCGTAAGTCGTTTACTTGTTCGCTGTTCGTCGTTCGCGGCTCGCTTGAAGAAGCGCAATGACCACGCTAACCGCAAATCGCAAACGACGAACGACTATTCATTTGGTGCCGGCCAAAACTGCGGCGTAGTGGTCGATCCAGTGCCGTTGTTCGATCGTCTCTGGTATCGGGTTTCCACGGGCGGCGCTGAGAATCTTAATTGCGTCTTTGGAGGTTAGGCCTTTCGTGATCAGCAGGCAGGCCGCTATCAGCCCGGTGCGGCCGATTCCTTGCCGGCAATGGACGACAACATTCCTTCCTGCCGAAAGATCAGCGTCGAGCCGATCCAATGCTGCCCTTACTTCCGACTCCGAGTTCGGTACCTGGCGATCGGGGATGGGCAACGAGGCGAAATTTATCCCTTGTGCTTTCGCAACCCGTGCCTCGCGCTTAAGATCGAGGTCCTGCTCCTCGTCAGGGGTCAGCAATGAGAGCACGGTGTCAATTCCCGCCCGACGCCAGGCCGCCACTTCGTCCTCCAGCCAGTCGCCGCCGCGAGGCCGCGAGGCCATGGCCAGCTTTCCCGGCCATGGGCCATCAACCCAATAGAGTTCCGTCAACATCGTTACGCGTCCCCTTTTGCGATGATCTCACGTGGCAGGGCATCGACGTCCACGCCTCGTCCGCGAAGAATATAAATTCTGTGATGCCCGTCGAGTATAGTTCCATCCGGTCTGGTTTTCAGGGAGTCTTTCTGGCCTGGCAGCAGAGAATTCCGCAGAACGTCAGTTGTGCGACGTTCCATTTCGCGCAGCTTTTGGGAGCTGGCGAAGTATCCGGGTGAAGCGGGCTCAATCGAGGATCCGAGGGGGATTTGGACATCTTGCCACCAGTTCCAGAACACCCGCCAGACCGCTGCCGAATACACTCAGATTCTGCTTAAATGTAATAAAAAAAAGGCGCTTAGGCGCGCCCGGTGGGATGGCATACATCTGATGTGGTCCCGCATGTTCCGGCGCTTCGGGCCCGATTGCTCAGACCCGCTGATCGAAGCCTGGCGAATCTAGGCAGACTGCCGGTGCACCTGCTGCTCCAGATTCAGCATCTGGTCTTTGAGGCGCAGCTTCAGTTTCTTCAGCCGCACTTCTTCCAGTTTTTCGTCTTCGGTGAGGTATCGTTTCTGGGTGAGGGATTCCAGCCGTTGGGAATATTGCGAATGCTCCTGAACCAGTCGCTGGAACTCATCATGACCGGTCAGGAGTTGCTCTCTTGGAGTCAGCATCCTTGCCAGACCTCCTGTTGTTTTATTACTGCACGGTTAAAAAGTAGCACAGGGATGGGCAGGGTTCAATGAGATTTCATAGATAGATTTTCTCCCGGCGGCAGACGGGCTTGGGACGCGAAGTTGCACCGACAATGGTGCAATAACTTGCAGTCTTTCTGCCCCAAAATCAGCGCTCGAATCGAAGGGCGTACAGAATCGCATCCTCTACCGGATCCCTGTAATACGACCGGCGGCGGCCGGCTTGGCGAAATCCGTGTTTTTCGTACAGGCAACGGGCGGGCCGGTTCGATTCCCGGACTTCGAGCAGAATCGCTGACGCGGCTTCATGCTTTGCGCGCTGAATCAAGGTGCGCAGCAGTTCATCGGCGATGCCCCGTCGCAGGAAGCCGGCAGCCACTACCACGTTCTCGATCTCCCACTCGCCCGCGACCGCCTTCGCGCAAACGAATCCGCATGGCTTTCCTGCTTCCTCGGCCACCAGAACAACTCCGCTGTCCACCAGTTTGTTGTACTGCCCGGACGTCCAGTGGGCTGCAGCCGGCGACTGCTGCGCGAGGGTAAGAATCGCCGGCACATCGTTCAACACGGCGGGGCGGATGGCAACGGGCATGGAGAGTTTCACGACGCCGGCTTGGAGAAAATTTCAGCGTCGGAATGGCGGATGTAGTTGGCTTCCAGTTCTTCGGGACGAACCGTCTCGCCGCGCTGGAGATGCTCCCAACCCAGCCGGGCAATCACCGCGCTGTCCGGATAGTCAATCAGAGCCACTTGAATTCCCGCCGCGCGAATAATCTTAGCCAACGCGGCGTCGGGCGTTATGACCGCCTTCCCCTGGGATTCGGCAACAAACTCTTCCCTGCTGAGCAGGCGTTCGCTGTGCATGAAGACGCTCGTGGGCAGCTGCGGCCCGAGTTCGTAGTCACCGGCATACACGTCGCCCCGACCCGCATCCAGCGCGGCGAGAACACGGCCCGGCGCCGCGCCACTGCACGCAACCGCCTCCAGCAATGAAACCGCGGCGATTGGTTTCTGCAGCGCCTCTGCCAGAGCTTTTATGGCAGCCAGGCCCACGCGCAAGCCCGTAAAGGATCCCGGACCGGACGCGACTGCAAATGCCTCCAGATCGTTCTTGCCGTATCCGTGCTTTTCCAGCAGCGCGGCGATCTGCGGTACCAGTTGCGCGGAAAACGCGCCACCGGCGAGGGGCACAACCTCAAGCACACTGATTTCGTTTGCGCTCTGGCCCTGTGTCACGCGGGCCAGCGCCAGACTGCCGTTCTTCCCGGATGTGTCAACCGCGAGCAGGAGCTGAAACATTTGTGATTGGTAATTTGTAATTTGTAATCTCGAAACCTGAGCGGATTTCAAATTACCAATTACAAATTACAAATTAAGAATTCAGTGCCCGCTCTCCACCAATTCGAGCAACACGCCGGCCGTGCTCTTTGGATGCACGAATATGTAGCGATGCCCGCCAGCGCCAGTCTTGATCTCATTCGACACCAGCCGCACGCCGTCGCTCTGTAACTTTGCAACGGCCGCCGCCAGATCCGGGACGCGCATACAAATGTGGTGCAAGCCCTCACCGTGCCTGGCGATAAACCGGGCAATGGCCGAATCGTCCGAAGTAGCTTCCAGCAACTCCAGCCGGCTCTCGCCCACAGGCACCATCACCAGCCGAACTTTTTCGTGTTCGACGGTTTCTTCCGGAGAAACGCTCAGCCCGAGCTTCTCATAGATGGACTTCGCCGCCGTCAGAGACTTCACCGCGATACCGAGATGATCAATGCTGAATTCCATAGATTGCCTGCCCGCCAACCTTGCTGAGGAGCGAATCTGCGACTCTACTTTTTCTCCGCGCCGCGCACAATCTGCTCCACCAGCGAATACGGATCGCGCTTGTGCTCGGCGATCTCGGCCGCATAACGCTCCAGGCTGCTGCCGTCCGACGCCAACTGAGCGCGCGCTTTTTCCAGCATGGCATCGCGCAACATCTCGATCAGCCTCTCCTGCCAGTTCTCGACGTTTTTCTTGAAAACCAGGTTATCTTTCTTCAAGTGCGCCTCGTAGGCGGCAATCGCTTCCGCCAACTCCGCGGTTCCCGCGCCTTCGCTGGCAACCGTTTTTACGATAGGCGGCGTCCAGCGGTCGTTGCGCGCAGCCAGCGACTGCATGGCGCGAATCTCGCGCTCCACGCGTTCCGCGCCTTCGCGATCACTCTTGTTGATCACGAAAATGTCGGCGATTTCCATGATCCCGGCTTTGATCGTCTGCACATCGTCGCCCATTCCGGGCACCAGAATCACGATGGTGACGTCGGCCAGGCGCACAATGTCAACTTCGTCCTGACCGACGCCCACGGTTTCAATCATGATCAGGTCGCGGCCCGAAGCGTCGAGCACAGCAGCCGCATCCGCGGTGGCGCGCGCCAACCCGCCGAGCGATCCGCGCGTCGCCATGCTGCGAATGAAAATCCCCGGATCGCTATAGTGATCCTGCATGCGGATGCGGTCGCCCAGGATCGCCCCGCCCGTGTAAGGGCTGGTCGGGTCGACGGCGATAATGCCCACGGTTTTATTTTCTTTGCGATAGTGCTTGGCCAATTGATCGACCAGCGTACTCTTACCCGCTCCGGGAGACCCAGTGAGGCCGATGATCCGCGCCTTGCCGGTGTGCGGAAAGAGCGCCTTCAGCAGGTCGGACCAGCCGGGGGCGCGATTCTCGACCATGGAAATAGCGCGAGCCAGCGCGCGCGGGTCGCCCGAGCGGAGACGGTCGACAAGAGTTGTACTGGCAGTAGTCAAACAGGATAGTGTAACAACCCGCGCCGATCCGCGTTCATCCCGGCCGGTTCCCTAGCGCGTTTCTCACTCAAACACTTCAACCTCGACAGGGGGATACGATGTGAGTAGGCGCGGGCACCAGCAGATAGCTTTTGACCTCAGCCGCCGAACCCCTTACGATAAATGGGAGGAAACTGAGACCAACATGGATATGATCCCACTCAAACCGGAGCGTAAGGCGCAACTGGAGGAATACGCCAAACGGCGCGGACAAGACCCTGCCGCGGCTCTCGACGATGCTCTGGCAGCCTACCTTGAGTGGGAACGCCAAGACTTCGCAGAAGCCGCCGACGGCATCCGTCAAGGGTACGAGGATGTAAGAGCCGGGCGCACCAGACCTGCCACCGAATTTCTCACCGATCTGCGGCGCAAGCATGACTTTCCGCGTTGAAACGACGGCAGCAGCCGAAAAAGACGCAGATGCAATTCTTGACTGGTTGCTGTCCGAGCACGCCGGAGACGCTGGCATGCGGTGGTTCCTGGCCCTGCAGGGCGCCATCGCATCGCTTGCTGAATTTCCATCGCGCTGCCCGCTAGCTCCGGAGAACGCGGCCTTCCCTTTTGAAGTGCACCATCTGCTCTATGGCCACACACCGCATGTGTATCGGATTCTCTTCACAATTGAGGACAAAACTGTGTACGTCCTGCATATCCGCCACGGCCGTCGTCAACCGCTCAAGCACTAACCAGGAACTAGTCTTTCAGCAACTGCCGCGCAATCACCAGTCGCTGGATCTCGCTGGTCCCTTCGCCAATCGTGCACAGCTTTACGTCGCGATAAAACTTTTCCGCCGGATAGTCTTTGATGAATCCGTACCCGCCGTGAATCTGCACGCCTTCGTTGGCGCACTTGACCGCAACCTCGCTGGCATAGAGTTTGGCCATCGACGATTCGAGCGTGGTTTTCATGCCGGCATCTTTCATGGCGGCGGCACGGAACGTTAGAAGTTTCGCCGCCTCGATTTCCGTTGCCATGTCGGCCAGTTTCCACTGGATCGCCTGAAACTCCGAGATCGCCTTGCCGAATTGCTGGCGCTCTTTCGAATACTTCAGCGCCGCCCCGTATGCGCCCTCCGCCATGCCGAGTGAAAGCGCGGCGATCGAGATGCGGCCGCCGTCGAGCACGCGCATGGCGTCGATGAAGCCATCGCCTTCCTTGCCCAGCAGATTTTCTTCCGGGATAAAACAATCTTCGAAGATCAGCTCGGAAGTATTGCTGGCGCGCAATCCGAGTTTGTTCTCTTTCTTCCCGGCCCGGAATCCCCTGGTATTTTTCTCCACGATAAAGGCGGAAAGCCCATGGGTGTGGGCGGCGCGATCGGTCACCGCCAGCACCACCACCACGTCCGCATAGTGCCCATTGGTGATGAAAGTCTTGCTGCCGTTGAGCACCCACCCGCCCTTGGCCCGCACCGCCGTCATGCGCGCACTGCCCGCGTCCGACCCGGACGAGGGCTCGGTCAATCCCCACGCGCCAATGAATTCGCCGGTCGCCAGCCTGGAAACATACTTTTTCTTTTGCGTCTCGTTTCCCGCCAGGTAAATGTGGTTCGAACAGAGCGACGTGTGCGCCGCCACGATGATGCCGACCGACCCATCGACGCGAGAGAGTTCGGCGATGGCCGTGACGTACTCCACGTAGCCCATGCCGGCGCCGCCATATTCGGGCGGGAAGATCGTCCCCAGCAGGCCAAGCTTGCCGAGTTCCTTGATCGTCGCCAGGGGAAATTCGCAGGCTTCATCCCACTTCATGACGTTGGGCGCAATCTCGCGTTCGGCAAACTCGCGCACGCTCTTCTTCAAATGCAACTGCTCTTCGTTCAACTGGAAGTCCAAGAATCCTCCATCGGATGTTCCCGCCACCGCTTAAGACGTGTGCTTCCTGGCGGAGCGAGCGGTCTGTAGTTCGTTCTGAGAAGTATTCTGAAATTGCGATTGGATGCCGCGCGCGAGGACGGCGCAAAACTTGGCGCCCAACCTGTCATTTAAGCACGGCAGGCGGCAAACGACGAAATTCTCGTACCGACCGGTTGGTACAGACAGCGCGCCATCAACCGCCCTTCTCCCCCATAGAAGCACTACACGAGCCTGCGGAAAAGTGCCGTAAGTAATGAGGGATCGCGTCGGAACCGCCGCCCCGTGGCGCTGACCGGCCTTGTGCCGGCGATGCGGGAGACGATTGAGGCCCGGGAAACACGATCCAGTGGGTGGTGGCTCAGTTTGCTCCGGCTAAGTCTCCGCTTTCCTCTGTGAGACCTGTGGACCCCGTCGTTTGTGCCTTTCCGCAGACCTTAATCAGAGTTTCCGTAAACTGAGCCACTCCTTACAGGCGGGTAGTGACTCAGTTTCGCGGTAACCGGCAAAACCCAGAAACCACGAAGGGCACGAAGGATCACGAAGGCTCTTAATTTCAAGGTTCTCCTTCGTGTACCTTCGTGCCCTTCGTGGTTAGGGTTTCGTGAAACTGAGACACTACCTGCAGGGGGCGTTCTTTCCCCGGAACCGTTTCCGGGTTATACTTCCTTGATTATCGGAGTGCTGGGTTCTCGAATTCCCCTCGACAACCTGAGGCGAACGCTGCCTTTGTTGCGGGACCGAGGCGCGCTCCCCCGCTGGCTCTCCGTATCCGGGCAATTGACATGGATGAGCGCGACCACAGGGGCACTGATTCCGATAGCCCGACGTTGCCGGGCATCCGTGTGCCCGAAGATCATGTTGGAGCCGCGGCTCAAACCCCCCCGCCACTTTCCAACGCACCGCTCTCGGATGCGCCCACGTTGCCGCACGGAACGCCGATTCCCGGCGCGACGCAAGCCCTTCCCTATGTGCGTCCTTCAACCCCGGTGACCAGCAACATTGCCGCGTTTCAGGGTCTGCAGCCGGGCGTGCTTTTCGGTGGACGCTACGAAATCATGGGCGTACTTGGACAGGGCGGCATGGGCGCCGTCTACAAGGCTCGCGACCGCGAACTTGACCGCCTGATCGCTCTCAAGGTGATCCGTCCGGAACTGGCTACTGACCCCGCGATCCTGCAGCGCTTCAAACAAGAGCTCATTCTCTCCCGCAATATCACGCATAAGAACGTGGTCCGCATTTTCGACCTGGGCGAGGCCGATGGGATCCGTTTCATCAGCATGGAATACGTTGACGGCGAGGACCTGCGCACGATATTGCGGCGCGAGGGCAAGTTTCAGCCCAAGGATGCGATCACGGTGGTGGAGCAGGTTTGCCGCGCGCTCGACTCCGCCCATTCCGAAGGCGTGATTCATCGCGACCTGAAG
>PMBA01000215.1 GCA_003152795.1 Acidobacteriaceae bacterium | reverse complement strand
GTCGGCGGCATGATGATCTTGTTCGGCGTGCGTCCCTGGGAAGATCCTTCCTTCTTCTATGCCACTATGGCCGCCGTGCTCTCGGCGCTGGTCATCTTTACCGTCATCTCAGAGTTCCTCCGCGGAGGCCGCGTCATCGCCGGCAAGAGCGGGCAGAACCTGTTCGCCGCCATGGCTCACCTGTGCCACAGAAACACCCGCCGCTACGGCGGCTATATCGTCCATTTTGGCGTGGCGCTGGTCGTGATTGGGATTCTAGGAACGCCGTTCAACAAAGAAGTTGAAAAAGAAATGGGTTTCGGCGACAAGATTTCCATCGGCCCTTACACCCTGGTCTGCCAGTCCTACACCCAGGACGACAATCCCAACTACGCCAACGAGTGGGCCATCATCAACGTGTTCCGCGGCGGCAAACAGATTACAACGATGTTTCCCGAGCGCCGCTTCTATAAAGCCAGCCAGCAGCCGCAGACTCTGCCGCGCATTTACCCGAGCTTCCGCGAAGACTTATTTCTAGTGACCGACCTTTATCTGGTCTATGAAGGCAAGAACGAGACCAACGGACGGCCAATTATTAAGGCGCACGTGAACCCGCTGGTGCCCTGGATCTGGATTGGCCTGATCATCATGGTCTTCGGCACCATCGTCGCCCTGGTGCCGAATGCCGCCGCCGTGCAGGTGGCCGCCACCACGCCGGTGCGAACCCCGGCGCACGTGGGAGCGGGGGACTGAGATGAAATTGTCGAAAATCTCCAACAGCCCGTGGCACCCGCAGCGGCCCGAGAAACTTTTTATGAATTGTCATCCTGAGCCAAGCGAAGGACCTGCTGTTTGCCGCAAAACTCAGATATCCATTCGTCGCTGGCTCCAGGCCGCCACTCTCGCCGTTGCGGTAGTGGTGTTCATGGGCGCCGGCGACGATTCCCCGCGCTTCAAAGACCTTGGCCACCGCATGATGTGCACCTGCGGATGCGGCCAGGTCTTGCTCGAATGCAATCACGTCGGCTGCCAGTCCTCGGAAAAGATGCGCAACCAACTGCTGGCCGCGCTCGATAAGGGCAATAACGACGACCTCATCCTGCAAGGCTTCGTGCAGGAATACGGACCGACCGTGATCGCCGCGCCCACCGCTACCGGCTTCAATCGCGTGGCCTGGATCATGCCCTTCTTAGTCCTCGCGCTGGGCATCGCCTTCGCGGTTTATATCGTGCGCTCGTGGAAGAACCGCCCCGAACCGGCCCTGGCCGATGGCATCGTGATCCCAAGCGGCAGCGAACTGGACGAATTCCGCCAGAAAGCCAGAAAAGAGACCGACCTATGACGATCAAGCGTGGTAAGTGTGGCGCGGACACTCCTGTCCGCGAAAAGCTGCGATCTGATAATGATGTCAGTCGCAAGGAGAGCGCCCGATGATCTTTTTTGTCTGCGCCGTTTTCACCCTGGCCGCGCTCTATTACGTTTTCTTCTTTCCCGGCGAAGTCTACGCTGGAGAAGAAAAGACGCGGCTCGGCTATCTCCGCGAGCGCAAGGAAGCCGTCTACGAAAACCTGCGCGATCTGAATTTCGAATACAAGGCCGGCAAGGTGCCTGACGTGGACTATCAATCGATGCGCGCGTCGCTCGAAGAAGAAGCGGCTGCCATCATGGCGGAGATTGCGCGGCTCGAGCAGGCTGCGGGGCTGGTGGTGTCATGACTTGGAACGCTGCGATGATACGTCTGACGTCAGCACTGATCGCCGTACTAGCTTTCGCCACTGCGAGCCCCGCCGAAGAAAAGGGCCTTTGTCCTCCTCTTTCCCCGCTAAGTGCAGCCGCTACTGAAAAGGGAGCGCCTTCTGTTTCTGCAACTGCGGACAAGAGGGATTTTGGAACCGTTACACTACTGGCCGTAATCAGTGACAAAGGTTATGTATGCAGCGCTCGAGTGCTTCGCGGCCTCGACAAAGAGACTAACAAGAAATTCGAAAGAGCAGCGCAAGACTGGCACTTCGACCCAGCGCGGAAAGATGGTCACGCAGTGCCCGTAGTCGTCACTATCGATGTCAAATACCGGGTGACTAGTGATGGACAGGTCGTGAGTGACCCACCTCAGCCGCCGGCCCCGCTCAAAGACACGGGAAACAAGACTCAATGAGTGAGGCGCGCCTGAAGTTCGTATCGTCTCTTTTGGGTAGTGAAGACCCGCGACACCCACCACCAACCGCTCCAAGGCGCATTCTTGAGATGATTAGATTAAGTTCTAGTCTCTGGCTTAGTCCAAAGGAGTTGTTTTTGACCAAACTCGCAAAGTCCACGTTGATGGCCGCGATCCTCTCGCTGGCCCTAGCCTCGGCCGCCCAGACCCTCACCGGCACCGTAACCAACGGCACCACTAACAAGCCCGCCGCGGGCGACGAGGTCATTCTCATCAACCTCGCCAACGGCATGGACGTGGCCGGCAGCACCAAGGTCGACAGCACTGGAAAATTCAGCTTCAAACTCACTGGCGGCGCCGGCCCACACCTGATCCGCGCCGTACATCAGGGAGTTACTTATCATCAAATGGCGCCTCCCGGCGTCAACACAGCCGACGTGCAGGTCTATGACGTTGCAACCAAGGTCGCCGATCTCAGCGTGACCGCCGACGTCATTCGTTTCCAGGCCGACACGGGATCGATGCAGGGCGTGCGCCTCTTCGTCGTCAGCAACACGTCTTCTCCCGCGAAGACGCAGATGAACGATCACAACTTCGAGTTTTTCGCGCCCCCCGGCGCCAAGGTTGAACAGGTGCAGGCCCGCGCCCCGAACGGTCAGCCGATCGCCGCCGAAGCCGTTCCCCAAGCCGAGAAGAATCGCTACGCCATCGCCTTCCCGCTTCGTCCCGGAGAAACCCAGTTCCAGGTCGAGTTCACGCTGCCCTACACCGGAGAGATCAAGATCGATCCCAAACCTCTCTATCCCGCGCAGCACCTTGTCATCGTCCTTCCCAAGACGATGCAGTTCACGGCCGCGAATCCGCCCAGCTTCCAGTCCATGCAGGATCCCAGCCAGGGCGACAGCGTGGTCGAAGTGGCGCAGCAAACAAAACCCGGCCAGCCACTCGGCTTCACGCTGAGGGGCACCGGAGTCATCAACGAATCGCCCGGAGAAACCGCCTCGGGCGCGGCCCAGCAGCAGGATCAGCAGTCGCAGGGACGCGACAGTCGTGCTAGTGACAATCGCCCCGGCGGCGGACTCGGCGTTCCGATCGATGCCCCCGACGCTCTGCAACAATATCGCTGGCCCATTCTCGGCGGATTCGCCGTGCTGCTGGCCATCGGCGGATGGGTGGTCACGAAGCGGCAAGGCGGAACCCGCCTGGACGGGGCGGAGCCCCGTCACCTCGCTAAGGCTGGCGCGGCATCGAGCGACTTCAACGGAGCGATCCGTCCCAACCCGCCTTCGTCCGCGACACCGGCGACCAGCACTCCGGCTGCAAAATCGTCCATGCTGCTCGAAGCGCTGAAAGAAGAACTGTTCCAACTCGAGGTAGAGAAAAAACAAGGCAAAATCACGCCCGCGGATTACGAAAAAGCCAAAGCCGCCCTGGACCAGACCCTCGACCGCGCCCTGAAGCGTCAGAGCTAAGCTTGTGTGGGGACGGGCGCCCTCGCGAGCCTGCCCTGAGCGAAGCCGAAGGGTCCCAAGCCGAGCGCAGCTCGGCAGCTGCTGGCGACAGCCGCGAGCCCAGCGCCCAGCGCCACGCATCTAATCGATTGAGCCGATAAGACTGAGGCAACAACCATGAGCAACATATTCAAAACCGCGCTTCTGCTCACCGTCATGACGCTGCTGCTCATGCTGGCCGGCCGCGCTTTCGGCGGCCAGCGCGGAATGCTGATGGCGCTCGCCTTCGCCGCCGTCCTGAATTTCGTTTCCTACTTTTTCTCCGACAAGATCGCGCTCGCCACCTATCGCGCCCAGCCCGTTGGCCGCGACGATCTGCCGCGCGTCTACAACATCGTCGAGCGCCTGGCGCAAAAAGAGAGCCTCCCGATGCCCAAGGTCTACCTCATCCCGTCCGACTCGCCCAACGCCTTCGCCACCGGACGCAATCCGAACCACGCCTCGGTCGCCGTAACCCAGGGCATCCTCGGATTGCTCACCGACGACGAACTCGAAGGCGTGATCGCCCACGAACTCGGCCACGTCCGCAATCGCGACATCCTCATCAGCTCGATCGCGGCGACTCTAGCCGGAGCCATCACCTATCTCGCCTCGATTGCCCGCTGGGGGATGATTTTTGGCGGCATGAGAGGCAGCCGCGACCGCGACGGAGGCGGCGGAATCGCAGCCATCGCCATGATGTTCCTCGCGCCTTTCGCGGCCATGCTGATTCAGTTGGCCGTCTCGCGCTCCCGCGAATACGCCGCCGACGAAACCGGAGCCCACTGGACCGGCAACCCCTACGCCTTGGCCAGCGCCCTGGCAAAGATCGACGCCTATGCCCGCCAGCGCCCGCTGCTCGCCAGCCCATCCACCGCGCATCTGTTCATCATTCAGCCATTCTTGGGAGGAATGAGTTTCGGCAACCTGTTCTCGACCCATCCCCCGACGTCGAAAAGAATCGAGCGCTTGACCGGGAGGCCGGCGGAATTCGGGAAGTAGGTTCTCNNTTCTCAGTTCTCAGTTCTCAGAAAACCGAACAATCTTTTTGGTTGCTGGTCACATTATTTCGGCCACGGAAACTCGATGATCTGCTTCTGTGGAGGAACTATGGGCCGTTCTTATCGTGATCTGATCGCTTGGCAGAAAGCCATGAGGTTCGTCACGGAAATCTACGCGGTGACTCAAAGATTTCCGAGCGAGGAGCGTTACGGACTCACCAATCAATTGCGCCGAGAGCTTCCGTTTCCGTACCGAGCAATATTGCAGAGGGACAGGCCCGCTTTTCGCAGAAGGAGTTTCATCACTTCCTGAGTCAGGCACGTGGCTCCCTGGTCGAAATTGAGACTCAACTTCTAATCGCGAGAGACCTGAAGTACCTCCAACCGGCGAAGGCAGACGAATTGCTGGCTAGCGCGGATGAGCTTGGCAGAGTGCTGAATGGACTCATCGCCTCAATCAAGAGCCGAGCGGCGTGAGAAGGGTTTGTTCTTACTGAGAACTGAGAACTGGGAACTGAGAACTTTTCGGTGACATCGGTAACCGCCCGCGACCCCACCCGCATAGTAAAATCGCCGCAATGGCTCCCGAAACTCTGGTGGCAACCTCGCGCCGCGCTGCGGCACTTGAAAACAGTCTGCGCCGCGTCATCCGCGGCAAAGACGACGTCCTGCGCCTCGCCCTGGTTTGCATCTTCGCCAAAGGCCATCTCCTAATCGAAGGCGTTCCCGGAGTCGGCAAGACCACGCTTGGCCAGGCTCTCGCCCGCGCCATCGACTGCACCTTCCAGCGCATCCAGTTCACCAGCGACATGTTGCCCTCCGACGTGCTGGGCATCTCGATCTACTCCGCCGCCGACCAGAAATTTGAATTCAAGCGCGGACCGGTTTTCGCCAACGTCCTGTTAGCCGACGAAATCAACCGCACCACTCCGAAAACGCAGTCCGCCCTGCTCGAAGCCATGAACGAGGGCCAGGTCACCATCGACGCGCACTCCTATCCGCTGCCGCAACCGTTCCTGGTCATCGCTACCCAGAATCCCGTCGAGCACCACGGCACCTATCCCCTGCCCGAATCGCAACTCGATCGTTTCCTCATGCGGGTGCGTATGGGATATCCCGAAGGCAACGCCGAGCGCGAGATCCTGCGCTCCGAAGCCGGCGTCGCTCAACTGGAAAACCTGCGCCCCGCCCTCAACGCCGCCGACGTGATCGAAATTCAGCAGGCCGTAGCCCGGGTCCACGTCGACGAATCGCTCATCACCTACCTGCTCAACATAGTCACCAAAACCCGCGAGTCCGAATATCTCTCCCTCGGAGTCTCTCCCCGAGGCTCGCAGATGCTCTACCGCGCCGCCCAGGCCATGGCCTTCCTCGATGGCCGCGATTACTGCACTCCCGAAGATTTCAAGCCGCTGGTCGTCTCCGTGTTCGCCCACCGCGTCGTCGTGAGTTCGCTCTACACTTCCACTCTGAAAAAATCCGAGCAAGCCGAACAAGTCCTCCGCGAGATCGTGGAGAGCGTGCCCGTCCCGGTGTAGAGACGGGGCTTGCCCCGTCTCACCTCTGCGCGTCCCATCATCCCGGTTCGAAACCTGTTGGCGTGATTGCGGATCTTATTGCGGCCGCCTGAGACTTTGCGGGATTTCTTTCAACTCAGGTGCCCGCTGCGTATCCCGCGTTTGGTCTGGCTTTTGCTGGCTCGGTTTGGGAAGGGCTTTCGCTGGAGTGGGAAGTTGCGCCGGCTCTGTTGATCCCCAGAACTTGCCGTCGCCGTTGCTGTTGGGATTGAAGTGTAGAGCAAAGGAATACACCAGCAGATCGACGTTCACCCGGTAGTCGACTGCAATGAACCAAACCGGAGCCTGCTCGGTGCCGCTGTGCCGCACCGTGATCTGCCTGGGATCAAGCGTGATCTGGTGCCCTTTCGCTTTGTGGATGATGATGTTGCGAAGGTCCTCGTCTGAAGCCAGGCCGGTAGAGCCGCTGTGCCAGCCCAGCTGCGCCGCCGTATCCCGTACGTCATCCTGAAAGATGACGTTGGTGACGTCGGGCCCGACCGTTCTCCAGGCCGCCATAAAGAGCGCAACCACGACGCCGATCCAGAAAACATACTTCATCGAGCTTCTCTCTGGCGCCGTAAGAAAGACGGGGCAAGTCCCGTTTCTACGAGCGTGCGGATTTCCTGAGTTTACTCGCCCGAGGCCACCGGCGGCGCCGGCTGCAAGCTGGAAAGACGCGAGATGGTTGCCACCATCATTCCGGAGAGAAACTGCATGGTGGCCACATCGTTGTTGTCGAACGCGTGGGGCGTTGACGACAGCACTTCAAAAACCCCGAGCGTTCTCTGGAAGTGGCGCAGCGGAGAAACCAGGATCGAGCGCACGCCCATCCGCCGGCAACTTGCCCAATCCACGCGCGGGTTCGACTCGGCGTCATTGCACAGCAGCACTTCGCCCGTGCGCACGCATTCAGCCGAAAGCCCGCTATCGGTTTGCAGGCGCACTCCGATATCAGGAGCCGTACGGCCCGTGCGCGCCCGGCAGACAATTTCGCTGCCCCGGCGCAGCGCGATGGCCGCTCCGGTGGCTCCGGTTAGAGCCTGCGCTTTTTCCGCGATGATGCTGATGCCCGGCTCCAGATCGATCTCTCCCGCGTTGATGAGCGTATGCGGCACGGCGACGGGTCCATGATGGCGCGGCCGCATGCGATGGCGAGGGGAAAAAGTTGCCGCTGCCGGAAACTCAACCGCATATTCGTCAATCTGATCTTCGTCGGCCGCAACTTGCGGAACCGTATACAGCAGCGATCGCACCAGCCGGTCCAGTTCCGCATCCGCGATGAGGTGCGCCGTCTGCTGCCCGCGCAGCGATCCTCCGAGCACGCGCGACAGACTCAGCACCGCGGCACTGCCGCAGGCCAGACACCGCGGCGTGTTGTTGTCGCTGAGCAATTCACACTGCACGCAAAATACGGCCGACTGCAAGGAAACAAAATTCACGTCGGCGACCGTCAGCGAACGCTGCATTGGGATGATTGCCTCCGGACAATGAGGAAGAATGAGGGTAAAGGGTTGCGCGCACAGGAGTAAGTGACGGCGCTGGTTCGCCTGTGGATAACTTGACCGATTCAGGTTTCAAAGTTCAAAGGTTTCAAAGGCAAAGGCGTCTTTGCGATTCGAAATCGTCAAATCATTGAAACCTTGAAACTCTGAAACCTCGAAACCTGCCTTCGCGCAACTATAATCCCGCTCATGTCATTTCTAAGGTTCCTCATGCTCTTGTCGCTGGTGGTCTGGCTGGGCGGATTGATTTTCCTCGCGTTCGTGGAAGCCCCGACCGCTTTTACGCCCGGACTTCTCCCCACCCGCCACATGGCCGGATCGATCGTGGGCCGCTCGCTTGACTTGCTGCACTACATGGCCATCGTTTCCGGCATTGTTTTCCTGGTCGCGTCCATGCTCTACAACCGTTTGTCCGCTGGGAATGCCCGGCCGCTGGCGGCGCGCCACCTTCTGATCGTGCTGATGCTTCTGCTGACGGTCATCTCCCAGTTCGCCATTTCCCCGAGGATGCACGCCCTGCGCGCCGAGGTGGGGGTCATTGATAACGTGCCGCTCGACAATCCCCTGCGCCGGGAGTTCGATCGCCTGCATGTGTGGTCGGAAAAGTTCGAGGAGGCGGTGCTTCTGCTGGGGTTGATTGCGTTGTATACGACTGCTCGAGCCTTCCGGTGAACTGTGCGCAACTAAAGAAATTTTGTCATCCAGGAAAGATTTCTCTACTGCGCGGCTTTGTCTGGTCTCGCAGGCGGCGGCTTCAGCGCGTCATCGAGATACGCCAGATACTGGGCGATCAGCCGGTAACTGTCGTAGTAGTCGTTCATCTTGATGGCTGCCATCCGGTCGCGCGGCGAGTGCAGGATCGGCCAGCTTTGTTCCGTCACCGAGTGCAGCGTGATGCGCGGGATCCGGTAGCGCGCAAACGGTTCGGAGTCGGCGGTGCCGAGGTTGTCCACGTCCATTGTCGTCACCGGAAGCTTACTGGACGCCGCCACCGAAGCCAGCGCGTCCAGCAGCGCTTTGTCGGCGTGCGAAGCCCAGACCTCAGTCGGACCGAGACCTAGACTATCGAAGTTCACCATGCCCTCGATGTGCGCGCGCTGCCCGCTGGTGAGCTGATCCACGTAATACCGCGATCCTACCAGCCCCTTCTCCTCTCCCGAGAATCCCACGAAAATCAGCGTGTGATGACGCGGCTGCGCGGTCAGGCTGTAGACCAGGGCAGGCAGCAATACCGCACCAGTCCAGTTGTCGACCACGCCGTCGCCCCAACCGCCGACCTTGTCGGTATGCGCCCCGACCAGCATGACTTCCTGCGTTTCGCCCGGCAACACGCAAATAACATTCGGCGGAAGCTTGCCTTCGAGCGCCTGCTCGGAGAGATTCGCGCGCGTGCACCCGGCCTCGGCAAACCACTTTCGGATCAGTGCTTCGCGTTCGCCGTTGTTGTCTGAAAACGACTTCAGATGCGTTTCGATTGCTTCTCGTGTCTGCAATCGGACGTCAGTCTGTGCCCAAGCGCTGGCCGCACAAATAATGCAAGCGATCAGCGTCCCGTCAAGATGGCCAAAGAATTTTCTCAAGAGAGTCTTATCGTCGCGCCGCATTCCGCCGAGCGTAGCACGGACGCTGCGTACTCTGCATCGCGCGAAGTGCGTCAACCACAAAGGCACCGGGACACGGAGAAAAACAAAGCCCAGGTTCTGGCTTTCTCCGTGACTCCGTGTCTCCGTGGTGAACGAATCTCGCCACGGTCACGCATATGCGTATCGAGCGCAATGATTTATTCTTTGACTGAACTGAGAACCGGGAACTGAGAACCGAGAACTAAAAATGAAAACTGGCATCATCGGTCTGCCGCAAGTCGGCAAGACATCTTTATTTGGCATGCTCACGAAGCTGCGTCTTTCCGAGCAGGCATTCTCCAACCCGCGCGAGGCCCACATCGGAGTCGCGAAAGTTCCCGACGAGCGCCTCGACAAGCTGGCCGCGCTCTATAACCCGAAGAAGCTGACCCACGCTTCGGTCGAGTACGTCGACGTAGGCGCTATCGGCCAGGACGCGCTCAAAGAGACTGCCTACATCGGCCATCTGCGCCAGGTGGACGCGCTCATTCACGTTCTCCGCGCGTTTGAGAACGACGCGATTCCGCACGTCGGCGCCATCGACCCGCTGCGCGACATCAAGAACGTGGAATTCGACCTCATGGTCAGCGATCTGGGCCAGATCGAAAAGAGGCTCGAGCGCCTGGAAAAAGACCTGAAGAAAATGAAGACGCCGGAACTCGAAAAAGAAAACGAGCTCCTCATCAAAGCCAAAGCCCAGATCGAAGCCGAAAAGCCTCTGCGCGAAATGGAAATGTCTCCGGAGGACAAGAAGCGCATCCGCGGCTTCATGTTTCTGAGCGAGAAGCCGATCCTCTACGTTCTCAATATCGGCGAGAGCACGCAACTGGGCAAAGACCTGGAAGAAGCGGTAGCAAAATACAAACTAACCGAAGTGTCGGCGCGTCCAAATGCCGGAGCCAGCGCCATTTGCGGCAAAGTCGAAGCCGAGCTCGCCGAGATGTCCGACGAAGACGCGGCCGAATTTCTAGGCAGCTACGGACTAACCGACAGCGGCCTCTCCCGTCTGATCCGCAAAAGCTATCACCTGCTGGGCCTGATCTCGTTCTTTACCGCAGGAGAAGACGAATGCCGAGCCTGGACGATCCCGCTCAACACGAGAGCTCAAAACGGCGCCGGAGCAATCCACTCCGATCTCGAAAAGCATTTCATTCGCGCTGAGACGATTCGCTGGGATCAACTGTTGGAAGCAGGTTCCGAAGCCAACGCCAGAGCGAAAGGAACTTTGAGATTAGAAGGCAAAGACTACATAGTGCAGGATGGCGATGTGATGCACATCAGGCACAGCGGATAGAAGTACCCAGTACCCAGTAGCCAGCACTCGAGACCCTGCAAACCTGCTTGTTCAGACGTTATGGCCCAGCATTTCAAAGATCTCGTCGTCTGGCAGAAAGCCATGGACATGGTCACGGAAATCTATAAGCTGACCGACTTTCCCCAAGCAGGAGGTTTACAGCCTTACCAATCAAATCCGACGTGCAGCGGTTTCGGTCCCAAGCAACATCGCCGAGGGGCAGGCACACTACAGCCACCGCGAATTCCGCCATTTCCTGAGGCACTCCGCAGGCTCACTCGCCGAACTTGAGACCCAACTACTCCTCGCTGAGCGTCTAGGATATGCCGATCATCCATCCACGGAGAGCCTGCTGCAAAGAGTTCACGAAGTCGGCAGAATCCTGAACGGACTAATCGCGTCCCTGCCCGAGTAGCCCTGTCTGGCTACTGGCTACTGGGTACTGGGTACTG
>PMBA01000427.1 GCA_003152795.1 Acidobacteriaceae bacterium | reverse complement strand
TCGATCAGGATGGAATCGACTTCATCGACGATGGCGAAGTTGTGCATGCGCTGCACGCAATCGTGCAGGTCGAACTTCATGTTGTCGCGCAGGTAGTCGAAACCGAATTCATTGTTGGTGCCGTAGGTCACGTCGGCGGCGTAGGCGGCGCGGCGTTCCGCGTCATCGAGATCGTGGACGATCACGCCAACACTCAGACCGAGAAAGCCGTAGAGCTTGCCCATCCATTCCGAGTCGCGCTTGGCCAGGTANNCCAGGTAGTCGTTGACGGTCACCACGTGCACGCCGCGTCCGCTGAGCGCGTTCAGATACACCGGGAGCGTGGCAACCAGAGTCTTGCCCTCGCCGGTCTTCATTTCGGCGATCGTGCCTTCGTGCAGGACCATGCCGCCGATCAACTGCACATCGAAATGGCGCATGTTGAGCACGCGCCGCCCGGCTTCGCGGACCACGGCAAACGCCTCATCCAGCAGTTCGTCGAGAACCACCTTGAGCAGCGTGCTGCGCTCGGCTTCAATTTCCTTCTGGCGGTCGGGATCGGATTCCGGCTCGTCGGCAATCGTGCTGAGCCGCTCCTGAATACGGGCGCGAAATTCGTCCGTCTTGCCGCGGAGCTCGTCGTCGGAGAGCTTCTGCATCTCCGGCTCAAGCGCGTTGATCGCCTCCACGCGAGGCTGCAGGCGCTTGATCTCGCGCTCGTTTTTCGTCCCGAAAACCTTGCCTAGCAACGTGTTAATCAATGCGAAGATCCTTCAGAGGACACCGGTCCTGAGCTATGAGTAAAAGCCTAGCACATTAGATGCGGCAGGGATGGCGAAGGACCGGACAACACGACAGACGCCTGGTTCGCATCTGGCTAAAGAAACGGGTTCTGGATCACCAGGTCTCCAAACCGCCGCCCATGCTGCAGGTCCTCACTGTAAAGAATCTCGCACTCCCCCTGGATTGCAGCCGCAACAATAAGCGAGTCGTACCAAGAGAGCTGATCGCGCCGCGCCAAATCCAGCGCGCGAATGAACATTCCCGGAGAGGAATGCACCAATAACAAAGGTCGCAAGGTGGTGAGCCAGTATCTCTCGATTTGCTCAAAACTCATTGGAGTCCGAAACGGCTTTCGCGCAACTGCAACGAACTCCTGAGCTACCTGGTAGCTAATCATACCCGCTCCCGACGCGAGCGCCTCAGCTATAAGATTCTCGGCTCGCGTGGCCTTCTCGGGAGCTTCGAGGTCAAACGTGTAGACAAAAATGTTCGTGTCGAGAAAGTGCCTAGCGGCGCTCATTCATCTCTTCGCGCGTGAACTTTCGACCCGCATTCACGTGGCGCAACTCATCCATCAGCGCACGATATTCCCGCGCGCGACGCTTCCGGCCTGCGAGCCCTTTCAGCCAGTCGCGGAAAAGTTCGTGCAGAGTAGTGTTCTGACTCTGCGCTTCCTCCCGGGCAAGCTCGATGTCCGACTTGTCAGCGTTAAAAGTAATATTCTGTCGCACGAATATAGTGTACACGATTATCGTGCACAACACAACATCGGATTTCTAGCGTCCTTTGCGCAGGCAGGAGCGACGCTACGGCACAAACTGGCGTCGTGTCAGTTCAACTCTCGGATTCTTTCGCTGCCGAAAACCGCTTTTCGTAGCAAGTGAAATGTCCGGTTTTGGGACATTTTAACTCGCCAAGAACAGTCTTCGCTCCACCACACCGAATTGGCTTCGCTCGCCCTTCCCTGTAAGATTTCCTCCGACCCATGCCCGCCTTCTACCAGCGATTCCAGGAATCGGCCCGGAAGTTTCCCGACAACATTGCGCTTGAGATTCAATGCCAGCAAGCCGTGGGTGCCCGCCGGATCTGCGCTAAAATGGGCTCGTGAGGTGGCCATGGCCGAGATGACGCCGCGAGTTTCAGAGGTGCTGGAGAAGGCGCTGGCGCTTTCCACCCAGGAGCGCGGTCTGTTAATCGATCAATTGATTGAGAGCCTCGATGAAGGGCCTGTGGAAGAAGGAGTTGAGGAGGCCTGGGGCGAAGAGATTAAGAGCCGGGTGGATGATATTCGATCGGGCAAGGTCAAGATGATCCCNNGGCAGGATTTGCGGGACGCAATCGGATGGTACCGCCGCCACAGTTCAAGCGTTTCTGCGGAATTTCTCGTAACCGTGTCCGACGCGATTCGCCACATTGTGAAGGCGCCCCAGCGCTGGCCCGAATACCTGCACGGAACCCGGCGTTTCGTGATGCATCGCTTTCCATTTTCCATCGTCTACCTCGATGACGACGACGAAGTTAGCATCGTAGCTGTGGCCCATAACAAACGGAAGCCTGGGTACTGGAAGACGCGGCTCTGAAACCGTTCCTTCCTCGATTCAATCGGTCCAGTTCACAGTTTTCCCCATCCTGATTTGGTATATTCACCTCGGACATGCCCGCCTTCTACCAGCGATTCCAGGAATCGGCCCGGAAGTTTCCCGACAACATTGCGCTTGAGATTCAGCGGCAGCAGACGGTGGAGCACGTCACCTTCGCGGAGCTTACGAGGATGTCGGAGAGCGTGGCGAACTGGCTCTCGACGCGGGTTCCGCGGGACGCGCGGGTGGCGATTCTGGCGGCGAATCATCCGCGGTGGGTGGCGGCTTATTTAGGGATCATCGCGGCCGGCAGAACGGCGGTTCCGCTCGACACGGCTTTCCAGGCGGCCCAGGTAAAAAAGTTGCTGGTCGACAGCGGGGCTTCCCTGATGTTCTGCGATGCGAAGTATCTTCCGGTGGCTGCGGAAGCGGTCGCGGGACTTGGCGTTGGTTTGGTGATGACTTCGGCGGGTTCGGAGCGGGTCGGGACTTCTACGGCCTCTACGACAACCACGCCATCTACGAAACCCACTCATCGCACCGAACGCGATGAGCGGGGCACCCTCGGTTTGACCCCGGCAGGTACGGAGGAGTTGGCCGGCGATCTCGATTCCATCTTTGCCGCCGGCCCCGCTGGCTTTCAACCCGTGGTCCCCGCGGACGGCGATCTGGCGGCGCTGCTCTACACTTCGGGCACGACCGCCGATCCCAAGGGCGTTATGCTCACCCACGCGAACCTGGTCGGCGAGGCGAACTCCGTGCTCGCGGTGGTNNTGCAGGAACGCGACATTACGGCGTTTTGCGTGGTGCCACAGTTTTTCTACCTGATTCACGAAAAGATATTCAAAGAACTGAACAAGCGCGGCCCGTTCACGCTGCGGCTGGTACGCACGCTGATGGCGCTAAACCGCGCGCTGCGGCGAATTGGAGTCAACGCGGGCAAAGTGTTCTTTGGGAAGATTCATGCCACCTTCGGCGCCCGCATGAAGTATCTGGTCACCGGAGGCTCGCGTTTCGATCCCGCCATCGCACGCGATTTCTACTCTTTTGGCATTGACGTGCATAACGCCTACGGATTGACGGAAACCACAGGCGGCGCCTTCATGAACCCTCCCGGGGAGATTGTGTTCGGCTCGGTGGGCAAGCCTTTTCCCGGGGTCGAAGCCAGGATTGTTGATCCGCAAGCGGGGGAAGAGGGCGTGCCGGCGGCGGGTGAAATTGCGATCCGGGGCGCGATCGTGATGAAGGGATACTGGAATCGCCCGCAGGAGACGGCCGACGTGCTGCGCGACGGCTGGTTCCACACCGGCGATCTCGGCTACTTCGACGCCGGCGGCAATCTGTTCATCACCGGGCGGCGCAAGGAAGTCATCGTGCTCGCCAACGGAAAAAATGTTTATCCCGAGGAGGTCGAGGTCCACTACCTCCAGGCTCCATACGTGAAGGAAATTTGCGTGATGGCGCTGGAGGCGCGCGCGGGAGATCCGACGTCAGAACGGCTTCATGCCGTCGTCGTGCCCAACTTCGAACTGCTGCGCGAGCGCAGGATCGTCAACTCAAAAGAGGTGATCCGCATGGACATCGAAGCGCTCTCTCACAAAATCGCTTCGACCAAACGGCTGGGTAGTTATGACATCTGGCAGGAAGACCTGCCACGCACGACCACGCGAAAGTTAAAGCGCTTCCAGATTGAAAAGAAAGTTCGGGAACTGAAACAGAGGGGCGGAGGCGATTCCGACATTGGGGCGGAGAATGAGAAGCCCCTGACCGGCGAGGAAAATTCGTGGCTGGAGCGGGAGGATGTGAAGCGCGCCCTCGCCATCGTGCGGGAGTCTTCGCGCAACCGGCTCGACGAGATTCGTCCGGCCCACAATCTTGAGCTGGATTTGGGACTCGATTCCATGCAGCGCATTGAGTTGCTGACCGCGCTCGAGCAGCAGTTTGGCGGCGAGGTGCCTGAGTCGCAGCTCGCGGAGCTTTATTCCGTGCGCGACCTGGTGGATGCCGTTCTAGCGAGCGCGGGACGCGGCGAAGGCCAAGCCCGGACGGCAGCGCCGGCCTGGTCGCAGATATTGAATGAGCCGGTGACCGATCCCGAGGTGCTCGCCGTGACGGGCCACAATTTCTTCGCGGAGGTTTTTTTCTTTCTGCTGGGACGCCTNNTACCTGATCTGTTCCAATCACCAGAGCTATATCGATCCGCTGGTGATGGCGGGGGCCATGCCCTGGCGCCTGTTTCGCAACACCTATGCGCTCGGTACCAGCGACATTTTCGGCAAGGGATTCATGCGGCGGCTGGCGCGATGGCTGCGAGTGGTGGTGCTCGATCCCGACGCCAACCTGGTGCCGGCCATGCGCGCCGGATTTTTTGGCCTCAGCCAGGGACACATTCTCGTTCTCTATCCCGAGGGCGAGCGCACCAACGACGGCAACCCGACCGTATTTCGCAAAGGCGCCGCGATCCTTTCGATTCACGCGCAGGCCCCGATTGTTCCGGTCGCGATCGAGGGCTTTTACGAAGCTTGGCCGCGCCACAAGAAGTTTCCGCGCTTCACCAATCTCCAACTGGTATTTGGCAAGCCGATGCAACCGCCGCCGCCGCAGGAGGCAAGCGAGGCTGCGTATGACCGGCTCACGTCCGAATTGAAGTCCAGGGTCGTAACCATGTGGCAGGAATTGCGGAAGGTTTAGTCCGGTGTGTCCTAAAGAGAGTTTTGACGGCTATGCGCCCGCGCCCTTGGCATGACTGCCCATGGCTTTCGCGAAGGCTTCCACCACGCCTCCGTGGAAGCGCTGGCCCGCTCCCGCAATAATCTCCTGTTCGGCCTGGTCTGGCGAAAGCGCACTACCGGCAGCGCCGCTGATCAATTTCTGATACGCATCGGCCACCGCCAGAATGTGAGCTTCGATGGGAACGTTGACCGACCGGGCTCCCTGATCCTGCACGATCTGCTGCGCGACGATAATCGGAATCACCCGCCGCAGCGAATTTCCCGCGGCCTGAGTGCGCGCATCGGCCTTATGGGCCTTGCGGAAACTCGCCACCACTTCGTCACGGCTCATATCGGCGGCCTTGTAGAGAATGTCATTGCTGATCCCCAGCCTGCTCAGATCGCGCAGCAACACCGCAGAGCGCAGCAGTTCGATGCGCTCCGGACCCAGGGCCATCGCCTCCGCCATTCTGGTCGACGCCTCCACCACCCGCTGGTTTTCACCCACGCCAAGTTTCTCGTTGACCATGAAGTGTTGCAGCACCAGCAGCAGCCCGCTGAAGCTCTCGCGGAGATCGGTCGTCATCGCCTGCTTGCGTTCGTAAAGCGTGCCCATCACGTAACCGGCAACCACCAGGACACCCGCCCAGATGGCAAAGTTGAACAACCGCTCCCCCGGCAAAGACACAACCCGGTGTCCAGGCATCGTGTTGTTCAGGAAGTCGAGCAGAACCACCAGGAACACGCAAGCAAAAGCGGTGAGGGTCGCGTGCCGGCGTCCGAAATAATACGCCGAGTACAAAGTCGGCAGAAAGTAGAAACACAGCGCCATGGGCAGCGACTGGGCGAAGAATTGCACCGTGGCCGCAATCAGGAAGAGCGACAGCAAAAGAACAGTTTCCGTGGCGATTTTACTCATCCGCATGGTGTCGATTCATGATGGTCCCAGTTCACGCTTGGCCCGGTTCGAAGTCCCGAGCATCGGGCTTGCGGGGCGCAAGAAAGGAACGCCCTCTTGCCATGTTGGAGCAAGGGCGCGCCGGTGCATAGTTACCGCGGTAATGAGCTCTTTTTCACCGTGGGACGGGGGAGCGATCAGGAACCGGATTTGATCCCGAACCGCTTGAAAAGTCAGGCCTGCCGCAGAAAAAACCGGATCAGGCAGAAGGTGCCGGAAGCCATGATCGCCGCCGCGGGGATGGTCAACAGCCACGCCCACACGATTCGCCTGGCAATGCCCCAGCGCACTGCCGACAAGCGGTTGACCGCACCCACGCCGACGATCGCCCCGGTGATGGTGTGGGTTGTACTCACTGGAATTCCAGCCAGGGCAGTGGCAAACAAAGTGATGGCCCCGGCGCTCTCGGCACAAAACCCGCCAACCGGTTTCAGCTTGGTGATTTTCTGCCCCATGGTGTGGACGATGCGCCAGCCTCCGAAATATGTTCCGCCGGCGATGGCGGCATGAGCGGCGAGGATGATGGGCCAGTGCAGGTGGCCCCAACTGCCGAGCATGTCTTCCTTGCTCATGAATCCGGCGGTGTAGAGAGCGCCGGCGACGATGCCCATGGTTTTTTGCGCGTCATTGCCGCCGTGTCCCAGGCTGTAGCAGGCAGCCGAGAGCAGTTGCAGCTTGCGGAACCACTTGTCGACCTGCTGCGGCGCTTTGTTTCTGAGCAGCCAATAAATGGCGACCATGAACGAGAAGCCCATGATCAACCCCATGACCGGCGCGACCACAATGAAGATCAGGGTCTTGTACCATCCGGCGGCGATGATCACCGATGGAGCCGAGCGCCATCCGGCATGAATCGCCTGATGCGTCATGGCGGCGCCAGCGTATCCGCCAATCAGGGCGTGCGATGAGGAAGTGGGCAGACCCCACCACCACGTCAGCAGATCCCAGGCAATGGCGCCAAACAACGCGGCCAGCACCACGTACTGATCGACCGCATCGAGCCGGATCATGCCGCGGCCGATGGTGTTGGCTACGGCAGTGCCCAGCAGAAAGGCGGCCAGGAAGTTGAATACCGCGGCCCACACCACCGCCAGTTTCGGCGAGAGCACGCGCGTCGAGACCACCGTGGCAATGCTGTTGGCCGCATCGTGAAACCCATTGATGAAGTCGAAGATCAGCGCGACCAGAACCGTAATCACTACCAACAGGACTTCCGGGCTCACCTGGTTTCGCTCCTCGGGGGCAGTGGCATCGGGATAGAGTGGTTCCTTGCGCCGGCACAGACGGGGTTTGCCCCGGCTCCGCAGGCGCGGTTCGCCTCGTCACAAAAGGAAATCAGGCGCTCTTCAGCACAATCGCTTCCAGTACGTTGGCCGCATCTTCGGCTTTGTCGGTGGCGACTTCGAGCACTTCATAGAGTTCCTTCATCTTGAGCAACCGGATGGGGTCTTTCTCGTGCTCGAACAATTCCCCAATGGCCTTGCGGCTGACATGATCGGCATCGTCCTCGAGCCGGTTGATTTCGTCGCAGTGCTGCATCACTTTGCCATTTTTCTCGAGCAACGATACTCCGCGCGCCAGTTCTTCGCTTTGCAGCACCAGGATTCCCGCCAACTCCGCCGCGGCCGCCGTCGGCTCCGCGATTTTGTATGTCACCAGGCGGGAGGCCGCCGCATTCATGAAGTCGAGAACGTCGTCCAGCGACGACGCCAGACGATGAATGTCCTCGCGATCGAACGGCGTAATAAAGCTCTGGTTCAGCTTGGTCATAATGGCGTGCGTCGCCTTGTCGCCCCGATGTTCGATGGCTTGCATCTGTTCCACCCGGATTTCCAGGTCGTGTGGATCTTCCATAATGCTGCGCAGCAGGCGGGCGCCCTCGCTCATGCAGCTGGACAGCTCGGCAAACAAATCGAAAAACTTGGTTTCGCGCGGAAGAAGACGGATCATGACACCGTTAGCTGGTCAAAGGATTAGGACGGGGTAATATCTCACGCCAGCCAAGGAAGTTGCAAGGAAGCGGGTCACTTGGGGGTGTCTGTCAAAAGCGCCACCGCACCCGATTTTGGGTGGCGCAGCGCTTCAGCGCTGCGATAACCGCACCGTTTTGAAAGCGGCTTTAAGCCGCTGAGAAGTGTCACTACACTTCCATATCGGCCTCCGCAGCGGATTTTCATCAACTTGGATGCGCTGACCACATCGGAACCGACAATGATACAGCCCCCGGCGTAAGCCGGGAACGGCTCCCCGGTTCTGCCCTGCACCCGGTAGTTAGTGTAATGGCGATTCTTCGCCAACTACTTTTCGCTTGGCGGTTCCAGAGGTGGATCTGTATTCGTTGGCTCTCTCCGTTCTTCGGTGAATCGAATCACGCCGGACTCATCGGTGTAATAGCTGCGCTGATTTTTGCTGAGTCGCGTCACAGGTCGAGCGATGATCTTGTAGTGTTTGATCGGAGTCGCGTCTCCAGCGCTCCGGTCAGGCACCAGTCGAAAACGATACCCGTCCTTCTGGCCATTGACGGTGGCCGCGTCGAGTAAACTCGCACCATCCGGCCCCAATCGCCTCAATGTGGGCGCGAATCCTTTAGCGTCGTCGCCGCCCCAATAGGCGATTTGGGCGACATTCAGTGTTCGCAGATTCGAGACACATGCCTTCTCAATTGCTCTGACTTTCTGTTCAACGCTATTCGTACTTCCGTCAACGCTCTGGGCTTTGCTGAGTCCACACCAGAGAATTGCGATCGCACACAACGTCACAACGAATCGACAAGGCAGTCGCATACGCAAATTGAAAACCAGCCTGACGAATGAAGCAAGAGGAAATTCGGGGACAACGGAACGNNACTAAGCTGGGCCACACGTTTCCCCAGGCGCTGTTGTGACACCGTAACTGCATTGTGCAGGTTCACCGCGCACGGGGACTTCATCCCGTCCTCCTCATTCAGAACGACTTCCGATGGCACGCCGCGAATGGTAGAAGTGACAGGCGCAACCGTGACCGTGGATAAATAGCCGATGGCGCTGTTGCGGGTGAGCACGAGGGCCGGTCGTTTCTTGTCCGGCGCGGCAAACTGGTAGAGCCGAACCTCGCCTCGGGCGATCTGGCCTCGGGCTATTCTTCCGGCCACGTTGCCTCCGCTTCCCATCCCCGCGCTTCCGCCTCGGCTTGCGACTGTCGCGAGTAGCCCTGGCGGTCGCGTTCCTCGCTGGCTCGCAGTTCCAGCCGGCGGAGATGTTCCCGCAGGGCGTCTCGCACCAAGGCGGACCGGTTTCGCCGGGTGCGCTTCGCGGCTTGGTCGGCGGCGTGTAACAGCTTTTTATCCAGCACGATTTGAACGATTTCCATATGTGGATCCTATTCCACAGTATACTCCACATAGTAGACATTTTTTCAAATGCCGGGCGCCCCATCCTTCGCGCACTTTGCCAAAGGTGGGATTTCCACTGTTGCCGACTCCTTAAGATTTCCCGCGGACCGCCGCAATCGAACGGCTGCTGTTTTCATCACAAACACGCGGTTCACCCATCACAGACATCGAACCAGACATCGGCCACAATGGAGCTCGACCTGTTCTGTCAGGCCCAAGGTGTGCCCGTCTCCCAGGACGGTCCTCGAAGCGGCTCAGGCCCGCGAGCTATTGGCTCTTTGATAATGAAACGACGCTGTATTTGAGCCGGTGAGCCGACCCCAAAAAGCCGCTGAATCTATGGATTTCAAGAGAAAAAAGCGAGAAATCGAGCTAAGTCCTTATTCCGGAATATTTTGAAAATAAGTCCTTGGCGCTCTAGATTTTGGCGGGAAGACTCCCCCTAACCTCATCATTCCACTGGGGAGGGGGGAGGGGGGTGGTGGTCAACACGGATTAATACCTTCCTGGTTAACAGGTATAAGTAGAGAGACTCGCTCAAAGCGAAATCCGGCTGCACGGCGAGAACTCCCTGACGCGCCCTGGCCGCCGCGAAAATTGCAGGGGTCCTTCGACTCCGCAGGAACTTCACTTCGTGAAGTTCCCGCTTCGCTCAGGATGACAAGCTCATGAACGGCCCGGCGAATCTCTAAACTTATTTATAATCACTTGCTTCCAGTCTTTAACTTTTTACTGGGCAAGGACACTCATTGGCACTCGACGAAAACATTTATGAAATCCGGCGCGAGAAGCTNNAGTCCTTATTCCGGAATACTTTGATATAAGTCCCGTCAATTCAAAGACTGAACCGGAAAATTCCCGCTAACGGCATGATTCCTATAGACCAGGGGGGAGGGGGGTAGGGGTAAATACGCATTAATACCTCAACAGTAAACATCCAAAAAATCGCTGCAAGCGGAGAATCCCCCGAAGCGCAATTGCCGACCGGGAAGGCGGCGTTCTCACTTGGCTCTTGGATGGGTCTGATCGTAAACGTTCATCACCTGCTTGACCGAAAGCTGCGTGTAGCGTTGCGTGGTCGCCAGCCGCTCGTGGCCGAGCAGTTCCTGGATGGCGCGCAGGTCCGCCCCCTCTTCCAGCATGTGGGTGCCGAAGGCGTGACGCAGAGTGTGCGGATGAACTTCCGGAGACATTCCCCTGGCAACCGCAATGCGCTTGACGATGCGCCCCACGCTGCGCGTAGTAAGACGTCCGCCGCGCTGGTTGACGAGGAGCGCGGGGATGACTTTCCCAGCCATTTTCTTTTTCAGCGTGAGGAGCAATTGTTGCCGCCACGGCAGGTAGACACCAAGTGCCCCGAGCGCCGAGCCTCCGAACGGAACGTAGCGTTCCTTCTTCCCTTTGCCGCGAATCAGAATCGCTTCGTTGCTCAGGCTGATGTCGTCGAGATTGATGCCGACCAGTTCCGAGTTGCGAATTCCGCAGCCGTAGAGCAGTTCAAAGATCAATCGATCGCGCTCCGGAAACGACGCCACCTCCGGCATTTTGCCGTCGAGCACATAATTCATTTCCTCAATCGTCGGAACGCGCGGCAGTTTCTTCGGCAGCCGCGGCGTCGAAACCAGCTTCGCCGGATTCTGCTCGACCACGCCTTCCTGCGCCAGCCAGTGATACAGCGAACGCACTGCGGCCAGCGCGCGCGCCACGGAAGTCTTGCTCAACCCCCTGTCGTAGAGATGCGAGAGGAAGCCGCGAATCGCGATGTGGTCGATCGTATTCCAACCGCGCGAGCCGATATACGCGGCAAAGTTGTCGAGGTCTCCGGTGTAAGCCTTGATCGTATGCGGCGAGACGTTGCGCTCGCGCAAGTGACGCAGAAAGTCGTCGGTAGCGCGTTCGACGATGGTGCGTTCGACGATAGTGCGAGGCTGTTTCATGATCTGCAAGTTGTAATTTGTAATTTGTAATTGGAAACCCAGATCCGGTTTTCAAATTGCAAATTACAAATCACCAATTACAAATGGTCCCTCGTCTTTGCTCGCGGATGATGCTTCGCGTACACGCTCTTCAGCCGGTCGAGCGCGACGTGGGTATAAATCTGCGTCGTCGAAATGTCGGCATGGCCGAGGATGGTCTGCACGGTCCGAAGATCGGCTCCATTCTCCACCATATGCGTCGCGCAGGAATGCCGCAGCATGTGCGGACTGACGTGTCGTCCTGCTCCAAGTCCCGAAGCGAGCCCGGCGTTCCCAACCACCTGCCAGACCCGCTGACGAGTCAGGCGGCGGGCTCCCGTGCCCAGGAACAGGAGGGGCGAATTTCTTTTCTTAGCCATCACTTCCCTGCCCCTTTTCAAGTATTGCTGCAATGCCCGCTGGGCAGGCGCTCCGAGCGGGACCATGCGCTCTTTGTCGCCCTTGCCGCGGACCATGATGTATCCCATTTCCAGCTTCAAATCTTCAAGTCGCGCGTCGGCCACTTCGGAAACGCGCACGCCACCGGCATAGAGAAGTTCGATCATGGCGCGGTCACGAAGCGCCAGCGCCTGTCCTCGCGCCGTTTGATTTCGAGGCGCTGCCTCGGCCAGCTTTGTTTCGGCAAGCATGGCTCCGACTTCGGCGCGGCTCAGCGCCTTGGGCAGCACTTTCCACTGTTTCGGCAAATCGATGTTCAGCGTCGGATCCTTGTCTATTTTTCCATCGAGCAGCAAATGCCGGTAGAGATGCCGGATGGCGGAGAGCTTCCGTCCCACCGAGCGCCCGTCGAGCTGGTTCGAAAACAACTCTCCGAGGTATTCGCGCACATCTTCCCGCCGCGCTCCGCTGAGAACAACGTGTCGCTTTTCCAGAAACTCCGTGAACTGTGCGAGGTCGCTCGTGTAAGCCGCGATGGTCAACTTTGCCGACCCGCGCTCCACCCGCAAATAGTCAAGGAAAGCGGAGAGCGTGCGCGCGTTTGCGTCTGAAGCCACGAAGTTAGTATGCGGCGCGGAGAGGAACCCGGAAAGTAACGAGCGGGATGCGCGCGGGAGATCGCGGGAACGTATGCGGTGACGGGCGAGGACGCCCGTCGCTCCGCCAGCTATTTCTGGTTGACCGCTTGCAGCAAATCCACCGCGTACAGCACACCTTCCGGCGTCTCTTCGTGCTTGAAGTAGGCGAAGACGTCGCGGCCCGAAGCGAGATGCTCTCGAATGCGCGCGACCATCCTCTTGCGTTCTTCGGCGGTGTAACTGGGCTTGCGGTAGCGATAGTAAGCGTAGTCGGCGGTGACTACGTCGGGGGTGTCGCGCTCTTCTGTCTCGGCGACACAGAGCGCGATGTTGCGCTCGCGCAGCGTGTCCCACGTGGCGTCGCTGAACCAGGATTCGTGGCGGAACTCAAACGCTGCGCGCACACTTCGCGGCAAGTCTTTCAGAAATTCCGACAGCACCGCCTGATCGGCTTTGAAATTCGGGGGCAGTTGAAAGAGCAGCGGGCCGAGGCGTCCGGCGCGCTCTAAACCTTCCAGCGTGCCTAGAAAGCGTTGCAGGAATTCTTCCGCGCCCTTCAAGCGCTTGATGTGCGTAAGCACCTGATGCGCCTTGATGGTGAAGCGGAAATGGTCGGGCGTTTCCGCGAGCCAATTCTGAACGGTCGTCTCTTTTACCAACTGGCGGAAGGTGTAGTTGACTTCGACGGCATTCAGTTTCGAAGCGTAGAAGTTCAGGAATTTCTTCTGCGCAAGCTTCTCCGGATAGAAGTTTGGCTTCCAGGTTGGATACGCCCATCCCGAGGTGCCGACATAGAGGTGCGCCATATGAGCCGCGATTATAACTTGCGACGCTTTCTCGCGGCGGACTTCGATTTCGTCTTCTTGCTTGTACGCGGTGGAGCTCCGGATTTTCCGCCGACGCTCACAACTTTGCCCTCCGCCCTTTCCGATTCCTTCTCCGATGCCGCCAGCCCCGCCAACTGCGGCAACCTCTGCTTCAGTTTCTGCACGGGCTCGAACAAGTCGCCCATTTTTTCCACGCGCGCGAGTACGTCCTTCGCTTCGAACACAAGCCTCGCCGCATCCTTCTTCTTCAGCGCTTGTTCGACTTCCTCCCAGGTAACCGGGGTCGACACCGTCGGATGCTCGCGGGCGCGCAGGGAGTACACCGAGATCGTCGTCTTGTGCTGGTCGTTCTGGCTCCAGTCAACAAAGACTTTGTTGGTGCGCACCGCCTTCTTCATATCGGAGACAACCAGTTCGCGGTGCTCCTGTTCCAGCAGGCGCGCGACCGCATGAGCAAGAGACTTCGTTTCCTCGTAAGACGTTTTCGTGTTCAGCGGGACATAAATCTGCAATCCCTTCGAGCCCGAGGTTTTCGGGAAACTTCGCAGCCCGAAGTGATCGAAAATCTCGCGCACCCAGAGGCCCACCTGCGCGCACTGCACAATGTCTGCCGGAGGTCCGGGATCGAGATCGAAAACAATCATGGTCGGCGTGGCGATGTCGGCGGCGAGAGAGAGAGATGGGTGCAATTCGATGGACGCCAGGTTTGCGATCCACAGCAGCGTAGGCAAATCGTTGGCAAGGATGAAATTGATGGTGCGGTGGTTGCTCTCGCTCCAGATGGGGGCCGTCATTACCCAATCCGGCCGATGCATGGGCGCGTTCTTTTCAAAAAAGTATTCGTGGTCGACGCCTTCGGGATAGCGCTTCATGGTGAGCGCGCGTCCGGCGAGATGAGGCACGAGCACAGGCGCAATGCGGACGTAGAAATCCACCACCTGCCCCTTGGTGAACCCGGCGGCGGGATAGAGGACCTTCTCAAGATTCGTGAGTTTGAGCTTGCGGCCTTGCACTTCGACAATGGTGGGCGCGGACATGGGGTTGGTCGTTAGTCGTTCGCTGCTCGTCGTTCGCCTGGGTTTGGGGCGATGTCCAGTATAGTTTCGGACAACGAATGCAGGGCGGATTATCTCTTTGCCTACCATCCATATTTCTAGTATTATCGAACTATGGTTGCCCCGGTCAGTAAGGCTCAAACAAACAGTGATCGCGTCGCCCGCTACGCCGACATGTTTTCCGCCATGGGCACCGAGCCGCGGTTGCGCATTATGCAATTACTGCTCTCGGCGCACCCGGAGGGACTGGTGGTCAGCGAGATTCAGGACGAGCTTGAGATTCCGGGCTCCACGCTTTCTCACCATCTCGACAAGCTGAAGAATGAAGACCTGGTGAAAGTCGAGCGCAAGGGGACGTTTCTTCGTTACACCGCCAACACGGAAGCGCTGCGCGAAATTCTTCAGTTTCTGTATGCCGAATGTTGCACCCGCAACAAGGCGCTTAAACCGCAAGACCTGATTCAATTTTGCAAATAGGAGAAGCCATCATGCCAGACACTCAGATCGACGTTGCCAATACCGACATCAAGGAAGTCGTGAAAGAGAAATATGGACAAGCCGCGTTGCGGGTTACAAGCGGCGGCAGCAGTTGCTGCGGCGCGACGGCGGCCAGCGGGCTCTCGTGCGATCCGATCACTTCGAATCTGTACGACGCGTCNNGCGCAACTGATGCCCGGCGAAACCGTGCTGGATCTCGGTTCGGGCGGCGGCATTGATGTGTTGCTCTCGGCCCGGCGCGTCGGGCCGACCGGCAAAGCTTACGGCCTCGACATGACCGACGAAAT
>PMBA01000255.1 GCA_003152795.1 Acidobacteriaceae bacterium | reverse complement strand
AGCTTCTTGAACTTCTCGCTCATCGACTCCTTGTCGAGCACGCGAAGCACGGCGTCTTCGCCGTGAATCGACGGCATGATCGAAACGCGGAAGTCGATGGCGCGCCCGTTGTACTTCACCCGGAAGCGGCCGTCCTGGGGCACGCGGCGCTCGGAAATATCGAGCTCGCTCATGACCTTGATGCGCGAAATGATGGTCGAGTGGTGCTCTTTGCCGATCGGCGGCATGGCGTTGGTGAGCACGCCGTCAATACGAAACTTGATGACCACCGAGTCGTCCCGTGTCTCGATGTGGATATCGCTTGCCCGCCGCTGCAGCGCCGTGAAGATCGTGGTGTCGACCAGGCGGATGATCGGGCTCATGTCGCTGCCCGCCGTCGCCGTCAACTTGTCGATCGAGATGGTCTCGTCGTTCCCGGCTTCGTCCTCGCGGATCACGTCGAGCGTGAATCCCTCGCTCGCATCTTCGAGCACGCGCTTGGACTGCTCGGTCTTCTGCAGGATGTCGGAGATTTGCTTCAGCGTCGAAACTTTGGTGACGATGCGCTTGCCCAGCAGCAGGCTGATCTCGTCGATCATCATCAACTGGCTGGGATCGGCGATGGCAATCGCCAGCCGCCCGTCCGCCGTCTCATCCAGCGGCACGAACTTATAGCGGAACATCAGGTGCACCGGGATCTTCTCAAACAGATCGTGGTGCAACTGGAAATCGGTCAGATCGACGAATTCGCATCGGTACCGCCGCGCGATATCCCGCGCGCGCTCCAGTTCATCGGGAACTGAGACTGCCGTTTCCGGCACCAGTTTCCCGCCATTCCCGCCATTAATCAGTGCTGTTTTCTTGTCCGCCATGCTTATTTCCAGTCTACAACCTGTCCGAGTCCCGGTTTCAAAGTTCTAACGCGGAGGTCAGAGGTACAAGGTCAGCTTGCAGAGGTTAAAACCTGCGCCCGTTCCTTAGAAACTCTTACCTCTGCAATCTGACCTCTGACCTGCTCACTTGCAACCTTGCCCTAGTGCACGCTGGCTCCCAGGGTAAAGATCGGCATATACAGGGAGATCAATATGCCGCCGACAAAGACCGCCATGACAATCAGGATCAAGGGCTCGATCAGCGCCATGGCTGCGCTCAGCGCCGTCTGCACGTCTTCTTCGTAAAATTCCGCCACCGAACTCAGCATCGCCGGCAGGGCTCCGGTCGATTCGCCGACCTCCAGCATTTCCACCGCCAGATCGGGAAACAGNNTGCCGGCTGCTCATCGATTCGCCGGCCGTTTCCATCGCCGGCACCAGGGGCAGTCCGCCCTGCAGCAGCGTCGCCAGAATGCGCGAGAAATTCGCCACCTGGTACTTCAGCCGGATTTCCCCGATCAGCGGCAGCGACAGCAGAAACCGGTCAATGCTTTCCGCTCCCTTGTCGCTCTGCTTCCACCGCCACACCAGGACTCCCGCCACCGCGAGGAGCAGCAGTACCAGCCACCCGTACTTCTGCGCGTTCAGGCCGATCGACAGCATGAACACCGTGATCGCCGGCAGTTGCGCCCCCAGGTTGTTGAACAGGTCGGCAAACTTCGGCACCACGTAGGTGATCAGAAAAATCAGCATCAGCGTTACGACCGAAACCAGCAGCGCCGGATACACGAGGGATACCAGGAGCTTCTTGCGAAAAGTCTGCACCATCCGCTGATAGGAAATGTAGCGGCCGAGCACTTCTTCCATGTTGCCGCTCTTCTCGCCTGCCAGCAGAGTGGTGGTGTACATCTTCGGAAACACCTGCTGGGCGGCAAACGCATCCGACAATAACTCGCCGCCTTTTACCCGCTCGCGNNGAAACTGCTGGTTGAAGATCAGAAATATCGACTGTCGCAGCTTGCCGCGCCGCCCGAACTTGCCTCCGCCCCGGTTGAGTATCGTCCGCGGCTTGACCCAGTACACCAGGTATCCCTGCTGGGTGAACCGGTCGTGGACCTCGGCTTCGGAATAGCCGTTCTCCACCTGCTGCCGCAAATGGCCCTGTTCGTCGGCGACTTTGACCAGGAATTCTGGCATTCGCTATCGTGTGCTTCCAAGTTTCTGGTTTTTAACCGGGTCGAGTGTCTGATACCAAGTGTAACATTCTGTTCCCAAAGCTCTTATCCCAACCTATCCGTCCGTGCGGTACGCAAGTAACCAAGCCGCGCCCGCCCCCCTCAAACCTACGGTCCCAATTCTCCTTCCACCGTCTCCACCCCCGCCGGCGGGGTGAACTGAAACCGGCTGTCGCTCAACTCCACATTCTCTTTCCAGCCCGCAAAGCGGAACTCCGTCGTCGCCCCGTCCGCCTCCATCAATACGATGCGGACAATCTGGTGGGAAGGCGTCAGTTCCAGTTGCACTTCATTCACCGGACCCGCGAGCGGGGTTCTTGGGACGCCTCGAACCAGGGTGTTCGCTGGGCCCAGAGGCGATTGATCAATTACCTTCGAAAGTCCTTGTAATTCATTCTCCAGCTTGGTTTTACCGAGCAAAAATGCGATTGGCGACCGCACATCGTCCAGCTTCTTGAACGTCGTCTTTCTCAGTTGCCGTTCGGCCGGCAGGTAAAACCACACAGCCTCGCCGTCGCTCACAAACAGCTTCTCCTTGGGAGAACGGTATTCCCACCGCATCTTGCGCGGCTTTTTCAGCCACAACGTGCCCGATTCCACCCGCTCGGCACCCTCCCCACGGTAGATTTCGGTGAAGTCCGATTCGAGACTGCGCAGGTGGTTGTAGTGGGCGTCAACCGCCCGTGCCAACTGACGGATATCCTGTGCCCGTGCGGGCACGGTGAAGCACAGTGGCGCGACCGCCAGCATTACCAGCCAGCAAAACAGTCCGTTCCTCACGTCAGATCGATTCCCCAATGCCTGATTCTACCTGCGGTCCACTCCCGAGTGTGTAAAGGGGAAATGAATGTTCCGGAGGCACGGAGACAATTTGTAAAGGTCCATTTTCCAGTTTAAAGCCGAGCATGCGGTAGGACTCCGGTTGCGATTGCACAGTGCAAATCACCAGATTACAAATTCTTTCCCGTGAACACCGAATACTGTTCCGTTCCGCCGGTTCGCAGCAGTGCCGGCGACGCTTCCAGCAGGCGGTCCATCGCCGGGTTGTGATACACGACCCAAACCGGCAGCCGCGAGCGCTCCATCGACTGCTCAAGATTTCTCAGCACCCGCCGCAATCCCGCCTTCGGCAGGGGATTGAAGAAATACAACAGCAACGGGGTCTGGGGAAAAACAAACTCGCAGGCGTCCGCGCAGATGGCTTCGATCTGCGTGCAGCGTTGGGTTGGGCTCTTATAAATGCGAATGTTCTGCTCCGCCGCGCCGTGCAGTTCCGCGATCAACTCCACTCCCACAATCTTTCGAAACGGATACTCCGACGCCAGTAGCAGCGTCCGTCCCTTGCCCGAACCGATATCGACGAAGGTGAATTCACCGAAATCGATGGGCAGGCTCGACATCATCTCCCGAAACAGCGCCGGGTCGGTCGGTTGGTACGGGGAATGGAATGATCCCAGCAGCCGCGTCCGCCAGCCCACCGTGCCGCTGCTGGTGTTGACGCGCTCCTCCCAGTCGTACTCCATGTCGCCATAGCGCTGGCGCCGGCGCTCGGGCGTCGATTCGCGCGCAAAGGCCCACAGATTCCGCGCCAGCAGGGAAGTCGCGTTCCAAGCGCCGTTCTCTTGCGCCTGCTCGCGCCACCAGTTACGTAACCCTGTCCAGAATTGTTGGGGGAAACTTGAGGACACGCAAGGATGCTAACAAAATGGAGAAGGCGTCGTTCGCTGTTCGCNNGCGCCCGGCGGAAGCCCCTTGGTGATGAAGTAAATGTTCTTCGGATCCTGCACTTCGATCCGCCCGTCCGGCATCAGTTTGTACGGGTGCCCCTTCGGATCGGCCGGGGCCCCACGAATGAATCCCGCGCGCTCCAGATCGCCCATGCTGCCCGGCAATCGTCCCCTCTGTTCGCGGAATTTTTCGACCACCTGCTCCAGCCGCGTAACGTCTTCATCCACTTGCAGAGCGAGCAAATGCTCGACCGCATTCTGCCGGATCTGGGCTTCCTTGGTGCTCTGGTAGGTGGTGAACCACAACATGCGCGCGGTGTCGAATTCGCCCGCGTGCTGCGCCATCCGTGCCGCCAGGATAGGCATGAATTCATTGGTCACCGGAAGCTTCGCTCCCTGCGCAAAGGCACTCGCCGCCCGGGCGTAGTCCTTGAACTCGGTGTAGTACAGAAAACCCAGGTTGTAGTAGAGTCGCCACTGGTCGGGATTGTGCTCGATCCCGTACTGCATCAGCCCGAGCGCCGACCCCGGCAAGCCCGCGCCGTTGGGCGGTTTGGGAGCCAGAAAGGTGGCCCCAAACTGGTAGGCGGGCAAGAGCTTCGGATCCAGTTCCGTCGTGATTTCGAGCAGCGGCGCCAGCAAGCGGAAATCGCCGGTCCCGCTTTGATGCTGTTCCCCGAAATACTGCACCGCGCGCGTCCAATAAATGTCGGCCAGCAGTCCGGTATAGCCGAGGCTCATCCGCCGCAGCACCTTGGAAGATCGCAGGTAAAGCGCTTCCTGCGCCACCGATCCGCGCCGCAGGTGATCGATCGCATGGAGCGTCGCCATCCCGGCCATCATCGAAAAAAGCAACACCGCGGCCGCTACCAGGTTCACGCGCCGGGTGGCGCTCATTTCAGATTCCGGCGCTGGAAAATCAGCACCGCCCCGGAGATGGCCATCGCCGAATACAGCAGCGCGTAGACAGTGTTGTACAGAATCAGCCGCCCGGATACGGCGTCTCCGTGCGCCACCTGGCTGATCACGTTCAAGGCGGAAAAATTCGGCACAACATAGGCGATGGCAGTCGCGATCCACCCCCCTACTCCCTGCGTGATTCTGGCAAAGCCTCGCAAATCCTCCGCCAGGCTTCCGATCACAAATAATGCGAAGGTGAAGACCGCCGACATCAGCGGCGTCGAGAACGACGAGAAAAACAGCGCCAGCGCGCACACAATCAGAAACTGCAGCACGATGAAGTACAGCGCGACCAGCACCCACGCGTCCAACTTCTCGAACTTGTGCGCCACGTAGAGCAGCGCCAGAAACACCCCGAGCGCCATAAAGAGCGTGTTCACCACCAGCGTTCCCGTGAGCCCAAAAAACTTGCCGACCACGAACTCCCACCGGCGAACCGGCCGCGACAGCACCGTGTACAGCGTGCGTTTGTCAATCTCTTTGGAAACCAGGCCGATGCCAATGAAGATGGCGATCACCACTCCGAACAGCGAGACCGCGGTCAGCCCCAGGTTCACCACCACCAGGCGCTCGATGTCGATGGAAATTTCCCCGACCAGAATCGCCGCCCCCGAAATCAATAGCGCAAACGCGATCAGGTTATACAGAACCCGGTCGCGCACTGCTTCGCGAAAGGTGTTGAAGGCGATAGCCCCGATCCTCGAGTTCATTCCCCCGTTCACGCGCCCGCCCCTTTCCGGTCCGCTTCTTCCCGGGTTTGCGTGGGCCGCAATCGCTGAATGTAATATTCCTCCAGCGAACTGCGCACCGGTGTCAGCGAAATCAGTTTGAGGCGTTCGCGCCGCAGCACTTCGAGCGCGGCATCCTGCTGCTCTTCCGGCAGTACCGCGTTGACCATGTCGCCGCTGACCCGCGCCTCCGCCCCCAGGCTGGTCAAACCCGCCGGCACTTTTTGCGCGTAAAAAATAATTTCGACTTTGCCTTGCGTCCCGGAAGTCAAGTCTGCAACCGCCCCCACCCCGCGCAATTCACCCTGGTGGATCACCCCCACCCGGTCGCAGAGCGCCTCCGCATCCGACAGAATGTGGGTTGAAAAGAAAACTGTCTTACCTTCGTGCCGCAGTTGCTGGATCAGATCCCGAACCTCGCGCCGGCCCATCGGGTCCAGTCCCGACATCGGCTCATCCAGAAACACCAGCTTCGGATCNNCCCGCGGAATCGCTCAATCCCACCCGCGCCAGCATCTGCTCCACTCGCGCCGTGCGCCCTTTTGCCGGAACTCCAGAAAGCTGCCCATAATAGTTGAGCAACTCTCGGGCGCTCAGATGGTCATAAAAATAGGGTTGTTCGGGCAGAAATCCAATCTGCGATTTCACCTGCGGATCACTCATGTCCTTGCCCAGAATCCGCGCCGTCCCCGCCGTCGGGAACACCAGCCCCATCAGGAGCTTGAGCGTAGTGGTCTTGCCCGCGCCGTTGGGACCGAGGAAGCCGAACACTTCTCCCTCTTCGATGGTCAGGCGCAGCGGACGCAGCGCAAGCTTTGGCCGCTTGCGCCAGAATCCAACCAGATAACTTTTTTCCAGGTCCAGAATTTCAATCGCAGTCATGCCCATGCGCGCGATGCCAAGCTCCTTATGCAGGACTTTATATGGAAACCGATGCAAGAATTATAAGCAATGCCGGCGTGGTAACGCCCGGTGTCTAGAGGTTCGGGCGGTTACGAAGGTAAAGCGCTCGCTCGAACCAAGGTTGCTCAAGGCAAGCGTNNCTCGGGCCAAGGCTGGTCCGGCAAGTCTACCGCCGCCTGAGCGCTACTGTTGCACCGCGATTGTGGTATCGCAGGTCGCGATCGTGGTCATGCTGAAGCGGACTACCGCGTCGGCAAACGAACAGAAATAGCGAATTCCCGAATAGTTCCACAATACCGGGGTTGCGACAAAGTTGTAGCTGGAGTTCGGCGTGCCAGTCACATTGCTCAGCGCGAAGTTGTATCCGCTCTTTTGCCCCCCCGCGAGATTGGTATCGATCAGGCAGGCGCTGGCCGAAGTCGGCGGCGTGCAACCAGTGCCACCCAGAGCCGCCAGCGTGCCCGCGTAACCCACCGTCGGATATGCCGAGTTGTACGAGATCTGCGCCGTGTTCAAGGTTCGCAGTGACGCCACCGCTGCCGATTCGTTCGCCGCCATGCGCGAGCGCAGAAAACTGGGCACTGCAATCGCCGCAATGACCAGAATGATGGCCACTACAATCAACAATTCAATCAGAGAAAATCCTTTAGTCTTCCGCATTGCATCTCCCCGATCCGGGATGGTGGTCCCCGGACGAGCGCCTTCAATCGAGTTTCAATCACGACTCTTGCACTTTGCATGCCGTACTCGCCGCATCCGAACGAGTCCCTAAGTCCTTGGGAATGCAAATTAATTTGTAGCCCCGCCCCTTCGGTTGGTGCTTTCGTCATTCCTTAGCATCGGAAATGACAATTTGTGTCAGTCGTGATCCGAGCGTGGTAACGGGCAACCCATGAAAAAACACTCCTGAAAAACGCCGGCAAAAGAAAAAGCAGAGGATTGCTCCTCTGCTTTTCTCTGGCTGGTACCCTCCCCCAGGCACTTAGCCAAGGTCAAAAATCTATTGCAACGGCGATACGCTGTAATCGCAGGTCGCAATCAGCGCCGCGCTGGTGCGCACAACCGCGTCCGCGAACGAGCAAAAATAGCGTGTGCCCGTCTGGTTCGGAGTCAGCGGCGTGGCAATCGCCTGGTAAGTAGCGGCCGGTGTGCCGGTGACGCCGCCCATCGTGAACTTATAGCCGCTCTTGCTGCCTGATGCCAGCTGCGTGTCAACCAGGCAAGCGCCAGCCGACGTGGGCGGAGCGCAGCTTGTGCCCGCCAGGTTCGTCAGTCCGGCTGCAAAGCCTACCGTCGGGTAGGCGGAATTGTATGAAATCTGTGCTGTATTCAGGGTGCGAATCGACGCCACGGCGGACGATTCATTCGCCGCAATTCGCGCCCGCAGCAGGTTCGGAATGGCAATCGCCGCAATGATCAGAATGATGGCTACCACAATCAGCAACTCGATCAGCGAAAAGCCCCGCTGCCTCTGCCCTGCCTCACTACTCCCGCCCCGTCCCTGGGCCAACTTAGTCATGATGGCAATTTCCCTTCTTGTCGCTTGCACTTTGTGGACCGCTCTGTGGACCGCTCTCCGCGAGGTGTAACTACGGTGAGTCCGTCCCGGTTCACCTGTGTTTCTCTGCGAAAGCGCGTTGCTCCGCCGTGCCGTCTGAGATCTCTTGCGCCCGTCGATGCGGGTTGATTGACAAAATTTGGCAGATATTCGTGAGTCATCTGCCAGATTTTGTCCATCGCTATCCCATCCTCCGCTACATCATCTTCGCGGCTTTGGACAACTGGATCGAAAAAAAAGCAGAGGATTGCTCCT
>PMBA01000429.1:1498-5459 GCA_003152795.1 Acidobacteriaceae bacterium | reverse complement strand
ACCACACTGGGTGTTGTAATCAGGCGTTAGCACTCCGCAAGCGGTTTTTCGCCAAGATAGTGAGATCTTGCCGAACCTTGCTTTACGGCTTGCCCGAATCATGCCCCTTCGGTGTCAACTTACGGACGAGAAACTCCTGAAAGAGATTTTCGGCGGCGGTTGCGCCAATTCCGATGAGCCCGTTTTCGAAGGTCAATTCCGCTCCCCGATCTTTCGCTGGATAGTACAGATTTGAGATACCACCGGCCCCGAGGTTTCCGAGGATATTCGAGTAGTTTGCCTGCCAGCGTCCATTGTCGCCCTTGCAAATCACGGCATTGGCCATGGCATACAGAATCCGCGATCGCTTGCTGCCGCTCCCCTTGTAGAAGTAACGCGGATCCTGTTTTAGAAGCGATGGCAGTATGGCGCTTCCGATGAACGTGCCGGAAGTGGAGTCGGCAAAAGCGGCGCCGTAGCGCTTGGCATAACCTTGTGTGCCGTGCCCATATCCACTGAATTCATTGACTGCTTGCTCAACTCCGGCAATGCCCCCAATTACGACGAAGGTGACGGGATCGATGGTTGCCTTCCAGGCCAGCTTGAACTTCTGCTTCGAACTGAGGGGAACCGCATTGTGGTCGTAGCTGACATAGAAATTTGGAATAACGCCAAACACACGCTGCTTCTCTTCAACCTTGATTTCCTCTTCCGCCACGTCGGTTTGCGAGAGTCCGACCTCCACATCGGTGACCGCGGTGGCAACTGCCAATGCCAACTTCGGGACAATGTAGTTCTCTCCCGAATGCAGGATTCCGGAGGATGTTTGGGGCGCGAATCCCGCCGACGTGATGGTGAGATGGAAAGGCCCGGGAGCCAGGTTGGCAAAGGAGAAATGCCCATCGTTGCCCGATAACATTTCCTGGCTGGGGGACTGATCTCTTAAAGACGGATCTTCTGTCGATTGATCTTCGCGTGTAAGTCGCACCCGTGCACCTGCGACGAGGGCTCCACTTTCATCGACAACCGTGCCGCTGATACTTCCTGACAATTGCCGATCGGGCAACAGCTCGCCCGCTGAGGCCGTCCCCTGCTGCTCTAAAGTGGGTGCGGGCGTTTCCTGAGGAGCCTGTCCGAAGCAGGGCGACGCGCAACCCAGGGTGACAAGCGCAAGGACTATGAGTCCGGACTTGAATTGGAGGGGCATGAGCAGGTTTCGTTCTCCTCTCCCGTGCTTCGCACCGAAATCACCTCGAAGTCCTTTGGTTCGGATTCTACTTGGCCGACTCCATTGAGATGCTTTCGTTGGCTCACCGGTTTCCCCTCAAATAGGATTTGCCATCAGTGCTCCTGGCGCGTGATGTCTCGGCCCACTTGCGCTCAGAATCGCCTGGAGTGGGGGGGAATTGCACGGCAAGCCGGCGATGTACAGCGTTTTTTGCTGGCTCACCGATTGTCTACAAGTACAGCGTAGTGCCGGTGTTGGAGTGCCGGTAGCCCGATGCGAAACATCGCGCATTAAGAGCATCTACGCCGATGGCTCCGATGACGACTGGCGCGCTCTGGGCATCGTCGCGGGTAGCGAGGATGCGGCCTGAAAACGCGAAGAGCCTGTGATGAGTGGTAGATGGTCGGAAGAGCTGAGGCGGGTTTCGTAAATGGGGTCCTCCAGAAAACGACGAACCCAATCCCAAAACCGCTCGCCCTTGATCGTTTCCATGCCAACATTTTAGGGCCGTCCAAATTGGGCGTCTGGCCAATTTTGGACACTTCGGCCGAGAGCGCAAGCCGCCTGGTGGACTTCCGCCCGCTCGGTGGATGTTGTATGCAGAGTTCAATCTAACGATTTTGCCGGAGATGTTTTGCCGCTCCACAAGTCGACCGCAGCCGTGGTCGGCTGGCCGCAGACTCGTGGCGATAGCGGAATTCAGCGACGGCCTTGCCGTGATGCCGTTACTGATCAAAACCCATTGAGCGGGTCAATATAGAATGATGTGCGTGCCACGCTTGCGGGAGCCTACCGTCATGAAACACGTTGCCGAGCGACTGCGGTCGTCGAGTTTGCTGTTTGCTCTAAGCGCTATTTTCCTCATATCCGGATGCAGGAGCAGAGAACAAGTTCAAGGGCCAGGGGGTTCAGGACGCCCACCTGCACCGGTGATCGTAGCCAGTGTCGACCTCCGGGACATTCCGGTGCAGATCAGCGCCATCGGCAACGTTGAGGCGTACCAGACGGTGCAGATCAGATCCCAAGTCAACGGTCAGATCCAAAAGATATTCTTCAAAGAAGGAGAGGATGTGCGGCAGGGCCAGCCACTGTTTCAGTTGGACAAACGCCCTTTCCAGGCAGACCTGGAGAAAGCCATTGGTCAGATGAAGCACGACCAGGCGCAAGCGGAGAATTCGCGGATGCAGGCGGAGCGCTACTCGGGGCTGGAAAAGGAAGGCATCGTTTCCCATGAACAGGCGGATCAGTTGCGTGCCCAGGCGAAGGCCGACGGGTCCGCGGTGGAGGCAGACAAGGCCGCGGTCGACGCGGCCCGAGTACAACTGCAGTACACCGATATCGTGGCTCCCATCGAAGCGCGCACCGGGGTGTTGATGATCAATCTGGGCAATCTGGTGAAAGCGAACGACACCCCCTATCTGCTGCAGTTGAACCAGGTCACACCGATCTACGTGACATTTTCTGTTCCAGAAGCGAACCTGGACCGGGTGCGACCGCACTTTTCCTCGGGGCAGCTCCAGGTTCTGGCTTATCCAAAAGGAGAGCCGGACAGGCCGGCCGAGGGGCGGCTTACGTTCATTGACAACGGAGTCGACACGACGACGGGAATGTTCAAACTGAANNGTGAGAAGCGACAGCACGGCTGAATCGCGGCCCGTGAAAACGGCGGGAGTGTATCAGAACTGGACGCTGATTGCGGACGGGCTGAAGACCGGTGAGCAGGTGATTGTGAGCGGGCAGTTACGGGTGGCGCCGAACGCAAAAGTGACGGTGCAAAGCACTTTGCCCTTGCCTGGAACTCAGACCGGTACGAAGGTTGCCGGGGGGCCAGCGGGAGGCGGACTGTGAGTTTTTCCGAACTCTTCATACATCGGCCGATTATGACCACCCTGGTCATGGCGGCCATTCTCATCTTTGGTCTTTTCGCCTATCAATTGCTGCCCGTAAGCGACCTGCCGAATGTGGACTTCCCCACAATTCTGGTGAGCGCATCGCTACCGGGCGCGAGTCCGGACACGATGGCTTCGTCGGTGGCGACACCGCTGGAAAAGCAATTTTCGACGATTGCGGGCATCGACTCGATGACGTCGACGAATTCCCTGGGACTGACCAGCATCACTATCCAGTTCAACCTCAGCCGGGCCCTCGACGGCGCTGCTTTAGACGTACAGGCAGCGATCACGGCGGCGGGGGGCCAACTGCCGCCGCAGATGCCGACGCCCCCGACCTTCCAGAAAGTGAATCCGGCCGATTCGCCCATCTTCATGATCGCGCTCACCTCNNCAGAAATACGCGATGCGGGCGCAGCTCGATCCCAGCGCACTGGCTTCACGCCAGATCGGGATTGACGAAGTAACGGCCGCGCTGCAATCGGGGAACACCAACCTCCCGACGGGCACGCTTTATGGACAGAATCATACGTTCACGATTCTTTCCAACGGCCAGCGGATGAACGCGCTGCAGTTCGGGCCCATGGCGGTTGCTTTTCGGAATGGTTCTCCGNNACGACAAGACCGCGAGTTGGTTCAACGGAGTGCGCGCCATTGTGCTGGCGATTCAAAAGCAGCCGGGGACCAACACCGTTGCCGTGGTGGACAGCATCAAGAAGCTTCTGCCCAGGCTGGAAGGGCACACTCCTGCCGCTGTCCGAATTGACACTCTTTATGACCGCTCTGTTTCGATTCGCGAGTCGGTCAACGATGTGAAGTTCACGCTGGTGCTGACCATTGCGCTGGTGGTCATGGTCATCTTCGT
>PMBA01000429.1:0-1469 GCA_003152795.1 Acidobacteriaceae bacterium | reverse complement strand
ATCGGCTTCACCATTCTTTCCATGACGCTGTCCCTGGCCGCGGTTTTTATCCCGCTGTTGTTCATGGGAGGAATCATCGGGCGTTTGCTGCATGAATTTGCGGTGACGATTGGGGTGGCGATCCTGGTTTCGGGATTCGTATCGCTGACCCTGACCCCGATGCTGTGCAGCCGGTTTCTCCGTCACCAGGAACGTAGCGGCCACGGCCGTCTTTTCAACCTCAGCGAGCGCGTCTTCGATGGCTGGTTGCGTGGCTACAACCGCAGCCTGAAGGCGGTCCTGCGGCACAAGTTCGCAACCCTCATGGTCTCTTTCGTGATCGTGGGGCTGACGTTTTACCTGTTCACCATCGCGAAGACAGGGTTCATTCCGGACGAAGATCAAGGTCTGGTCTTTGCCTTCACGGAAGCACAGCAGGGAATTGCGTTTCAGGACATGATGGAACTGCAGCAGAAGGTCGCCGATGTTGTGCGCTTCGATCCCAGTGTCATGAACACCATGTCTTCGATCGGCAGTCCCATTAACCAGGGTCGCATCTTCTTCCGGCTGAAAGACAAGAAAGATCGCGTCAACCACATGAGCGCGACCGAGGTTATTCAGGAGCTTCGGCCCAAGGTATCGCAGATTCCGGGACTGAATGTGTTCATGCAGATTCCGCCGACGATTCGCATCGGCGGATCCTTGACCAAGTCACAATATCAGTACACCCTGCAATCGCCCGACACGGCGGAGCTCTACCAGGATGCGCCCAAGCTGGAGGCCGCCCTCCGCGCCCTTCCGCAGTTGCAGGACGTTACCAGCGATCTGCAGGTGAAGAACCCTCAACTCACCGTGGATGTCGATCACGATAAGGCTTACGCACTTGGATTGACGGCGGCTCAGGTTTCCGATGCTCTTTATTCCGCGTACGGTACCCGTCAGATCAGCACGATATACACGCCCAACAACGAGTACTACGTCATCATAGAATTGTTACCGGAATTTCAGGACAATCCTGACAAGCTCTCCCTTCTCTACGTCCGGTCGAACACGGGCAAACTCATTGCGCTCGACACCGTCGCCAAGCTGGTACCTTCCGTGGGTCCGCTGACGGTGAATCACCTGGGCCAGTTGCCGGCTGCTACCATCAGCTTCAACCTCAAGACCGGAACCGCCTTGGGTGATGCCACGAAACTGGTCGAGCGCGAGGCAAATCGTGTGTTGCCTGGAGATATCCAAGGCACGTTCCAGGGGACGGCGCAAGCTTTCCAAAACTCATTCACCGGCATGGGCTGGCTGCTGCTGGCGGCGATTCTAGTGATTTACATCATTCTTGGGATTCTGTATGAGAGCTTCATTCACCCCCTCACAATTCTCTCCGGCTTACCGTCGGCCGGGGTGGGAGCGCTCCTGACGCTTACACTGTTCCACCAGGAACTGAATCTTTACTCCTTCGTCGGAATCATCATGCTGATCGGCATCGTCAAGAA
>PMBA01000187.1 GCA_003152795.1 Acidobacteriaceae bacterium | reverse complement strand
CACCAGCGCCAGAACTCCGGCCATCGCCGGCGCTGCCGTCGACGTGCCACCGACCGGAGTGGTAGTCGTGTTCTGGCCGATCGCGCAGGTTCCGCCGCAGGCGGTGGTTCCAGTGTCCGAAAGGCAATCGGTGTACGCACTGGTGTCTCCGTTCACCGTATTGTCCGAGCAGATCGACCAGCCATCGTTGAAGTCCTGCGAATAACCCTCATCGCCCATGAATGTTCCCGAAAAGAAGGAGACATCCGGCACGTCCCGAACGGAATCGGCGGGGGTGAGAGCGGTCTGAAACGCGGGCTTCGGATAACCTCTCATCGTTCCCGAACAGGATCCGGAACTGGAGATGGTGCCTGAACAAACCGCCGCGCTGCTCATGCCGCCTCCGCCGGCAAGCGTATTCTCAGGCCCGTTGCCCCACTTATAGGGGGAGTTGTTCGCATAGGTGGTGAAGACGCTGGTTGAATTGTTCCACGGTTCCTCCGGGATGTAGCCATTCGCGGTCCCGAAGTACGGCGGATTGCCAAGTAACGTTGCGCTGGTGGACGGAACCTGAATGTACTGCTCGACCGTCGAAAGATTCGTCGTGAACAGCACATCGAAGTCTGTACCGCCGACGGCGACATTCCAGGGGGTGGAGGCAAGGCCATTGACGGCCAGGCCTGACCCCGCCGCGGCTCCAAAACCCACCGTGTCGGTATCGCATCCAGCCGAACCGGAGTCGCCGGCAGAAACGATGATGGAGATGCCCTGGGCAGCAGCCTGTTCGTAGATCTCATTGAGGAAGGCGTTGGTTGCAACGCCTAAATTCTGTTCGCCGGATCCAAAGCTGATGTTCAGAATGGCCACTGCGTTGTCGTCGACGGCCCGCTGGATGGCGAGAAACAGCCCGCCCTGCAGGTCGGTGTTGGCTGCGGTGTAGAGGGTGGTGAGAGCCTTCGGCGCAAAAGCCTCGGCCATCTCCACATCCTGCAGCGCCTCCAACTCGTCGCTATTCACGCCTGGATCGTTGCCGTCGACCACCACCTTCGGCAATTGTGCGTCGGTGGTGGCCGTGGCAAGAGGCTCGTTCAGAAACAGAGAGCGGTAGTTGGCGACATCGGCGATTGCCGAGGCACTCAGGTTTGAGTCGCTGGCGATTCCGATCGTTACGCCGGCCCCGGTCCACGTAGTTCCGCTATAGGCGGAGTTCATAGCCGTGTTGGGCATGTCGTAGATGATCGCCGCGTCCCCGGCCACGGGCAGGAAGTAGACGTCGTAATCCTCCGGTCTCCATCTACGTGGACCATAGATGGTCAGTTCCGGACGAACGGCTCCCGGCTTCGTTGTGAAGGTGGCGTGTCCGCCGCGGATGACGTGCGGTTGCGGGTGGAAATCGTTGAGCGCGGCTATCCCGCGGACCACCGGCGCCAGCGATGCGGGAATTGATGGCTCGGTCGCGTTCGCCTTGTGCATCTTGCCGCCGGCCTCGTACTGGCGAATCTCGGTCTGGAAGGCCGTACGCACCCCTCCCATTTTGCCGGAGAAGCGAATCGCGTTTCCTGCCGGCGAAACCTGCTCGACAGTGAAGCCATGAGATTCTAGCCACTGGGTAACCGTGGCGATGTCCTCCGGGCTTGCGCCGAAGCGCGTGCCATACTCGGCCGGCGTGAGCCACTGGCGATAGGACGGCGTTCCAGGCATGCTGGCGGATTTTACGTAGCTGTCGAGCGCCGCCTGCTGTGTGGCGCTACGACCGAGTACCAGAACCAGGGTGCCGGTGGCGTCCGAGCCGGAGACCTGCCCCCGATCGAACTCTGCATGAACGAGCGGGTGAATGTTGCCGCGCAGAACCATCCGGGCGGCCTCATCGACTGGCTCGGTGAGGAGCGTGCGTTGCGCATGAAGCGGCGCAAGCCAAATGAACGAGGAGAGGGCGAGCAACAGGCTCACCTGTCTCCGGGGGGAGTGAATAAAGTTGAACATAGGAACGGGTTCCGTCTTTCCTTTCTTGCACCGCTAGAGCGATGAGTTGTTATGGATGCCTCCACGACCTTCAAAAACTTCACTGGGAAATATGGTGGCATCCGGTCTGGGTCAAATTGCAATGTTTTTTGCAGAAAGGAACAAAGTTTGATGCGCAAACTGCATTTTTTTGCTATTGTCCGCGCCACGCGGACTCAGGCCGGGACATAATTGTTCGGGGCCTGAAGGAGCATCCCCGAAAACACATGAGTCGCTACTCTCTCAATCCGATCAAGGAAGGCTCCAAGGTGGACGTCGGATACGATCCCCTTCTGGACAGCTACTTCTTGCAGGTTCGGATCCCGGACACCCGCGGTGAGCTCCATTTGAAGCAATGGCGCGGCAATGGCCTGGGCGGCCTTGAGTCCGATGGGGTGGTCAGCATCCCTGAGATAATTCTTGAAGAAGCGGCAGCGTACGCCGTTGTCCCTGCCGGTCTGCTAGAAGCGCTGCTTGAGGACCGCAATCACGAACCGGAGTTGGTCGGGTCCGAGCCCGTCATTTACGCTGGTACGCCGAATAAAGAGATCTGGAGGCACCGGCCGGGCGTTGATCCGCCCGAAGGCATTCTGCTTGCCATCCGGCCGTCCAGGGTCTTTGGGAGAGATCGCCAACTGGCGATGGTGCTGCTCCGCGATTTCCTTGGGGAAGAGAATCGCGCCCGCCGTTTAGCCAGGAACTTTGCTGCGCTTGTCGTGCGCAATCTGCCCGGAAACCGTCCATGGCTGCTCACCGAGCGCGACCTGCAGGAGGCGCTGCGTGATGTCGAAACCACGCTCGGATTGAACTGGATTGCCGGAGCGAAGTGCTATGCCGGTGAAGGCCTGAGCGTTACCCCTGAGGTGCAACTGCGCCGCTCCGGGCGAACCAGAAAACGTCCCACAACTACTTCCGCCGCCACCCAACCTCCTGTTCCAGTCAGAATTTAGATCCCATTGAGGCGGCGCAGTCGGTTCCGCTTCAATGGCATCGTTGGTAGCCGACTACGTCTAGACTATGCGTAATGTGCGATTGTATCGTATAATTTGCATATGTGGATTTCACGCGATGTTGAGCCCCGGCTGCAACGCTCTGCGAAGACGCGGCCAGTAATCGTGCTTACCGGAGCCAGACAGACCGGCAAGACCTCAACCCTCCTGCACCTGTTTCCGAATTATGCGTTCGTGTCCCTCGACCTCCCTACTGAAGCCGAACAGGCCGAAAAGGAGCCAAAACGATTCCTCCAGCGTCATCCGCCACCAGTCATCATTGACGAGGTGCAATATGCGCCCGGCTTGTTTCGGCACCTCAAGGTTGCCGTGGATGCCAACCGTACGCGCAACGGGCAATTCCTGCTTACCGGATCGCAGAAGTTCACCCTGATGAAAAACGTTTCAGAATCATTGGCAGGCAGGGCTGACATCGTGGAACTCGAAACTCTATCTTTTGCTGAGATTCGGAAAGCGATGCCCAAAATCGGGATCGAAACAGCGATCGTGCGTGGTGGTTTCCCGGAGCTGTATGCCAACCCGGATATTGATTCGGTAGCCTTCTACAATTCCTATCTTGCGACATACCTGGAACGCGATGTGCGTGCGCTTACCAATGTTGGCAGCTTGCGGGACTTTGAGCGATTTCTGCGCGCTTGCGCCCTCCGTTCCGCAAACCTGTTGAACAAAGCGGACCTGGCGCGCGATGTTGGTATTGCCCCTTCGACAGCGAACCAATGGCTGTCCATGCTGGAGGCTTCCTGTCAGGCCGTGTTGCTTGAGCCGTGGTTCTCGAATCGAACCAAGTCCAT
>PMBA01000295.1:1046-30236 GCA_003152795.1 Acidobacteriaceae bacterium | reverse complement strand
CTGCTCCTTTGGCCGCAAACCCGCCGACCTCGGCGGAAGCATATAACTTGCCGGTTCCGTCCCCGTCATCTGCGAACCTCAATCGGAGATATCCGGCGTCAGTGAGCTTGTTTGCTGTCACTGCATAAATCCGCCGGGCTCCCGCTTCGCCGTCCCGCCTACGGTGAGCCGGTCAATCTTAATCGTCGGGATGCCGACGCCGACCGGAACCGCCTGTCCATCTTTGCCGCAGGTGCCCACGCCTTCATCGAGTTTCAAATCGTTGCCAACCATCGAAACCCGCGTCAGCACATCGGGTCCGTTGCCGATCAGCGTCGCCCCCTTGATCGGAGCCGTGATCTGTCCATTTTCGATCAGATACGCTTCCGACGCTGAGAAAACAAACTTGCCGTTCGTGATGTCGACCTGTCCGCCGCCAAAGTTCACCGCGTACACGCCATTCTTCACCGAACGAATAATGTCCCCGGGATCGTCTTGCCCCGCCAGCATGTATGTGTTCGTCATGCGCGGCATCGGAATGTGCTCGTAGCTCTCGCGCCGGCCGTTGCCAGTATCGGCAAGCCCCATCAGCTTCGACGAGAGCTTGTCGCTGAGATATCCCTTCAGAATCCCGTTCTCGATCAGCACCGTTTCCTGTGTCGGCTGGCCTTCGTCGTCGACGTTTAACGACCCGCGCCGCCACGGCATCGTGCCGTTGTCGACCACGGTGCACTTTTCGCTGGCCACTCGTTTCCCGATCAGCCCGGCGAATGCCGACGTCTTCTTGCGATTGAAGTCCGCCTCCAGCCCATGGCCCACCGCCTCGTGCAGCAGAACCCCAGGCCATCCCGGACCGAGCACCACTTCCATGTCTCCCGCCGGAGCTTCGCGAGCGTCGAGTTGCAAAATCGCCTGGCGCGCCGCCTCCTTGGCAAAGAACTCTGGTGTCTTGTCGCCAAAAAAGAAGTCGAGCGCAACCCGTCCGCCGCCGCCCGAGGTGCCGCGCCCCGAAGTCGTATCCGTCTTCGCGATGCACGAAACATTCACCCGCGCCAGCGGCTGCGAGTCTTCCGCAAACGTGCCGTCGGACCCGACCACCAGAATGGTCCGCAGTTCATCGGCATAACTGGCGCGTACTTCCTTGATCCGCGGATCGAATCCCCGAGCCGTCCGATCGGCGCGCATCAGCAGTTCAACCTTCGCCGTAATATCCGCGTCCACCGAAGGCACCGCTACCGGATACAAGCTCCGCGCCGGCTTCTGCTGGAATCCGGCGACCGTCGTCTTCGACGGCGCGCTCGCGATCAAAGCCGCGGTCCGGGCCGCATGCAGAATCCGTTGCGGAGAAAGATCGTCGGTGTAGGCATACCCCGTGCGCTCGCCGGAAACGACACGCACGCCGCACCCCGCTGAAATCCCCTGCGAGGCGGACTTCACCAGCGACTCATCCACCATCAGCGAGGTCGACGTCAGGTATTCAAAATAGAGGTCGGCATAGTCGCCCCCCGCCGAAAGCGCCGCGGCCAGAAAAATCTCAAGATCGTGATTCGTAAGACCGTAGTGCGTGAAGAAGAAGCGCTCCTGATTGGCAATCACCATATTTTTGATGCCCTTGTCCTGGAAACGACTCGCAGCGTGTATCAGCATTATCCCATGACCCGGCGCTGAAACCCGCACTAGTNNCCCACTCAAGCCCGGTTTTGGCTTGAGTGGGGCAGTTCTACTGCTGGACGCAAAATCCCCACTCTAAATTTCGCAAAGAGCGCGAAATTTAGAATGGGCCACCCGCCCACTATCTCGTCGCATTTTTCATCACAAATATCCGGTGCGCGCGATCACAGACGTCCAGCCGCCGATCGGCGACACTGGAGATCGACCTGTGTGTCAGGGCCGGGGTCCATCCGCCTCCCAGGGGACGGTCCCTCCAAGCCCAGCACCTATTAATTGTTTGATAATATTTTTGCAGAAATTCGCGGTCATCAAAAAGCTGCGAAAACTACCAATTTTAGTAGAATTGACCGCAAAATCGAGCTAAGTCCTTATTCCGGAATACTCGCCATATAAGTCCTTTGCCCTCTAGAACTGGAAAGTTTTCCACAGCCTAACCCCATGATTCTAGATACCAAGGGGGGAGGGGGGTAGTGGTAAACACGGGTTAATAACGCAAAAGTAAACACGACACTGGACTGAGCCGCGCCGGTCGAAACCAAACAATTTCCTGGTCCAGCCATCACTGACGCCCTCTCTCGCAACGAGAATAATTCTCAGACATGACCCCAGACTCCCTCAGCCAGATGCTCTCCGACTTCCTCAACGGCGCCCGCACCGCTGTCGTGGTCGAAGACGGTGCAACGGCGTTCGATCTGGCCGAGTCGAAGTACTCGATTTCCGGCGAGTACCACAAATGNNACCACGCTCCGGTTGCAGGTGCAGCGCATGGGCCAGAATCGCCCCACCCGCCTCGACTTCTGCCGCGATCGCGATCAGCGCTCCCCCGCCGCGCGGCGGGCAGCGCGCCAAGCCTACGAGCCTCGCCTGCGCCGCGCGTTGGAGAGAAATTTTCCCGGCTGGACCGTGGTCCGGCTCACCACCAGCATCGATCTCGAACACTCCTTCGGCCCAGCCTATCTCCGCGGCTGGCTGCGCCAGGGACAGCGCGCCCTCGCCATCGTCGGAGTGAACGACCAGGAAACCCAATCGACTGTCGATGGCGCGCTGACCTGCGGAATTCTCTGGCTCGAGGCCTGCCGCATGGCCCAGCAGGAGCATCGCGTGGTCGAAGCACTCGCCATGGTCGTTCCCAAAGGCATGGCTACACTCACCCGGCAGCGCATGGCGCATCTGCATCCAACGGCTGCGCAATGGCTCTTATACGAATTCGATCAACAGGACGGTGCGCTCACCCCGCTCGATACCGGCGATCGCGGCAATCTGGCCACCCGGCTGGTGCGCGTCGTCGATGAAGAACGGGCGCGCGAACGCTTCGCGAAATCGATCGCCCGCATCCGCTGCATTCTGCCCCAGTCCGAAGTCGTGCCGCTCTCGCCCGCGTCGATTTCATTTCGCCGGCATGGCCTCGAATTCGCCCAGGCCCGCATCGCTCATGACCCGCGAAACTTCCAGAGCAGCGAGGAAGTCACTTTCGGCGTGGGACCGGAAGAGCGCATCCTCGACCCGGAGAACGAAATACAGTTCGCCGATCTGGTGCGGCTGGCCGCGGCCGTCCGCCACAAGGACGGTCCCAAAAACCACAAGTTGTGGCGAATGCATCCCGAGCGCTGGCTGGAATCGCTGGTCTTCGCCAACATCGCGGCGCTCGACGGCCGCCTGCGCCCGGAAGCGGTGTACGCCCAGGTGCCCGCCTTCGCCGCCGCGGATCGCGCCATGATCGACATTCTGGCCGCAACTCGCGAGTCCCGCCTCGCCGTCATCGAACTCAAAGCCGACGAAGATATCCACCTTCCCCTGCAAGGCGTGGATTACTGGTCGCGCGTCGCCTGGCACCAGAGCCGCGGCGAGTTTGCTCAATTCGGCTATTTTCCCGGACGTGATCTCTCGCCCCAGAACCCTCTACTCATCCTGGTCGCGCCCGCTCTCCACGTCCACCCCACCACCGACACGATCCTGCGTTATCTCTCGCCCGAGATCGATTGGGAAGTGCTGGGAATTTACGAACGCTGGCGGGAAGAGATCAGGGTCGTATTCCGAAAGAGACCTGCCCGCGCGGTTCGCGCGGCGTAAACGAACCAACTGCTCGTGTGGTGACGGCGCTCCGCCCCGTCCCGAGAAATAAGTTAGTGTTTTCATCCTGAGCGAAGCGAAGGACCTGTGTATTTTGTTTGTACTACGAAGCTCTTGCCTGGCCCGAAACCGCGCCCCGACTTGATTCGCGTATTTCCTGGACACGACACTAAGGTCGTGAATCTGGCATTCCCGGGGGGAGGGGGTACCCTGTCCTCAGCCAGGAAGAATCTCCGGATTCACTTCCGGAGCTTCGCCCTTGTATACCCGTCCGATGCCCCGCACCAGGCGCCGCATCGGCAGCTCTCCTTTGACATCGGCAAAGAAAATCTCGCCTGCTCGGGTTCCGCGATAACACCAGCGCTTCAGGATCGCCAGGTGCTCCATGCGCTCGATAGCGCTCCCTGGTTTGGCCGCCGGGAACGCCTCCAGCGCTGCCTGGATCCGCGCTTCCATCGATTGCGACTTTGCATGTTCCGCGCCGGAAATCGGGAATTCGAGCGGCCCCGCCAGCGCTCCACCATCCACACGAAACAATGCGACGCTCTCCGCCTGCCGCGACCTCTGCACGATCACCGCATGTGCCTGGTCGATCCTCCGGACAAACTCCGGCAACTGCTGCACCACGGGAGTCAGTTTGTCCAGCCGCGCATGAATGGCCGCTGCCGTCTCGAATTCCATCCTTGCCGAGGCGTCATCGCGCTCCGCCGCCATCTGCCGCTTCAACGATTCCCCGCGCGAGTCCAGAAAGTCCTCGACCCGTACCACCTCCGCGCGGTACTCGTCATCGCTGCAGCCGCGAAAACAGGGCGCCAGACACATCTTCATTTCCGAATAAATGCAGCCCGGAAATGCCGGGTCCGGATGGAGATCCTCCACGCACCGCCGCATCTTGAAAAAATCGAGCGCGTCGTTCATGAACTTTTCCGCCGCCGCCCGCGAAGCGAACGGCCCGTAGTAAACGTTCTTTCCTGAAAGTCGTCCCAGGCGCGTGGTGATCGAAGCGCGGGGAAATTCGTTCTCCAGATGCAGTTTGACCAGTGGAGCGAAGCGCAGCCGCAGTCGATTCGCGTAGGTTTCAGGAAAGGCGGATCGCAGGATTTGATAGAGCGTGAATCCCGATTCAAAGTCCGATCCGGTCAGCGTGTACTCGATCCAGCGCACCCGATCCCGCAGGTTGAGCCGCTTGGTCCGCTCCTCCGGAACCGATAGCAGCCGTTGCAGCCGCCGGCGCAGGTTGGCCGTTTTGCCGACGTAAGGCTCGGAGTTCGTGTCCTCGCCGCGCAAGAGAAACACCGCCGGCGCGACCGCAACAGCGGAGAAAACCCCGGCGTCAGCTTCGGGCCGGAACTCGATGCGTTCGGTCAGCACAATTGGATTCTAAGTCAGAAGTCAGAAGTCAAATTGAAGAAGTAGATTCATTTTCAGCGCATGCGAATGCCCTTACCACAGGGGACACAGAGGAGCACGGAGGAAGCGCGAGGGGTTTTACTTCTGCAATTTGACTTCTGACTTCTGACTTTACCCAAAGCTCGCGCTCTTGAACTTCTGCCGGAAGTCCGGGCCGTCCATCTTCACGATGCGGCACATCTCGTGAAGCCGGGAACGCATCCGCTCGCCGATGCGGTCGCCAAGGCTCTCTTCGCGAGCGGCGGCGCGCGCCGGCGACAGCGATCGAGTCACACTCGCAGCCGGCTCGTCGGCAAAGTTTGTGGTGATGATCGTGGTTCGATTGTCGTTGTAGCGTGTATTGAGGATGAGGCTGACCGTGTCCCACACCCACTCGCTCGGTTTTACGGCGCCGAGCTCGTCGAGTAACAGCACCTCGGCGTCAAACACCGGCCGCAGCACCTGGAGTTCGGTCGCCTGGACGGAAGCGTTATAGGAGTTCTGAATCTGTTTCAGCAGTTCGCGATAGTCGCAAAAAAGGCAGGAGCTTCCTCGAGCCCCAATGAGTTCTTTAAGGATGCCGACCGCGAGATGGGTTTTGCCAGTCCCGATTCCCCCGACCAGCAACAGCCCATCGCCGTTACGGGGATCAAATTCCTGCACGAAGCGCGACGCGCTGATCTGGGCCAGCGCAATCGAATGATCGGCTCCCGGGAAGTCCGTCGTAAAGTTCGACAGCTCGCAATGCTCGTACCTCTTCGGAATCCGCGCCCCCGCGATCAGCGCCCCGCCGCGCGCCCGCAACCGGCAGTCGCAGCGCGTGACGCCGCCGTCCAGCGCTCCCAGAACCGGTTTCCATCCCGAGCCCGCGCACACCGGGCAAACTTCAATTGCCGTTTTCATAATTTGGTTGCTCGATCCGTGTACTTAAACTCTGCACCCGAACCCGCCTGCGCCGCAACTCGAAACCGTTTCCTCTCTGTGCACATCCTGTGGACACCAGAGGCCGCTTGTGGAGAACGGTGGAGAACCACGGAAATCCGCCGATTCGCCGATCGCAGCTTCCGGTTGCACACAAAAGCCGGAACAAACGGGCTGCTTCGGGTCATTTCCCCATCACTTCAGGCACGGCCGTTCGTCACAGGTGTCAAAACCGGCAACTGGCACGTGTTTCCCATTGACAATCCCGCAGCATCGGCGAGAATTGCCTTCGCCGGTGCTCGCGCCTTGAGCCTTCCTCCCCGGCTGATGCGCGGGAACCGTAATGACTAGTGTCAGGAGAGAGCATGAATAAAGCTGATCTGGTTGACCGGATCGCCGGAGCCTGCAACATTTCCAAGGCGCAGGCGACGACCGCGATCGACACCACCGTGGACAGCGTCACAGCTGCCCTTAGAAAAGGGGACCGTGTAGCCTTGATCGGTTTCGGCACGTTCTCCGTCTCGCAGCGCAAGGCCCGCAACGGCCGAAACCCGCAGACGGGTGCCACCATCAAGATCGCTGCCCGCAGAGTCGCCAAATTCACTCCCGGGAACGAACTCAAGAAAGTGGTTAATAAAGGTAAGTAGGGCCCCAGAGTTTTTGCCACGTGCGAGACGGCAGGAGGGTCGGCCCTGCCGTTTTGTTTTGTGGCCGTCAACCGTCAGCTGCCTTGCTGAATCCTTCCTAACTCCGGTAGAATCAAATGGCTGAATCGAGATTTAGGAGTTGACATGAAAGCAGCCATCCATCCCAGCTACAACGAGATCCGGGTCCATTGCGCCTGCGGTAACGCCTTTACTACCCGGTCCACCCACAAGGGCGACATCGGCGTAGAAATCTGCGCCGCCTGCCATCCCTTCTTTACCGGCAAGCANNAGAAGCTCATGGACACCGCCGGCCGCATCGAGCGTTTCCGCCGCAAGTACGCCAAGAGCGACGCCGGAAAAGCCGAAGCCGCCGCCAAGCAACCGTAAGTTTCCCGCGAAATGCGATCATTTCACAGCCTCCCCAAGCGGGAGGCTTTACTTTTGGCAGCCCCAATCAGGCTAGCTGAGGAATTTTCTCCTTTCTGTGGACGACCCACAAACCAACAAGAAGGCCGAGAAGAATCAGCACGGCGCCTTCCGCCATGTTCTGCGCAAAAAGTTGAATCGAAGAGCCCGTTTTTTCCACTGGTCCAAGGTTGACAGGCAAGTGGTCGACAAACCAACCCAGAGTCTGTGTCAGGAAGGACATGACCTGCTGCTCGATCGCAAAAATAACGAGCCACGCACCCAGAAACACTAGCCAGGCAGCAAGCGCGGGGGCGGAAAATCTTCGCGCGAGTGGCTTGATGGCCAGAGTCATTCCAGTTTCAGTCATACTTCTTCTCGCCTAGTTTGCGGCTATTCACTACTCTCCCGAGTCACCGGGGACTTTGCGTTATAGAGCCATCGCGCGAGCACGTAAGCCGATGCCAAGTACAAAAGCATTCTTACAAGCGTCGTCAGGATGGAGTGTCCCAGGGATTCGTGATAGCGGCCAGCAAGAGCCACATGCCAGTAGATCTGGCCAACCAGCAAGGTAACCAGGGCGATAAAGGCCTCGGAGACGAGCAGTGCCACTAGGATTGCCCCGATATATTCGGTAAGCAGAATCTCGCGAATCTTATTCATAGGCTGTGAACAAGCCGGATTGTCGCACACACGGAAGTTGTTCGGAAAGGACGTAGAATAGGGGCGTGAGCAAGTTATGGGACACACCGCGTAGTGGCACCACTCCAGCCGTCGATCCTGTCGGCCAAGCCGTCCCGCGCGCCTTTCCCAGTTCCTTCTCCATTGGCAATGTCCGCATCGCCCCCGCCACCGTTCTCGCTCCCATGGCCGGCGTCACCGACACCGTCTTTCGCCGCTTCATCAAAAACCTCGGCGGATGCGGCCTGATTATGACCGAATTCACCTCAGCCGACGGCGTCCTGCGTGACCAGCGCGTCCGCGGACGCTACCTGCACTTCTATGAGGACGAGCACCCAATCTCGGCCCAGCTCTTCGGGAGTAATCCCAGCGTCCTGGCCGATGCCGCGCGCCTCGTGGAAGACCTCGGCTTCGACTTGGTCGACCTGAACCTCGGGTGCCCCGCCAAGAAAGTTGTGAAGTGCAACGGAGGCTCTGGCTTGCTCCGCGATCTCCCGCTGATCCGCCAGATTTTCGAAGCGGTACGCGCCGCCGTCAAAATTCCCTTCACCGTGAAATTCCGCGCCGGATGGAACGACGACGAAATCGTCTGCGTAGAACTCGCCCGCATGGCCGAAAGCTGCGGCCTGGGCGCGGTCGCCCTCCACGCCCGCACCCGCGAGCAGGGCTACAGCGGAAACGCCCGCTGGGAATGGATCGCCCACGTCAAACAGTCAGTCAAAATTCCCGTGATCGGCAATGGCGACATCCGTTCGCCCGAAGACGCCTGCGCCATCGTCGCCCAAACCGGCTGCGACGCCGTGATGATAGGCCGTATGGCCCCCGCAAACCCGTGGATCTTTCGCCAGATCGAGCAGTACGTAAGTGGTGGCAAGGCTCGCGCAGGGGCAGACGCCCTCGTCTGCCCAGGGGAGCGAAGCTCCGCAGAAAAAATGTACGACGAACCCGCCGAAGCCGACCGCTACCAGATGATCCGCACCTATTTTCAAATGCTGCTCGAAGAGGAAATGCCCGGAGCCGAAGGCAAGATGAAGCAGTTCGCATCCTGGTTCACGCACGGCGTGCCCGGAGGCGCGGCGCTCAGGAAAGCGATCTACGATGCAAAAAGCGGCGCGGAGATCCTGGGGCGGGTGGAAGAATTCTTCGAGGCCAGGCTTCCAGCCCAGACCACGTAGGGGCACCCATCCTACATGAGCGGATTCAACGCCAGCCTGCCCCGCTCTCCGCGCTCCACATATCCCCAGGGCGAGGCATCGTCGTGCGTGAACACCGTCAGCCATCGCTCCGGGATCGCCGACGCGTAATACTTCTTCCGGCTCTCGATGCTCTCGAGAGGAAACAGGTCAAACGCCATCACCCAGGTCAAGTCGAGATGATTTGATGTCGGAATCAGATCAGAGATGTAGCAAGCTTTCTTGCCGCCGCTTTCGATAATCACTGCCTGCATGTTCGCCGTGTGCCCCGGAAAAACCTTGACCGAGATGCCCGGAAAAAGCTCCAGATCGCCGTTCAACAGCACCATCTGCCCTGTCTCCAGCAGCGGATCGTAATTCGGGCTCATGTAGCTGATCGCGTCGCGTTCCAGTTGCAGCCGGCCATGCTCCCACTCTTGTTCCTGCACATAGTATTTGGCGTTGGGGAACGTCGCGACCATCTGATCCCCGCGCCGCACCGTATTCCAGCCGCAGTGGTCAAAATGCAGGTGCGTATTAATGACGATGTCGATGTCTTCGGGAGCGACCCCAGCGGCGTGCAGGTTGTCGAGCAGTTTTGCCGGCTGTTTGTAGATCTGCACCAACTTGTCGGGCAGTTTGTTGCCGATGCCCGTCTCGATCAGAACATTTTTATCGCCGGTGCGCACCAGCAGCGAATTAAGCCCCGCATCCAGCCGGTTCTGCTCGTCAGGCATGACCTTCTTTGACCACATGGTCTTGGGAACGACCCCGAAGAAAGCTCCGCCGTCAAGAAAGTAAGTTCCATCGGAAACGACAGTGAGTTCGAAATCGCCGAGAGTTGTGCGATGCATAAAGAAAGCTTTCAGCCATCAGCTCTCAGCCATCGGTAAAATCCTGCGTCCGCCGAGAACCGCAAAACTGATAGCTGCCGGCTGAGAGCTGATAGCTACTTCAATTCCTTATTCCAGAAATCCTCCATCATGTGGAATAACTGCATGCGCGTGCCGGTTCCCGCAATCCCGTGCGTCTTGTTCGGATACACCATCAGCCGGAACTGCTTCCCCGCTTTGATCAGCGCGTCGGTCATCTGGATTGTGTTCTGGAAGTGGACATTGTCGTCGCTCGTCCCATGCACCAGCAGCAACGACCCGTGCAGCCTGTCGGCCGCGCTGACGATGGAATCGTCGTAGCCGCTGGCGTTGTCCTTCAGCAGGCCCATGTATCTCTCAGTGTAAATCGAATCGTAGTCGTGCCAGCTGGTCACCGGCGCCACCGAAATTCCCGCCTTGAAGCGGTCGGAGTGGGTGAGCGCGTACAGCGTCATCGAACCTCCGTTCGACCATCCCCAGATCCCGGTGCGAGTACGGTCGAGCTGCGGAAACCGCCCATACAACTGGTCCAGCGCCGTGAGCTGGTCTTTCAGTTCGACGCCGCCCGACTGCAGGCGGATGGCGGCCGAAAATTTCTTGCCGCGATTCGGGGTTCCGCGATTGTCCACCGAGAAAATCGCGAATCCTTCATTCGCCAGAAGCTGATGGAACATCGCCGTAGCTCCACCCCATGCATCCTGCACCGTCTGCCCCGCTGGACCGCCATAGATGTTCACGATCAGCGGAACTTTCGCGTTCGCCTCCGCTTGGCGCGGCAGAATCAGGTATCCATACAACACTGTGCCGTCGGCCGCTTTGAATTCCAGCGCCTGCTCCGCAATCGGATCGTACTCCGCCACGCCGCGCCCTTCCCATATCTTCTGACACGAGCCGCCCACCGCGCACACCGCAATCCGCGGCGGCGTCAACGTCGCCGAATGCGTCTCCACGAAATGCTTGCCGTCATCGGCGAAATTGGCGGACGAGCTCCCCGCTTCCGGTGAAATGCCCTGCATCCCCGTACCGTCCAGCTTCACCGAAAAAATCCTCTCCTGTCGTGGATCTCCTTTATTGGCAGTGAAGAAAACCGTACCTGATGGATCGGCCTGCGCTTCCTCCACACCGCTGATCGCAATCACCTCATAGTCTCCGCTCTCCAGTTGGCGTTCGAGCTTGGCATCGGCCGCCATCGGGTCTTGCGCGTCGAAACTGTAGAGATAAATGTGGGTGTGCCCGTCCCGCCAACTCGTCCACAGAAACCGGTCGCCCGATTTCAGGATGCGAAAGTCGTCATTCACATTTACCCACGCATCCGGGACCGATTCGGTCAGCACTTTGCGCGACTTGCCCGACTTCGCGTCGATAAAATAAAGGTCCATCGCATCCTGCTTGCGGTTCAGGACCTCAGCCCATGCCCAGCCTTCGCGAATCCAGCCGAAACGCGGCACGTAGGTATCGTCGTCATCGGTGAGTTTGATCCAGCGCACCTTGCCGCCGTTGCTGCCCACCACTCCCAGCCGCACGCTCGGATTCGGATCCCCCGCCTTCGGATATTTTTCCTGCTCGACTCGGGGATGCGTCGGCAACCAGTCAGTGATGGGATAGGTCGGCACCCGGCTCTCATCCATCTGCAGAAAAATAATTTCGTGTCCTTCCGGCGACCAGAAGAAATTGCTGCGCACCGCCAGCTCTTCCGCGTAAACCCAGTCCACTTCGCCGTTCAGGATGTTGTCCTCTTTATCCTTATCGCAATCTTTGTCTTTATCCTTCTTCTTCTCTTTCTCCTCGCGCGTCAGTGCGCGTTCGCCTTCCTCTCCCGACACCGGATGCACATAGAGATTGTGCTTGCGCACGTAGGCCAGCCGCTTGCCGTCCGGCGAAAACTTCGGGTCTTCGCTCGCATCCGGAGACGATGTGACCTGCACCGCCGTTCCCGTGTCCAGGCTGTAATACCAGAGCTGCCCCTGCGCATCGAAGAGCAGGTGTTTGGAATCGGGCGACCACGTGTAGGCGGCCACGTGATACCGCGTCACCCGCTCTTTCTCCCGCTCGTCATGAATTTTGCTCGCGGGCGGGGCTAGCTGCGACAGCTTGGCCTCGCTGGCCAGTATTTTCTTCTCCCCAGTCATCGCGTCCACGTACCAGAGTTCGCCATGCTCGCCCGCGTCATCGCGCTGCACAAAGGAAACTTTGCTGCCGTCCGGACTCCACTTGACCGTCTCTGGGCCCCGTCCCGTGAGGCCCCCATCCGCGAAGATCTGCTCAATCGTGAGTTGCTTCGGCACCGCGGCCGTGGCAACGTTCTGGCCGCGCGCCGCGGCAAGCAGAACCAACAGGTTGATGGAGAAGACGAAAGAAAGTTTTTTCACGTGCGCACTCCGCTTCAGCATGAGGCGTGACCCCGCCACGCGCTGCCAGTAAAACTTAAGCAGTGTACAGCTTTTGGAGAAGTTCGCGCCGGAAAGACTTGCTGCACCGACGCCCGGTCCTCTTCGGCGATACTGCGCCCCCGCAGGCCATCTCGCCCGGCGCTCCACGGGCGCAGGTCACCCTGCCAGAATCGCTTTCATCGCACCACGCACCGGATGCTTCGCTTCATACGCCGCAATCTCCGCTTCGTGCTGCAGCGTCAGCCCGATATCGTCCAACCCGTTCAGCAGGCAATGACGCGAGAATTCGTCCATTGCGAACGCCGCCGCAAGTCCTCGCCCGTCTTCCACCCGCAACGTTTCGAGATCAATCGTGAGCTGGTACCCTTCGATCTCCTTGGACCGGCGCGTAATCTCCGCGACCTGCTCTTCGCCCAGTCGCACCGTCAGCAGTCCGTTCTTCAGACTGTTGTTGGCAAAAATATCGGCGAACGACGTCGCAATCACCACCCGAAAACCATAATCCGCCAGCGCCCACACGGCATGTTCGCGCGAGGAACCGCAGCCGAAGTTCTTCCCCGCCACCAGGATCGACGCCTTGGCATAGCGCGGCGCATTCAGGATAAAATCCCCGGTCTTCTTCCCGTCGCCCGAAAAACGCCAGTCGTAGAACAGGAATTCGCCGAATCCCGTGCGCTCGATGCGCTTCAGAAACTGCTTGGGGATGATCTGATCGGTGTCCACGTTCACTTTATCGAGCGGAACGACGACGCCAGTGTGCTTGCGAAATGGTTGCATAGTGTCTCATTTACCTTTGTGTGGAAGCACGGTACTACTGAAATCGCCAGTCTCTTATATCTGTGAAATGTCCCGCAATCGCCGCCGCCGCCGCCATCATGGGACTCACCAGGTGCGTGCGTCCTCCGCGCCCCTGGCGTCCCTCGAAATTCCGGTTGCTGGTCGAAGCGCAACGCTCTCCCGGTTGCAGGATGTCGGGATTCATGCCCAGGCACATCGAGCATCCCGACTCGCGCCATTCAAATCCGGCATCCAGAAAAATACGGTGCAGTCCTTCCTGCTCGGCCGCGCGCTTGATCGCCTGCGAGCCCGGCACCACCATCGCGCGCACTTTCGGATTTACATGCTGCCCTTTCGCCACGCGCGCCGCCGCCCGCAGGTCTTCGATCCGCGAGTTGGTGCACGATCCGATGAACACCCGGTCCACGGCAATCGCCTCGATCGGCGTTCCCGGATCGAGTCCCATGTAGGCAAGCGCCTGTTCCGCCGCGCGCCGGTCAGCTTCCTGCGCGAAGCTCTTCAACTCGGGAACCCGAGCGTTCACCGCAACTACCATCCCGGGATTTGTCCCCCAGGTCACAAAAGGGGCCAGCGCGGCCGCGTCAATCTCAATCACCCGATCGAATCGCGCTCCGGGATCGCTCGCGAGTGTGCGCCAGTACGCAACCGCTTCTTCCCAGTCTTTTCCTTCCGGCGCAAATCGCCTGCCGCGGACATACTCGAATGTCGTCTCGTCGGGCGCGATCAGTCCGGCGCGTGCTCCGGCTTCGATGCTCATGTTGCACAGCGTCATGCGGGCTTCCATCGATAACGCCCGGACCGCATCGCCTGCGTACTCGATCACATATCCGGTCGCGCCATCGGTGCCGATCCGTCCAATGATTCCGAGCGCCAGGTCCTTCGCGGTCACGCCTTCGGCGAGCTTTCCGCTGATGTGGATCTGCATCGTCTTCGGTTTCTTCTGCGGCAGGCATTGCGTTGCCAGCACGTGTTCCACTTCCGACGTTCCAATGCCAAACGCCAGCGACCCGAATGCGCCATGCGTCGAGGTGTGGCTATCGCCGCAGACAATCGTCATCCCCGGCAAGGTGATACCCAACTCTGGACCGATGACGTGGACAATGCCTTGTTCGGCCGAGTCCATATCAAAAAGCGGAACCCCAAACTCCTGGCAGTTTTTCTGCAGCGCTTCTATCTGCTTTGCCGCAATTGCGTCGGCGATCGGCAAGCCCCGCGGAGTGGTCGGAATATTGTGGTCGACCGTGGCCACCGTGCGCAAAGGCTGTCGGACGGTTCGTCCGGAAACTCGCAGCCCGTCGAAGGCCTGCGGCGAAGTCACTTCATGCACCAGATGCAAATCGATGTAGAGTAGCGCCGACTGCCCTTCTGGAGCCGCCACCACGTGCGCATCCCAGACCTTCTCAAACAGAGTACGAGGAGACATATTTCCAGTTTCGCCCATTCGACAGTTTACCAACCCTGAAGATTTCGCAGCAGATCAAGCTGCGGGAAGTTCACCGGAAGTCTGCGTTTCCGGTTATGATTCAACAGTCGATCGAGGAAAACACTGCATGATCAACGGCAAACGCATTGCCGTCGTGTTCCCCGCTTACAACGCGGAAAAGACGCTGGAAGCCACGGTGCGGGAATTGCCGGAACTGGTTGACATTCGCATTCTGGTCGACGACCACAGCTCGGATCGCACCGTTGAAATCGCACACCAGCTTGGCTTGCAGTCGTTCGTCCACGACCGCAACTACGGCTATGGCCGCAATCAGCAGACCTGCTACCTGGAGGCTCTCGCCGCCGGCGCCGACGTCGTCATTATGGTCCATCCCGATTATCAGTACACACCGCTGCTTGTAACCGCCATGGCCAGCATGATCGCTTACGGGGTTTATGACGTTGTTCTCGGATCCCGCATCCTCGGCGGCACCGCGTTGCGCGGAGGCATGCCCCTTTACAAATACGTCTCCAACCGCCTGCTCACTGCTTTCGAGAACCTGTTCCTGCGCGTCAAACTTTCTGAATATCACACCGGTTACCGCGCCTTCAGCCGCGAAGTGCTCACCCGTCTGCCGCTTCGGGAAAATAGCGACGATTTCGTTTTCGACAACCAGATGCTAGCGCAATGCGTTTACTTCGGCTTCCGCATCGGCGAAGTTTCCTGCCCCACCAAGTATTTCGAGGGAGCTTCCTCCATCAATTTTCGCCGAAGCGTGCAATACGGCTTGAGCGTGCTGGCAACGACGATTCAATTCGCGCTGCAGCAGGCCCATCTCTCACACTTCCAGATCTTCAGTGACTCCGGAAAGAGGTTGGATGTAAGGGTGCCAACTTACTATAGTGGGTTATCCCAGCCATCTGGGCGCTAAGTCGCCGGATAACTCCTCGATCTGGCGGGTAAAATTCCAAATGGAGGATCGCGAGGAAAGGTGATGATCCGCACGACTTCTCCCAAACCAGCCGCGATTCCTTTGCGAAATTACTTCTTCCTTCTGCTTCTCACCCTTGCCGCCGTATTCCTTCATAGTTACCACCCCTATGTGGAAGACGCTGAAATCTACGTTCCCGCCATCAAGAAGGCGCTCGATCCCTCCCTCTACCCGCACGATGCTTATTTGTTTACAGGACAGACCCGGTTTTCCGCCTTCCCCGTTGTCATCGCGGGGTTGGTCCGTTTATCGCACCTTTCCCTGGACTGGGTGCTTCTGCTCGTGCACGCCGCGTCCATCTACCTGTTGCTGCTGGGCGCGTGGCGAATCTGCCGTCAGTGCTTTCCGGAAGAATCCGCATCCTGGTGTGGCGTCGTCTTGCTGGCTTGCCTGCTCACCCTGCCCGTAGCGGGAACAGCACTCTACATCGTCGACGAGTACTTGACCCCGCGGGCTCTGGCAACGTTCTCCGTCCTCTGGGCGCTGGCCAGTTGGCTGGAAAGAAAGCCTGCGCAAACAGTGCTATGGCTCGCTGTTGCTTTCGTATTCCATCCGCTGATGGCCGCCTTTGGTGTGTGTTATCTTGCCGTGCTCGTCGCCCAGAAGGTTACCGACCGCTGGCGCCGGCAGACCACGGTTTCGGTCTTTGCCGCCTTTGCCTTGCCCGTGACCTCCAGCGCATATCACCAGGCGGCAGGCTCGCGGTCTTATCTTTTTCTCACCCGCTGGCAGTGGTACGAATGGCTCGGCGCGATCGGGCCGCTGCTGCTGCTCGGATTGTTCTCCCGCGTTGCGCGCCGGAAAAACCTCGTCGTCCTCGCTCGCTTGAGTCAGGCGCTGCTGATCTTCGGCTCGCTGTTCCTTTTCGCCGGACTTCTGATCTCGCTGACGCCTCGCTTGTTTTTCCTCGCTGAGTTTCAGCCGCTGCGCAGCCTGCATCTCATTTACATTCTCCTGATTTTGTTTGCCGGAGGCCTGCTAGCCGAGTTTGTGCTCCAGCGCAAGGTCGAACGATGGCTACTACTTTTCCTCCCCTTGTGTGCGGGAATGTTCTACGCACAGCATGCCCTGTTTCCGGCAACTCCTCATCTGGAATGGCCCGGCGCCGCAACGAAAAACCCGTGGATTGAGAGCTTCCTGTGGATTCGCGAGAACACGCCCCGCGATGCCTGGTTCGCGCTCGACCCGCGATATATGGAATTGCCGGGGGAGGACGAACACGGCTTTCGCGCGATCGCCGAACGCAGCCGCATGGCCGACTGGATCAAGGATCCCGGGGCCGCGACCATTGCTCCCAAGCTGGCGGAGGAATGGTGGCGGCAGGTTCAGTCGCTTCGTGGCTGGCCGTCTTTTCAGGCGGCTGACTTTCGCCGGCTGCAGCGGGACTTCGGAGTGAACTGGGTCGTGGTGGGCACTGCGCAGCGCGGCGGACTGATCTGCCCCTACCAGAACTCGGCGCTGGCCGTTTGCCGGTTGGAATGAAGCGTGAAGCGCGTCTTGCCCGATTGCCAGCCGCCTTAAGTGGCAAAGCTCGCGGTTGAGTTCTTAAAATCGAGCGTATTGCGTGCGCTTCAGGGAAGCCACGGGATCGGTGGCATCCAAGGATGCGGGACTAGACGCGGATCGCTTGCGGCAGGGTGACTTCTTCGCGCTCGCGCCGTGCGCGCGCCGCCCGCGCTTCAATGCTCAACTCGTAAACTCCCACCAGGAACACCGTCGTCACCGAGATGGTATCCACAGCCGTTACATGGTCCGCGACCAGCGCGGCTCCAACGGCGACCGCCCCGAGGACGAGACCGATGCGCGCCACCGGGTTCCGCAGCCCCCGAAGCACGATCAACGCCATCGGGATGGTCAGCGGCAGCAGGTCGTATTCCTTCAGCCGCAGCGCGAACAGCGCGGTTGACACCAGCACGACGGCAGCGAAGTTCTGCCCCGCCACATTTTTTCGCCAGAATTCGCGAGCAAAGTACATCAGCATTCCAAACACTGCCAGAGAAACGGCGATGTAGAACGCCACCGCAGCTCGGTCTGAAGGGTGTCCGATGAATTCCAGGAACTTACCAAACATCACGACAGGACTGTAGTTGATCTCCAAGGGAAGGGTATAGCGGATCGACGCCATGAACTCAGCGAAACGCTGCGGCCAGAGGAATTTCTGAACCGCGAACAACCCCACGCCGCATAGCGCCGCCACGATCGCCGGCGCCACCTGTGCCGGGCCAAGAAGGAGGGGAACCACCAGCCATACCAGGATTGGCGGTTTTAAACAGGAACTCGCCAATACCACCAAGAAGAACGCTCCCCACCGTTGTTCCTGCCATCCCCGTGCCGCCGTTGCCAGCACCGCTCCGTACATCGGGATGGCGAGATTGCCGCTCAGCAGGGTATCGCTCGGCACAAATGCGGGGAAGAACATCACCAACGGGAAAAAGAAGCGCAGCATGTGCCGTTCGGCCGCCAGCGCGAATCGCGAACCGGCCCACAACTGCAACCCGAATCCCACTGCATAGACCATCCAGTAAAGCGCCGCCCGCAGCCACCCGGGAATCATATTCAGCACCTTGAGGATCTCGATCGATATGGGCGGATACAGGTAGACGAACACGCTATGTCCGAGGGCTGCCTCCCCCTTCTGATGTCCGAGGGCAGCCTCCGCCTTCTGGCGCGCAAGGCTCACTCCGTATGGGTCTACTCCGATCCGCAGGTAGTGCATCGCCTCGCTGGTAACCCGCAGATCAAAGGAATTCTCGGGCAGAAAAATAAACATCCCCGCCACCGAAGCCAAGGCGGCAAACCAAAGCGCCGTCAGCCAGGGTGAGGGCTTGTTGCGGTCCAACCAATCGCGAATCAGAGTATCGGCTTTCCCTTGCAAAAGTGCCTGATTGTAACAAGAGAAACTTGGAGCTTCAATTCTTCACCCCTCCCGCCCCCTTGCCCGGATGCGGAATTGTTCTCTCGATGCTTGCGTGCTGGCGCTCCGCTCCGTAGCATCTAAGCGTATATGGCGGGCGCTGCAGCCCATCTCCGCGAAAGTCTTCGGCCCCAATTGGCCCTGGGGGAGATGTTTGCGTTCGCCTACGAAACCTTCATCAGTAACAAAGTCCGTTTCGCGCTGACCGCGCTCGGCATGGTCATTGGCACCGCCTCGCTCATCCTGGTGGTCACCATCGGCATGACCGGACGCCAATACGCGCTCAACCAGATCCAGGCCATCGGCACCAACGAGATATGGGCCGAATATCAGGGTGGAGCGCAACACATCAGCGGTTCCACGCCGGACCCCCTGACCATTGAAGACCTCGCGGCCGTGCAACAGGAGGTACCCGGCATCGTCGCATCCTCGCCGATCGTCCGGTTGTCGGACCGCATCCCCGCCGGCAACGGCAAGGAAAAAGATGTCACCATTCTCGGGGTCGCTCCCGAGTATCTGCTCGTGCGCAACCTGGTCATCCCTTCCGGCCGCTTCTTTGACAACGATGATTCCCTGGCTCACAACAAAGTTGCCCTTATCACGGAAGCGATGGCGATCCAGATCTACGGTTCCCCCGCGGGAGCGGTTGGCCATGTCATCAAACTCACCGGCCTCCCATTCACCGTGATTGGAACCTTCAAGGAGCGCGTGGAAACTTTCGGCCAGACGGAAATTGAGGACAACACGATGTTGATCCCATACTCCGTCAGCCGCTATTTCATGGAAACCCCCTCCGTCAGTCTTGCCTACTTCTCCATGGCAGACTCTTCCATGGTGGTCACAGCCACTCCCCAGATCAAGCGCGTAATTCAGTCCCGCCACCGCGCCGAATCCGTATACAGTGTGCAGAATCTGACCGCGGTGCTCGCCATGATGGACCGCATCGCCACCGGCTTGACCATGGTGCTTCTCGCAGTCTCGCTGGTCGTGCTGCTGGTGAGCGGCATCGGCATCATGAACATCATGCTGGCCACCGTCGGCGCGCGCATTCGCGAGATCGGCATCCGCAAGGCAATCGGCGCCACCAACCGCGAAATTCGCTTCCAGTTCCTTTCCGAGGCTCTCCTCATCTCCCTCATCGGTGGCCTCCTCGGCGTCGTTGTCGGACTCGCCATCCCCTTCTCNNTCGCTGGTCGGCATCCTGTTCGGCACCCTTCCCGCCATCCGCGCCTCCCAACTCGATCCCGTCGAAAGCCTGCGCTACGAATAGGGGGCTCTGTTCCAGAATCAGGTAGGCTCGGACGTCAGTCTTCACTGCACCCAGAGGGTTTGGAACCAGGCTGAAACGTCGTCAACTGGCATAAAATCGGAAGGAAGCGGTTGCTCTGCTTCGCGATCAGCTCATGGTATCGAAGACAGCATCGAACCCAACCAGCAATCGGAGCCGCGCCGTCGTCCTGCTGAGCGGCGGTATGGATTCCTGCGTCTGCGCGGCGCTGGCGGCACGCGACCACCGGGCGGCCGCCGTCCACGTCAGCTACGGGCAGCGCACCGAAGAGCGCGAACGGCGCTCCTTTGAGAACATTTGCGACCGCCTTGAAATTCGTGACCGGCTGCTGGTGCGCAATGAGGCTCTGCGCGCTATCGGCGGATCCGCCCTCACCGATTCCAGCATTGCCGTTCCCGAAGCGCACCCCCCCGGCGCCACTACTCCCCCCGGCATCCCCGTTACTTATGTCCCTTTCCGCAACGCCCATTTCCTTGCCGTTGCCGTCAGTTGGGCGGAGGTTCTGGCCGCCGAAAAAGTCTATATCGGGGCGGTTGAACCAGACAGTTCCGGCTATCCCGATTGCCGGCCCGAGTACTATCGGGCCTTCAATGAGGTCGTGAAAGCGGGTACCAGGGAAGGAACCATCCGAGTGGTCACGCCGCTGATTGCCATGCATAAACGTGAGATTGTGACGCTTGGCCTTGAACTGGGTGCCCCGTTCGATTTAACGTGGTCTTGCTATCGGCGCGAAGATCGCGCCTGCGGTGTCTGCGACAGCTGCGTTCTCCGCCTGCGCGCGTTTAGCGAGGCGGGCGCGGAAGATCCGATTGCGTATGCGGAAGGCGCCGCCCGATTGCGCTAGAACAGTTTTCAGAAATCGCCATTCGATGTTCCGCCCCGGAAGGGGCGCCTGATTTCGAATTGCTTGCCGCATCGCTGGAGCGTTGCCCGGATGCGAAATCAGGCCATGGAGTTCAGTAAAATTCTGTTGCAATGCCGGGAGGCAAAATCATGACGAAATATTTCATCCTTCCCCTGCTGCTGGTCCTCGCCGTGGGGCTGTTGGCTCCGCTCACCTTCGCGCAAACCACGGGCACCATAAAGGGAGTTTGCAAAGACGTCGAAGGCAAACCCATCGTCCAGGCCGAGGTGCAATGGAGCGGGACCGACTCCGGACATACCTACAAACTTAAAACCAACAACAAGGGCGAGTACTTCTCGCTCGGCATCGTCCCCGGCAAATACAACGTCACGCTCGGCAAGGACGGCAAGGAAATCTTCAACTTCAAGGGCGTTATGGTGGGACTGGACGAGACCAGCTTGGACTTCGACATGAAGAAAGAGCAGTCAAGCCAGGCCCAGGCCCAGGGGATGACCCCGGAACAAGCCAAGGCGAGGGCTGAGCAGGCGGCCAAGAACGAGAGCGAAAAGAAAACCGTTGGCACGCTCAACGATAAGCTCAGGGCGGCCAGTGCCGCGTCCGATGCCGGCGACTTCGAAACCGCCATCGCCACCCTCATCGAAGCCAACCAGATCGACAGCACCCGCGATCTGCTCTGGTTCAAACTCGGCGACGCCTACCGCATGTCGGCCCCCAAGCAGGCCGATCCAGAAGAAAAGAAAAAGCGCTACGAGATGGCTGCAGTCAATTACCAGAAAGCAATTGAGATGCGCAGCACCTCGGAGGCGGCACAGAAAGATCCCGACAACAATACCAAAATGGCCGCCTACTACAACAACCTCGCCGAAACTTTCTCCAAGTCCAACAAGGTCGACGACGCCGTGTCCAATTACAACAAGGCGGTGCAACTGGATCCCACGCATGCCGCCACCTATTTGTTCAACGAGGGTGCGATTTTGACCAATGCCGGCAAGGTGGATGATGCCCTGGTGGCGTTCGACAAAGTGATTGCGGCCGATCCGGCCAAAGCCGACGCTTACTACTGGAAGGGCGTGAACTTGATTGGCAAAGCGACGCTCAAGGGCGACAAAATGGTCGCGCCCGAAGGCACAGCCGAGGCCTTCCAGAAATACCTTGAGCTCCAACCCGAGGGTAAGCTCGCCCAGCCCGCCAAAGACATGCTGGCCAGCATAGGAGCAACCATCGAAACCGGTTTCGGAAACAAGAAAAAACCAGCAAAGAAATAGCTCAAAACCCAGTTCTCAGTTCTCGGTTCTCAGTGCCCATACTCAGTGAAGACCGCAACCCGGTTTTTCTGAGAACTGGGAACTGGGAACTGAGAACTCTTCTTCAGTTACCGAGGTCGTTGGCCTACTCGTCCTTCGCTCTTCCGCCCAGCCGCGCTACATTCATTACATAGGTCCTCGGCGACATTTCTCCCCTGTGGTGTCAAGGCTGATAACCGGGAGTGTATGGAATGGCTGCTCCGGGGAATTCCCCGATTGCGATTGCCTTTGAGGGCATCAGCGGAACGGGTTCGATCCCGACGCAGGCTCTCCTGTCTGGCATGTTGCGCGCCTCGGAGAAGGTTAGCGATCTGATTTTCTCGCCGGGCCGTCCGCCTCAGGTCGAGATTCACGGCCAGCTTACGGCGGTTGCGGTCTCCGGGAACGGCATCCTTTCGGCGGATGACACCCGGCGCATCGCGGCCGACCTGATCGGCACCAATAAGCAAGCCATCAACACGCTTCGCGAGCAAGGTTCCTGCGACGTTTCCTACGGCTTGCCCGGGATGGCGCGCTTTCGCGTCAACGTCTTTATCCAGCGCGGAAGTTGCGCCATTGTGATGCGCGTCATTCCGACCGTGATTCCAACTTTCAGTTCGCTTCATCTGCCCCCGCAATTGGAAGAGGCGGCAAGGGTCCGCAACGGCATCATCCTGGTGACGGGCGGTACCGGATCGGGCAAGTCTTCCACCTTGGCCGCGCTGATTGACCGCATCAACTCCGAATATTGCTATCACGTTCTGACGGTTGAAGATCCCATTGAGTTTCTGCACAAGCACAAGAAATCGACCGTCCACCAGCGCGAACTGCACAGCGATGCCCCGAATTTTACCCTTGCGCTGCGGGCCGCGTTGCGTCAAGCGCCGCGCGTTATCATGGTCGGCGAAATCCGCGACCGCGAAACCCTCGAAATTCTTCTGGAAGCCGCCGAAAACGGCCACCTCGTCCTTTCCAGCATGAACACCGTCGATGCTTCGAAGACCGTGGAACGCGTCGTCGGGACCTTCGCTGCGAACGAACAGCAATCGGTGCGGGAACGTCTCGCCAAAACTTTCCGCTACATCATTGCCCAGAGGCTGATCCCGCGCAACGATGGCGGTGACCGCATCCCCGTAGTCGAAATTTTGAAATCCAACTCGCGCACTCGCGACTGCGTCGAACAGGGCGAGCGCCCAGGCCGCACCTTGCTGGACGCGATCAAGGCCAGCGAAAACGAAGGCATGCAGCACTTCGACGGCGAGATCGCGAAACTGGTCCACTCCGGCCTGGTGGATCTCGAAACCGGCCTCTGCTTCGCCAGCAATGCGACCGTGCTGGGGCAGGAACTGGCGCGGTAATCAGGTGCGTTAGTTTGATGGATTTTGAGTGTAATCGAGATTTTTAAACAGTTAAGGGTCGGATGGCCTGCGCGCAATTACCAGCAAGGCGATGACTGCCACGACTGTAGCTTCTAGGACAATAACAAAACTACGTTCGTCGGCTTGAAGACAAACCAGTCAACAACCAAGTTGAGTAGGACAGCAACGGCGATTACGACAATAACGCCTGGCTGTCTCCGAGGGCCTCTTTGCGCGCTCATCGACGAGCAAGAGTATAGCCAAACTGGGTTGGTACGGTAGTTGGTGAAATCGCGGTATCAATCCCCTGAAGCCTACGGGTTTGCACGCAAAACTAGTCGGAAGAAAGGTTCCAGTCAAACTGTCGCTTCGCCCCGTGAGTGAAGCGCCTTTTGAGTTTGTGTGCGATGTCCTAAACGAAGCAATCGACGCGGATGATGACATCCTCACTCAATCGGTTGCTGCCAATGAACTCAAAGCGTCAGTCAAGAAAGCCTCGTCATTCCGTACTCTAGTTCACGCTCTGAAAACGCAGCATGCAATCGAGCTGGGTCCGAACCTTTGTAGTCAGGGATTTCACGTTTTGACCGCTGGTCAACGAGTGATATCGCGATTTTGCAACAAGTATGCTCTGACAGGCGCATAAAGGCCGCATTCGGGCCGAAGGCCTATGTCGCACTCAGAATCCCGGTTCAGGGGTCAATGAGTCCGTTGTATGATCCGGCACTTCCTTGATCCCAAGTCGCTTTCCGTAAAAAAGGACCAGCGTCAAGGCCAGCGAAAGGGCCAAAAGTGCCTCGACATAGGTACTGCGGTCAATACCGCCAACAATGTGCGGTTGGGGGAAAACCACCACCGAAATATTGGAAAAAGAGTGATAGAGCATCACCGGCAGAAGTTTCTTGCCTGCTTGATTCCATATCCACGTGTAGACGATGGCCTGTGCTGTCGTGGACAAGAAGAAAACCCAGAGCGGTGTCTGGGATTGCGTTGTGCCTGCGAGATAAAACAAGGGCCAGTGCCACGCACTCCACAACAAACCAAGCAACAGACTCGCCATCACCGGATTCCATCTCGCCAGTAGCCGCGGCAGTACGTACCCTCTCCAACCGTAGTCTTCGTTAAACGGGCCGCCAAAGAAAAACCAAAGAACATACGTTCCCACGAGGTGTGCCAGATTCGTTTCGATTTTTCTACCGCCGGTCGTGAAGTACGCCGCTCCGTTCACCACCAGCGGGATCAACACTACGAAACCAAGCAGTGACAGAGGAAAACGTGGATTGAGGCCGCGTCCCAGAAATACCCCGGCACCTCTCCAACCCTCTCGTTGGGCCACGAACACGCAGGCCATGAGGGTCGGCCCGAATCCGCCAATGACCAGCAGCGTTAGTTGCAGCGGCCCTTGACCGACGCTCCGTCCGAACAACCAGGCAAGCAACCAGAAGGTCCAAGTGAAGCCGAAGGCAGCGAGAACGAACGAAATCGGGAAAGAGGGCTTCGAGGAATCAGGAGCAGTCAAGGTCGATTTCATGCGCCTCCCCTAGCGAAATAGCTTCACAGTATAGACGCAACCAGAGTCTCCGTGTTTCGATGGGCGACATAGGTTCTGGTATCAATCTTGCTGCCGACAACCTGATCTAGACCGAGCGGATATTTGAGACCGAACGAAGCGAAGAGGCGTTGCGTCATCAGTTGATGTAACCAGGCATTAGCACAGCTTTGCGCCGTTTGTTTGCCCTTCGGCCATTACGCTCAAAACCCCTGCTACGGCCTGATAATAGCGACCCCGTCCGACGGCGTGGTGTGCAAGGTCAAGTCATGGCTATTACAAATCAGGACACTGCCGAAAATGCGAACGAATGGCTCGCAAAGAAGCAGGCGGGGTATCATCCGTGCATGTCCTCCAGCGCTTCCACGGCGGGAATCGTCAGCTTCGAAGAAGCTCGACGTCTGGTTGAACTTCACGCGGCCAGCGTGTGTCCACCAGAACTGGAGACGGTCGATCTGCTGGCGGCTTCGGGCCGGGTGCTGGCCGGGAAAATTTTGGCGGATCGCGACTTCCCTCCCTTTGATCGGGCTACTCGCGATGGATACGCAGTACGCGCGGCGGATGTGGCGGCGATCCCGGCTCGGCTTGAAATGGTGGGCGAGGTGAAGGCGGGCGAATGGCCGGAACCGGGAGTATGCTCGGTCGGCCCAGGGCAGGCCGTCCAGATTATGACGGGAGCTCCGCTGCCGGCAGGCGCGGATGCGGTGGTGATGGTCGAGCACACCTCCGTTTCCGGCCATTCGGTGGAAGTCCACCGGAGTGTTAATCGCGGCGAGAATTTTGTTCCACGCGGCGCAGAAGCGCGGGCGGCACAACCCCTGTTAGATCGAGGACGACGCTTGGACCATGCCGGCATCGCCATCGCGGCTTCAGTCGGGAAGAACCGCGTCCAGGTTTTCCGGAAGCCGCGCGTGGCTGTACTGTCAACGGGTGACGAGGTGGTAGAGATTGACGCGACGCCGGGCCCGGCGCAGATACGGAATTCAAATTCGTATTCGCTGGCGGCGCAGGTTCAGAATGCCGGCGGGAAGCCGGTGCGCCTGGCGATTGCTCCGGACGAGCCCCGGCGGCTGCGGGCGTTGATTGAAGAAGGGTTGCAGTGCGATCTTCTTTTGCTGACGGGCGGCGTTTCCATGGGCAAGTACGACCTGGTGGAGCAGGTTCTCGCGGAATTGCAGGCGGAATTTTATTTTACGGGAGCGGAGATTCAGCCCGGGCGGCCGGTAGTGTTTGGCTCGTGTGGCGCGGACACTCTTGTCCGCGTGTCGGCAGCGAGTCCACCATCAGCGCCGACAAGAGTGTCCGCGCCACACAAAAGGTATTTTTTTGGCCTGCCCGGAAACCCGGTTTCCACCATGGTGACTTTCGAACTGTTTGCCCGGCCGATGATCGAAGCGTTGGCGGGTCAGACGCCGCAGCCCCTGATTTTTCTTCGCGCGCGCCTGAAATCCGAGATCCGGACGAAGACTGGCTTGAAGCGATTTCTTCCGGCGGTGCTCTCGGGAGAGTTTGAGAACGCCCAGGTTGAGTTGGCGCGATGGCAGGGATCGGGCGATATCGCAACGCTGGCTCGGGCTGATTGCTATGTCGTGATTCCTCCAGATCGCGAACGGATCGACGCCGGAGAATGGGTGTCGCTGTTAATGCGATCCAACTGATGCGGCGGGGAAGCGAGGCCTGGGCCGAGTGCGATAACCTGTAGGCGATGCCGAAAAAACTCTCTCACTACGACGCTCGGGGCCAGGCCCGCATGGTGGACGTGTCGGCGAAGCCGCGCACCGCGAGGGAAGCGGAGGCTAGCGCATTCGTCGTGATGGCGCCCGAGGTGCTGCGAGCACTGCCGGAGAATCCGAAGGGCGACCCGCTGGAGGTGGCGCGCACAGCGGGAATCATGGCGGCGAAGCGCACCGCAGAGTTGATTCCGATGTGCCATCCCGTGCCCCTGTCGCACATTGCTGTGACCCTGCGCGTGTGCGAGAATGGCGTTTCTATTGCCACAAAAGTGAAGACTACGGCGGAAACCGGCGTGGAGATGGAAGCGCTGGTCGCGGCCAGCATAGCGGCATTGACCGTGTACGACATGTGCAAGGCGCTGGACAAGGGCATCGAAATCCGGGAAGTGATGCTCCAGCGGAAGTCGGGCGGAAAGAGCGGAGACTACCGGAGAAGCGCCAGGCGGAAGTAGATTCCATCCTGATTGAATTATGGCGAGCAACGTTAAAATCCTGCTGGTGGACGACAATCCGATGGTGCTCGGGATGCTCCAGCAGGCACTCTCGGCCATGGGCGAGGTTACGGTCGCAACCGACGGAGCCGATGCATTATTGAAGGCCGTCGATGATCTGCCCGATGTGCTGATCGCCGACTATCGTATGCCGGGCATGGACGGGCGGCAGTTGCTGGAAAAACTGAAGGGCCGGCCGGCAACCTCCGGCATCGCCGTAATCCTGATGGCCAGCAAGGCCGACATCAGCGAACGGTTGTCGATGCAGGACCCGATCGAAGACTATCTGGAAAAACCCTTCTTCCTGAAAGATGCCACGCACAAAATCAAGCGCGTGGTGGACCGGATCGCGCTGGAAAAATTGAGCAAGGCGGCGTCAACCGATGGCATTTTGCGGGGCAGTCTGTCGCAGATGAACGTGATCGACCTGGTGCAGTCGCTGGAGATGGGGCGCAAGAGTTGCCTGCTCACCATGACCAATGGCAACGACAAGTGCGAGGTCTATTTCAATCAGGGACAGGTCAGACACGCCACGTATGGCCCGGTTATGGGAGACGAAGCGGTCTTCAAAGTTCTGCGCTGGATCGATGGAAATTTTCAGATTGATTTCAACGGAAAATCTTCGCAGGAAACAACCACGCTGAATACGCAGGGCCTGTTGATGGAAGGATTGCGCTTGCTGGACGAAGCGCAGCGGGACGCAGCGGCTGAAGGTGAAGATGTCCTCCTCGACACCTGACGCCGCGCTCGATCGCACGCGGGCGGCGGTGGTGACGGTCAGCGATTCGTGTTCCCGCGGGGAGAAGGTGGATCTCTCCGGCCCAGCCGTGGCGGAAGCGCTGGAGCGCCGCAATTTTCAAGTGGTGGCGCGCAGTGTGGTGGCCGACGAGCGCGCCGCGATTCAAGAACGACTGATTGAGTTGTGCCGGTCCGCTCGACTGGTCGTGACTACGGGCGGGACAGGAATTGCTCCCCGCGACGTCACGCCGGAAGCGACGGTCGCGGTCTGCGATCGACTGCTGGAAGGGGTCGCGGAGCAGATGCGATCGGAGGGAGCGCGCAAGACGCGCTTCGCCGCGCTCAGCCGCGCGGTGTGCGGTGTCCGTGGAACCAGCTTGATCCTGAATTTGCCGGGCAACCCGGTGGGAGCGGTCGAGTCGCTCGATGCCGTGATCGATTTGCTGCCACATGCGCTGGACNNACAAGATCAAACATTTTGTCCACGCTTACGGCGAGTGGATCAAGCACCTGCTTGCTCCCCTGGGGCCATGGGGGATGCTTGCCTTTGCGGCGGTGGATGGCTCGTTCATGGGCCTCCCGCTGGATGCAATTTTCGTCGGCTATGTTTACAACGATCGCTCGCGATTCCTTCTGTATGTGCTCCTCGCCTCGGCCGGTTCGGCGCTCGGAAGCATAGTTCTCTACGTCATCGGATATACCGGTGGCGAGGTGTTTTTGCGCAAGCGGCTTTCGCCGGCGCGCTTCGAGAAGATTCACGAATCCTTCGATCGGCACGAATTCTGGGCGCTGATGTTTCCGGCGATGTTGCCGCCGCCTGCGCCCTTCAAGATCGTCGTGCTGGCGGCAGCGGCGTTTGAGATGAACTTCGCCCATTTTCTGCTGGCGATTTTTGCGGGCCGGTTTGTGCGCTTTTTGATCGAGGCGCTCCTCACCCTTTGGTTCGGTCCACAGATTGTGACGCTCACGGGCGCCCTTTTCGCCCACCACTTCCTATGGATCCTGGTGGGCGTGGGAGCGCTGGTAGTGGCCTGGTTGCTCTGGCGGCGGGCAAAGCGGAAAAACGCAAAAAGTAAGAACGCAGCGGGGAAGGACTCCGCGCTGCGTCCGGAAGAAACTCGGTTGATTGGCTAGGCGGCCGCGGTTCCGTGCGGCTTGTGCATGGAGCGCGCCACCACGGCGGCGACGGCGGGCAGTCCGAACATGACCGCGGTGAACAACACGTCGCCGGCGACTCCCCGGCGGAAGAACGGCACGGCGGCGGCGTAGCAAGCCATCAGGCCCGACAAAGTCTTGGGATACATGTTCCAGCATGCCCATACGGCGAAATTGCTGACCACGAAGAAAGAAACGGAACTCGCCAGCGCCGCTCCGCCGACTCGCAGCCAGTTGCTGTTTTCGCGCAGTTGGCTCCCCAGCCACAAGATCGCCGCATACCACGCCCAGGTTACGAAATGGTCCCAGGAAAATGCATAGGAGTACACAAACTTGGTGAGGATAACGTCAGAGGCGGCCAGCATGGCCAACGGCACCCAGAGCTGACGCCGCGAACCGCGCGCGCC
>PMBA01000295.1:0-972 GCA_003152795.1 Acidobacteriaceae bacterium | reverse complement strand
ACCTTCCCTTTGCTCTCAGCGACTGTCCGCGTTGGCTGTCATCACTCCGAAGCGTTCGTCCACCACTTTCAGATCGCGAGTCAGAAGCACCGTCGCACCGAGGGTGGCGCGCGCCTTGCCTCCAGAGTAGTCGTAGCGGAGATCGCGGAAGCGAACCAGGTAAGCGGCGCGGGCGTTGTCGATGGGATCGTTCGCAAGCTGTTCGGTTTCGGTCACGGGATACTGCGCCCAACTCAGGTACACGCGTCCCAGGTAGGTTTTCTTGGCCGCTAAAGTAATGGGCGTTTCTTCCGGCTTGTAGCGAACCTGCATCTGCGCTTGGGGGTCGACTTCAGGGGAAACCGAATCGACGTCCATGGTGGCGAACAAGTTTCGGGTTTCGGCAACTCCGTACCAGCGGAATGGATTGGTCATGTAGGGATAGGCGGAAACGCGGAGCGGGTCTGCTCCCTGGTAATTGCGCGACTCGAGCGCGGCTACGGCGCGGCGATGCTCGAAATCGCTAAGTCCCCAGTACCCGAACACCGCAAGCAGCGCGAGAGTTGCGGCGAGCCTTCCTCTTGGCGTTGCGCGCGGCCCTTTGTTGCGGGCGCCGATTTCTTCGTTGATGAGCGAAAACAATGACGGCAGAATCAGGCCGAGTGTCAGAACTACCAGGAGCACCGGTTCCACGATGAAGATGATGTCCCAGGAATACCAGCGTTCGTAGAACGGCCAGAACGGACGCACCCCGTAGTTGTTGGTGAAGTCGAGCAGGATGTGGCTGAGGCCGGCCAGGCAGGCGTAGGCGAACAGCAACCCCCAGCGCGGAGGAAGGTCGGGAGTGCGGGTTTTGCGGCCCCGCATGCGCCAGAGAAGATAGATGAACGCCACCACCACCACGGCCACCAGCGGGATGCCGAGGAGCGAATGCGTGAAGCCACGGTGATGGTTCAAGCCGAACGCCGAGCCTCCGAAGCGGCTCAGAACGTC
>PMBA01000219.1 GCA_003152795.1 Acidobacteriaceae bacterium | reverse complement strand
GTCCAAAGGATGGGGTCCACTTTTCATCGCCGCTGTCGGTAGGTATTGTAACTAAAGGAGTCGACGCCTCACCCTGACTCAGTGCCACAACACTCTGATAGAAACCGGGCTGGCCTGCGATCTCGATCTCCTTAATTGCGCGAAGTTCCACAGCGTCGGAATGAATCCATTCGAAGTTTTCCCGGATGACTCCTATTAACCTCTGCTGCACGTTTGGCGCGTCACGGACAACCACTTCAACTCTCTGCTCTTGCAGCACGGTGCTTCGGACTAGCGCAGTCGCACCCTCAAACTCAAGTATCACTCCGTTGCGCCAACGCTCATGCCCTTCACTGAGTAGATATGTGCGGACGATGAAGCGCGGCATTAACCCCGGAGGCAGCACGACGTATCGGTAGCGCAGCCGAAGCGCATTCTTGTCGTCGCTCCATGCCGGATCCAGAGCGGGTTGGAACGACGCGAGTTTCTCCGGCACGAGATAAGCCTCCGATTTGTCACCAATCGGGAAGCAAAGTTCGAAGCGCCGCATGAGTTCGACCAAGTATTCGCGCATCGGAGGGCTTTCCCCGGGAAGCAAGAGCGCAAGATCTTCCAAGCGAAGCTCGCCGGGAGCCCGGCCCCTAATATCGGCACGCAGAATTGTATAAATTCCGTTCGTAACCCAATTGGGGTTTAGCACTGTCGATTGTCGCAAACGCGCATCGTCACGGAAATGGAGAGCGACGCCAAGTTGATGGAGGATTTCTGCCAACGCATCCTGTGCTCGTGAATCGATCTCACCGTGAGTGGCGCACAGTTCCCTGAACGAATCGTAGCTCAGGTAATTTTCACGCATTGCCGCAAGACTATTCTTTATCCCAATCCACTTGGTTGGGAAAAGGGCGTGGACACTCGCCATGTCAGCTACCGTCCCTGAAATTGCTTCTCTTAGAGCGGGAATTCCTGTATTAACCACACAGTCGGTCTCAATGAATGCTCGGATCGAAGGATGCTTCTCTTGGAGTGCGTATCGATCTATTGCGAACGGGTGATCGCGGATCTTGTTCAGAACCACGATCACTGGTGAGTCGCCACCAAAACTACGAATCAAGCGCAACCAATAATCTGCATCGATCTCTGCGAGTCCTTCGCGGCCGGAGACAACAACAAGGTAAACACTGTGGGGGCTAAGGAAGAATTGATGCGTCGAATGCAAGATCTCCTGTCCTGCAAAGTCCCAGATGTGGAGCCTAACAGTTTCATTACCACATCGTTGCATCCACGGAGTGATGCTGATCCCCGAAGTCTCGCTTTCGTGTGGATCGAATGGTTTGCCTACGAGTCGCTTTGCAATCGAGGCCTTGCCTACACCGCCCCGCCCGACGAGTATCAACTTGACCTCATTCAGGGGCTGGCCGCCTCGCTCGCTCCTCTTGCCGGGTTTATTCTCGGACTTTGGCTCCGACTTTGATCGTTTCATGCGATTCGTTATTCACTTGAGATATTGATAGATGACTGCACGGAGGACGTGGAGCACTTTGCTACAGGGCGGAGACCGAAATGGCAGCGCCTGTCGAAGTGTTTGCGGAACCGATCGGAGCCTTCGATGGGGGTGTCGTCGAGCCGCAGGGGAATGAAGCGACGCTCCTTGTTCAGCGGGTCGCAAGCTGGTTGAAGGTTGAGAGTTGATGGTTGAGAGAGCGGGAGCAACCGCGCCCAGTCCGAAGCGCCAAGCGGTTGAGGGTTGATAGTTGAGGGTTGAGAGTCGTTGCGCAGCCCGTCCTTCCGCAAGCGCTCCGCCAGCGGGCGCACGGTGGCCTTTTCTTCGGCGCTGTGGCTGGGGAAAACGTCGAATTGAAACTCAGCGCGCATTTCATTTTGTGTATTGGCTCTTGGGGAAAAACTCATCCCGCACCTTCCACACCGCCTCCATGTCGAGCTTCTCGCCCTTAAAAATCATCTGGCGGCTCTTTTTGTCCTGCCGGGCCTTGAGATAGCGCGTCACGTTCATCCAGCGGATCGTCTGCCCGCCGCTCGTCTCGTCCGTCTGGCGGATGACGAGATACACGTCCACCGGCTGGCTTACCCAATAGTCGAGATGGCGCTCGTTCGTCACGTCAAAGACTTCGCTGCCATCGCTCTGGCGGGTGCGCAGGTAGGAGTTGCCGCTCTTGAGCTGGATGTAGATCTTCTTCCCGCTTGCCTTGCCGTCGTCGTCCTTGAACTCCACTTCGCCATCGATGCCGTAGTCGAACATCGTCACCGGGCGGAAGATCTGGTTCGCCTCGCCGGCGATGGCCATCATGTGGCCGATGAGGACTTGCTCCAACGCCTGCGTATCGAGACCGCGCGTCGCGGTCTCCTCCATGTGCAGAATCTTGCGGGCGACCGGGTCACTTTTGAGCCGTTGCTCGATGAAATCCATCAGCGGCACCCGCTCGTCGCACTCCTGGCACGTAATGAAGTCCTTTTTTGCCTCGAGCCGCCGCCGCACGGCGTCGAGGTCTTTGACCGGCTTGCCGCAGTCGGGGCACACGTATCGGCGATCGCGCGACACCTCGCAGGCGAACCTGGCCAAGTGGCGGTGGACATACTCGATGAAGAGCACCTTTAGTTCATCCTGCACTTCCGTTTCGAAGTAGAGACTGATCGTCGCCCTGCCTTCGCCCTGCTTGTTGTCGATCTTAACGCCAAGCTTGTAGCCCTTGGGTGACGCAAACTCGGCCGCGTTGCGCCACAACTCCCGGTGCTCGAATTCTTGGCTATACCACAGGCGCACCACCAGCGTCGTCCACACCGTCTGCCACTCGCCGCTGAAGCTGTAGGAAACGAAGATGTCCGGGTCGTGCGGGATGTCCTTTTCCCGGCGATATTGCGAGGGAAAGACGAGTTGCCGCCCCTGCGGCGTGTCCTCGGCGATGCAAAGCGAGTGGTCGAGGAAGGTCTGCACCAGCGCGCGCAGGAGCAGCTCCTCATCCGGGCGGTTCAGCCGCCGCTCAATGCCGGTGAAGTCGAAGTCTTTGCTGTAAATGTCCGCCTCCAGCACGCAGCCGATCTCGTCGGTGTGCCTGCGGGCGGCGCGGATGATCGCCCCGGCGTAGCAGTTGATGAGTTCGGGTTGCAGCAGCACCAGGTCGCCGAACTTCAGCGGGCGCGCCAGGCCGTGATTGGCCAGCAGCGTCACCGCCGTGCGCACGTCGGACTCCCCGAACTTCTCGCCCGGCAGCGCCTGCTCCAGCCGCTGCGACAACTCGGCGAAGCGCAGCAACCGGATATCGTTCTTGTCGCGCATGGCCATCACCGCGCCCTTCAACTCGGCCAGCAGTCGCGGCGTGCTCGTCCACGGCAACTTGTCCCAGGGGATGCTTGCCGCGATGAGCTGTTTTAGCTTCGAGGGCTTGCCGCCATTCTCCTGGTCCGAGCAATTGCGGCCGTTCTTGGCGCTGGTGACCAGCCAGGTGTCCAGACCGTGCTCCTGGCAAAACCGATCGAGCTTCGCCTTGCCCAACTTCGGCTCGCCAACATCGACCTGCGAGAAGATGGCCAGCCGGGCCGCTTCGCGTTTCGACTCGTGATTGCCGGCGGCGGTCTTCAGCGCCTTGAGCCAGTCGCCGGCCTCGGCAAAGGGGTTGTCCTTTTGCGGATTGATGAGCAGCAGCGCCAGCGCGGTTTCCTCCAGGAAGAGCTGATGGATGAGGCGGTAATCTTCCTGCCCCGCCAGGTCCCACAGCAGCGCCTCGCGCTCCAGCGTGGCGTCGGGCGGGAGCGGCAACTCCAGCCGCCAGACGCTCATGCCATGCGTGCGGTCGCGGATAACGTATTTGTCCTCGATCAAGCGATGCGCCAGCGAGGTCTTGCCCACTGTTCCTTCGCCGATCAACACCACCTTGGCATTCACGTAGCGGCGCGTCGCCTCGGCCGGCGGCCCGGGGCGAACACCGGTGAGACGATAGACGAAGATAGTATTGTTGGCTGTGCCCACGACGAGCCGCGAACCATCAGGACTGAAGGCGACGGAAATCGTTGATGAATTTTCGTCGTTCTTGATCACTTGCAAACATGCCCCCAACTTCCAATCCCAGAGCCGAACCGTTTTGTCGGTAAACCCAGCTGAGGCGATCAAGGTGCCATCGGGGGAGATAGCGACAGAAGATACGATATTCTGATGGCCCTCCAGCGTCCCGACGCAGGTTCGCGCTTCGAGGTCCCAGACCTTGACGGTCTTGTCGTCCGAACACGAAACGCCAAACAGTCCGTCTGGCGTGATCTGGACAGATCCCACGATGCCCGAATGGCCCTTCAGAGTCGCCAGGCATTTGCTCGTTTCGAGGTTCCAGAGCAGGATTTGTCCACCGCGATGCCCCGACAACGCCTGCGTCCCCGCCGGATTAACGGCGCTGCTGATAACGTCGTCTACGTCCTCCGTCCCACACTCGATCGTCTTCAGGCACTTGCCCGA
>PMBA01000144.1 GCA_003152795.1 Acidobacteriaceae bacterium | reverse complement strand
CAAGTTGTCGATCGTGATCGAACGATTGTCGTGCTCGAAGATGTCGGAGTGCTGGCAACCGGTAAGCAGATTGTGCCCGATCCTTCCGGCAAGCCGACGTCAGTATCCGTTGTAACCCTTCTCGTGTCCCCGGACGATGCCCGCAAGGTGGCGCTGGCCCAGCAGAAGGGCATCGTCCATCTTGCTTTGCGAAACAGCGGCGACCGCGGGAACGCTGTACGCAAGGCAACCTACTTCTCAGACTTGATCGGAGCGCCACCGCCACAATCGCGGCCTTTTGTGCCAAAGGTCGCCGCGCCACCGTCTGAAGATCCAACGGTCGAGCGTCTCGTAATCGTGGCTGGCTTGAAGAGCTATACGCAGACTTACCACAACAATATTCCGGTTGGGGAGGCGCTTGTGCCTTCTTCCGTAGGAGGAAATCCAAAGTGAGCCGTCAACCCTTGTTTTTCATGAGAGTCATTTTAATAGGAGCGCTGGCCGTCTCAGCCTGCTATGCGCAACAGGTTCCGTCCGACCATGCCCTTCACGTGGAGTCCTCAACGGTTCCAGTTGTTTCTGGCAGCGTAGGCCAGACCCTGCATGTCACGGTGGGCCACTCTCTGTTCTTCGATGCGCAAGCGCCTCTATCGCGGGTGTACGTCGACAATCCTGCGGTACTCCAATCCTACGCGGCCACTCCACACCAGGTTGTCGTGAGCGGTCTCGTTCCCGGCATTGCAACGATTGTGCTCTGGGATGTGAAGGGCGCCTTTACCGCATACAGCGTTGTCGTTGATGTGGACGTTGCGAGGCTACAGGAAGCGTTCGAGAACCAGTTCCCGATGGACAAGATTCTCGTGTCNNCGTCGCTTCTCAGGAAGAATTCACGCAGGCAACGAAACTTGCAGCCGGCTTCGGCAAGATTATCGCCAATTCACTGCGTATCGCGCCACCCCACTTGCGCCAGGTGCGCCTGTCGGTAAAATTTGCCGAAGTTGATCGCACCAAAGCCGCCCAGATGGGCTTCAGCCTGCTTTCCATGGGCCAGACAATCACTATGACAGGCACGGGCCAATTTCAAGCTTTTCAGGCCCCAACCATTAGCAGTTCCTCTTCCACTGTCCTGAGCGAAACGGTCAACACTCCGCTCAACCTGCTGCTGTTCAGTTCGAAACTGAACATCGGTGCGGCCATTCAGGACATGGCATCGAAGCAGGTCCTGCAGATTCTCGCCGAACCAACGATTACAGCGCTTTCAGGGCATACAGGCACATTTCTGGCCGGGGGTGAATTCCCGTTCCCGATGGTGCAAGGAGGCATGAGCGGGCAGGTATCTGTATCCGTCCAGTTCATGCCCTACGGCGTGAGCCTCAATTTCCTGCCAGTGGTCCTCGATGATGGCATCATCCGGCTGCATGTAGCTCCAGAGGTCTCCGCGCTCGATTATACGAACGAAGTAGAAATCGACGGCTACAGCATCCCAGCCATCAGCTCGCGTCGCGCGGAGACGGACATTGAACTGCGGGATGGCCAGACGTTTGCTCTGAGCGGGCTGCTTGACCGCACCATCACCGATCAGTTCGAGCAGATGCCTGGGATTGCATCGATCCCCATCCTCGGAATGTTATTCCGCTCCAAGAACCTACAACATTCCACAACCGAACTGCTCGTCATCGTAACCCCACACATCATCGATGAGGTTAGCCACCCGGATGATGCGGAGCCTCAAGTACACGCGCCTGTAATCCCGTATATGACAAACTACTCATTCGACAAATCTATGAACCGGAAGAAGTAGAGATGCCGCATCATCCATTGTTGCTTGCTGTTCGCGCCAATCCGGAGTTGATTGCACTACTTGAACGCGTTGCAGGCTCGCAGGGGCTTGGTGTTGCCAAAATCCACCAGTACTTAGCCAATGGCAGCCGCGTTGATTTGTCGCAATTACCCCAGGATGCGCCCTGCATTGCGTTTGTCGACTTCGCTGCCGACCCTGAACAAGCGATTGAAACGGCCGAGAAATTGAGCGCCAATGTGGCGCCGCGGATATGGCCGGTTGCCGTTTCAGGAACTTCCGATGCCGACACATTGCTGCGTGCCATGCGCGCCGGATGCCAGGAATTTCTGCGCTGGCCGGCGACAGATACTCAGCTGGAGTCGACATTGAGCAACGTCCTGCGCCGCGTTGCAACTACGGAAAGCGAACCCAGCCGGAATGGCCGGCTAGTGGTTTTCATAGGCGTACGGGGAGGCGTGGGCGCCACAACGCTGGCTGTTCATGCCGCGCTTGCGCTCGCCCGCCGGCCCGAAACGAATACTCTGCTGGTCGACCTCAAGCGCCAGCTCGGGCACGTTTCGGTTTACCTCAACTTGATAAACCCGGGCTATTCGTTCGGCGACATTCTGGACAACATTCACCGGCTCGACGGAGCGCTACTGCGCACCATGCTTGTGCCGCATTCAGCATCCTTCTCCGTTCTCTGCTCTCCGGATAACTGTACCGCGCTTTCGGATGCGATGAGGCGACAACACTTCCGCCCGAATCCCACCGTTGAAGTGATTGAAAGAGTGCTGATGCTGCTCCGCGCCGAGCACGACCTCATACTCGTCGATGCCGATCCAGGACTGCCGGAAACCGTTGCACTCGCGCAACGCGCCGAGCAAGTTTTCTTGGTTGCCTCTCTCGACATTGGCTCTATGCGCGATGTGGCCCGATACGTGGATTTGTTGGGACGGAACCCGGACCAGCAGAGGCTCGTCATTACCCGCGCGACACGCGGCGGTGTGCTGACCCCCGACATGGTGGCGGACGCAACAGGCCTTCCCATAGCCGCCAGCTTCCCCGACCTCTCGGAACCGATCTCTTCTGCCATCAATGCCGGCCATCAGGTTCCTCAACAGGTACATGGGTTCCACGCCGGTCTGAAGGCTGTACTTACGCTGATCGATGGGCAGGCAGTGCCTGCGCCCCACAAGAGTTTATTTTCACTTTTTGGAAGACAAAGGTAGCGCAAGATGCTTTTACATGATGACCGCACAGGAATGGACCACTCGGGAGCGATTGTCGACATTCCCATCGAGTTTTCTGTCGCGCCCTTGCGCGTAGAGCCGACATCTCGGCCTGACATCCGGCATTTTCCCGCCAAGGATATGCAGCTTATCCACGAAGAACTGCTGTCTCTCATCCGTCCGGAGCGACTAGGCCAGCCGCGCACCGAGGACAAGCAGGAGTTGCGCCAGGCCATCAAGAACATCATCGTGCGTCATCGAATGCCCTTCAGCGGCGTCGAACGCGACCAACTCACGGAACAGATCCTTGACCAGGTTTACGGGTACGGCCCGTTACAACCGCTCATCGATGACGACACCGTGGACGACATTCTCGTGAATACTCATGCTACGGTCTACGTCGAGCGCAAGGGATTGATCGAAAAGACCAACGCCAGGTTTCATAGCAAGGAACATCTCATGCACATCATCGACCGGATCGTCTCTGCTGTCGGTCGCCATGTCGATGAGTCGTCCCCGATGGTCGATGCGCGTTTGTCGAACGGCTCGCGTGTCAATGTCGTCATTCCGCCGCTGGCCATTGATGGCCCCTGCGTAAGCATTCGAAAGTTTGGCACACATCCGTTGACGGCTGACACTCTCGTTGCCAACAAAAGCATCACCCCCGAAATGCTGGAGTTCCTTGCCGCGGCAGTGAAAGCCAAACTCTGCCTGCTCATTTCGGGTGGGACCGGCGCCGGAAAAACCACACTGTTGAACATACTCTCGAGCTTTATCGGGGAGCGGGAGCGCATCATCACGATCGAAGACTCAGCCGAGCTGCAACTACAACAGGAGCATGTCGTCCGGTTGGAATGCCGTCCGGCCAACGTCGAAGGAAGAGGCGAAATCCTGCAGCGGCAACTGGTTATCAACGCTTTGCGCATGCGGCCCGACNNATGAATACCGGCCATGACGGGTCGCTTGCCACCATTCATGCTAATTCCCCTCGGGATGCGATAACGCGGCTCGAAAGCATGGTGCTGAGGGGATCCGCGAACCTGTCGGATAGGGCCATCAAACAGCAAATAGCCAGCGCTATCCACCTGGTCGTCCAGGTCAGTCGCCTGAGCGATGGCAGGCGTTGCATCACGAACATCGCAGAGATATCCGGAATGCAAGGCGATGTGATGACGACGCATGAGATTTTCACGTTTGATAAGCGCGGAGTGGATAGCCATGGCATGGTTCATGGCACGTTTCGAGGAACGGGACTACCCCCTGAACGCTGCACTGGGATCATTGGACCCGCCGGGATAAATCTTTCTCGGGGCATTTTCCAAAACTCAATGGAGGTGTAAGAGTGCTGCAACTCATAGGGCTGTTTGCCGCGTTGTTTGCAATATCGTTTCTCGCGTTTATGTTCTTTACGCGCGCCTCTAAAACGGAACAGGCTACCTTGAAAAGGGCACAACACA
>PMBA01000417.1 GCA_003152795.1 Acidobacteriaceae bacterium | reverse complement strand
GATGCTATCAGGCGATAGCGCCAAATGACCTTGGGCGGCCCGTTGTTGGTGCTATGGGGATTTTTCGCCAACTATGTTTGCGTGGACGCGTCGGCTAGGCCGGAAGTCGGCGATTACATCAGCGGTGAAGCACAATGTCAGACGTGCGGTCTCTCCGTAACAGCAGAAAAACGATGGCCCCCAATGGAATGGTTATTTGGATCATGCAAGGGCCGTACGGCGAACAGAGCGTTATAACGGGTGGTGCTTGAATAGCCAATGGTGTGAACGACCACTGTCCACTTGTCCAATTCACGGTGACCCGAAAGACGCCAATTAGTATCGGCACCAGCCAAAGCCATTTTTGCCTTCCCGTCTTCGTCCGAATGCACAGCACAAAAACATATAGGGTGAACACGGAGACGCCAACGGCAAGACACAGACCTGCGTATTGAGAAATGCCTTTGTCCAAAAGGGAAAACTCGTTGGCTTCTTCAAAGGACTTCGGAATCGGCATCACGTGAAATCCGCTAATCGTTTTAACACCCCCTCTGGTCTCAACTACGACTTGAGCGAGGAACCAACTTCTCGGTACTAACTCCGTACTTCCGCTAGTCGGCGTTGCTCGCGGCGCAAACTCGTATTCCAGAGTGATACTAGTTGTAGAGCCGTCCTTGCCGTAAACGACGCGTGAATCAACGGTTTTTACCGAGGAGGGCTCGCCAGCAGGAATGATGCCCCACATTCCGTTGAGCGCATCGCGTGTCTCAGCATTCTTAATGCTGGGGTCGAGACGCTCCTCGATCTGATCAAATCGCCTTTGTCGAAGCAAGTCTACGTACTGAATCGCCAAAGATTCATCGTCTTGCGGCGTAAACTTTTTCAGCAGACTGGCTCGATCATAGCCAAACAGTTTCAGATAAGTATCTCGGGTGCAGCCTGAAAGAGACACAATCAAGAGCAAAAGACAGCACAATCCCGTCCACCGAACCCCAAACTGACGAAGCGCTGGTGACATCACACACTCTCTGAGGTCAAGGCCGGGTGCGGAGCTTGCCATGGCTAACAAGCCAGTACTTTACGCTGAAAGATGATGGAGTTCCAGATTGTTGTTAACAGGCGATAGCGTAAATTGACCACCGGTCAGGCGGCAAGGCGAACCGTTCCNNCGCCGCAGGTCGTGCGGCGCGATGCGTTCGAGCCCGGCTTTCTCGCAGCAGCCCTTCACCACGTACCAGACGACGTTCTGCGTGATGCCGACGCCCCACGCTTTCCCCGTGCGGCTCACCGCTCGAAAAGTCCGTCCGTCCGTGACGGCAGCAGCCGCCGTCCACTCGTCCAGCGCCCGCTTCGCCCATTCCGGTATCGGCACCGTGCGAATGTGGCCGCCTTTGCCTACCAAGTCCACGATGGCCCAGTGCCCCTGCCGCGTCTGCACATCGCTGATCTTCAACCCGACCAGTTCGGATCGGCGCAGCCCGCAACCAAACAGCAGCGCAGGCATGGCGTGGTCTCGTTTCTGGCGCACGCCGTCTCCTTGGGCCCGATTCAGTACCTCCGCGCTTTGCTCGATGCTGAGCCAGTTCCCCGAGCGCTGCCCGAGTTGCTTCACACCCTTCACGCGGCTGATCCCCGCCGCCAGATCGGGACTGAGCAGCCCGGCGTCGGCAGCCTCGTGGGCCAGCCTGCGAACGGCGGCCAGTTGCTGGTTGATGGTGTTGGCGGCCAGCCTCCGAGATTCTAGGTGCATCCGGTAGCGAACCACGACGATCCGGTTGAATGCCAGACGGGGCTCCGAACAGTACCACGCGATGAACTGGTCGATGGCGTATTGGTAGACCCGGCGCGAACTCGGCGACGTGAGGCTGTTGAGCACGGCCAATTTGGAGTGGTCGAGGTCGGGCAGTCGCAGTACGATCCGGCGATAGTTCGGTTTCATTTTTCGTTTTCCCATGCTTGGCGGCCTCCAGTCCGCAGCATAGGATTAAGGCACAAGACGGGACGCGCTTGTATACTCTGTTCCGGCGCAGGAACGGGCGTAGTTGGCGCTATCGCCTGATGACGACAGTTACGTTGTGACTCTGTCGATCTCTGACTATTCTGGGGCCATATTGTTGCTCCGATGACCAACGAGACTGAACGACCCAAAGCGACTCGTCTCCAAGTGTTCGTGGCGCTCTTTTGTGGGGTTCTTCCCTATATGGGAGGCTTGCTTGTAACACTGACCCGACAGATCGGTTGGCTTGCCCTCGCAGGCGCAGCGATATGCGTCATCTCAACTTCAGCTGCTTACATACGACGAAGATCTACGGACCCAGTGACGGCCAAACAAAGGCTTTTGGTCGACCCACTGTTGTACGGATTCGAGTTTGCCTTTGCGGTCGAGTTGATACGCTATGGATTCATGCGCCACCGGGATGCTCAATTTCTGAACATGAAAATGAGTTCGCGGGTGATTCTCTGTGTTCTCGGTGCCATCGCATGGTTCTGGACAAGCTTGTGGGTGCGGAACATCAAGGTGCGAAGCAAGCCACCCGCGTCCACCGCGCACCTCTCCTTGGAACAGAGGCAACAGCGGATACGAATGGCGAGCTGGATCGCCTTTGGGTTGGGTTGCTTCTTTGTGGTTGGAGCGGTCATCCTCGCATGGCTTCAATAGACTGCGGGCCGCTGACGTAACATCGCCATAGCACTCATTGA
>PMBA01000294.1 GCA_003152795.1 Acidobacteriaceae bacterium | reverse complement strand
CCGAGATGTAATCGTGCAACTCGCGTTGGGGCATTTTCATCATCGTTGCCATAGGATTCGATTGGATTCCAACGGAACCGCCATCCCGAAGCGCTGAGGTATCACTCGCGCCGTGTAGTCTCTCGCCGGAAGTGCGGCGGGGACTGTAGCGCTGTAGACGCGACGGTGCGATGCGTCAGGTAGCGATCGCGCGTATTTCATCTCCTGCCGCACGGGATCGCCGCCGTTGATTCCGTCCGCATAAAGCTCAACTCGCACCGCATTCGGGTCGAGATCGTTCAGAAAGACTTCGACTTCAAACACGTGGTGGTCGGCGTTGGTTTCGACACGCAAGTCTCCGAAACGCAACGACCCCCACTCCCGATCGACCGCATGCTGCCAATCGACCACTTGCCTCCCTGCGGTACCTTTGTTCGCTGCGCGGTCACGGTAGGCGGCTGCAGCCAGAAGGTAATGTTGCTCGGTGTATTCGCGCACCGCACGGTCGGCGGAAAAGCGCGGTGTCAGTCGCGCCATGCTTTCCCGCATTCGTTTGACCCATGCAGTGGGGATGCCGCTCTGGTCTCGGGCATAAAACTCCGGGATCACCTCCCGCTCAAGCAGGTCGTAGAGCGCGTCGGCTTCGACAGCGTCCCAAGCGGGATCGTCGCCATGTTCCTGGCCGTCTCCCAACGCCCACCCCACTTCNNCCAGACATCCACCCCCTGCACCAGGTTCTCGGTCAGAAGCATGTCGTAATCGCTGAGGAACATCACATGGGGCCGTGTCTCGGGCTGGCGGATGAAATTTATCCATTCATGGATCAAGGCTTGCCCCGCCCGATCCTCCGGATGGGCCTTGCCAGCGATGATGAGTTGCACCGGTCGCTGAGAATTAGTCAGCAGACGAAGCAGACGCTGCGGGTCGTGCAGCAACAGGTTCGGCCTTTTGTAGGTCGCGAAGCGTCGCGCAAAGCCCAGTGTCAACGCNNACAAGAGACTTGCTGGCGGCGGTGCGAAATGTCCAGAGCACGGAGTCGGAGACTCGCCGAACATCCTTCTCCAGGTTTTCCGTTGTCCCCAGCCAACGCCCCTTGCCACAGGCTCCCGTCCACAAATCGTCGGCCGGAGCCGAGTCCCAGGNNCCCGTGCAAGCGACTCACGCCGTTCACCGCCCCGCTCCCGTGGACCGCCAGATAGGCCATGTTGAAACTCTCCGCTGAGTCGTTCGAGTTCTGGCGGCCAAGAGCCAGGAGATCGTGGAGCGTTATGCCGAGCCTTTGCTGCGCATAACGACCCGCGTATTGCTCGATCAGATCCGGGGCGAAACGGTCGAAACCCGCGGCAACTGCCGTGTGGGTTGTGAAGAGATTGCCGACTCGAGTCGCGGCCAGTGCCACTTCGAAGGGCTGCCCGGTTTCTTCCATGAAGTTGCGGGCACGTTCCAACACGGCGAAGGCCGCATGNNTTCATTCAAGTGACAGACTTCCGGCTTGAGGCCAAGTGCGCGGAGCAACCGCCATCCGCCGATCCCTAGCATCAGTTCTTGCTTCAGGCGCAGTTCCGGCCCGCCGCCATACAGTTCGCTGGTGATTCCTCGATGAGCGGGAAAGTTCGCCGCGTCATTGCTATCTAGCAGGTAAAGCTTCACTCTGCCGACNNTGCCAGGCACGCAGCCAGACCGAGTATCCAGGCAACGCGATTTCCAACCGCAACCACTCGCCGTTCGGTTGGCGCAAAGGTGTGATCGGCAACTGGCCGGGATCGTTGTACGGGTAAAGAGCTTGTTGCTCTCCATTCTTGTCGATCACCTGGCGAAAATAGCCTTGCTGGTACAGCAGTCCGACGCCGACCACTGGCACACCCAGATCGCTGGCAGCTTTGAGTTGATCACCAGCAACATTGCCAAGCCCGCCCGAGTAGATNNCTCAACATAAACTCCATGCTGAAATATGCGACGCACGTGAGGGAGGTTTGCGGGTGCTTTTGCTGAAACCATGCGGGCTTCTCCAGTGCCTGCCGCCTGGCCTGCGCCAGGTCATCGACGTTCTTGCGAAAACCAGAATCGGCCAACACGCGCTCGATCTGGTCACGCGAGACCGTCTGCAACACGACCCAGGGGTTATGCGTGATCTCCCACAGTATTGGATCAAGCTGCCGCCACACTTCATCGGTGGCATGATTCCACGACCAACGCATATTCAAGGCGAGTTCCGCCAGCGAATCGAATCCCTCGATTTCGGTCGGTAGAAAGTTGTAGAGCGGGTGGCTGACGCGGGTTTGGTCGCTCATGATTTCTCTCTACCGGTGGCACTTGCCCTGAGTCGATCCGAATGAAACGACCAGTGTCATGCGGTACTTTGGCCGTGACCGAGCCAGGAAGCAGGCGACGAATTAACCGATAGCTATGCGTTACTTATGTCAATTTTCGTAAGTCCCTCGATTGAATGAACAACGAGGTAAATCCCTCGTACCAGCGAGATAGAATTAAGAAGCAAGACCGTACATGTCTGGCCCTGACCTCCCAGCACGCTTGTCTTTCGTGAAAGACCTACCACACGAACAAACGGGCACCGGCGCTGGGGGAGCGCACTCTGCCAGCTTGGACAGGGCTATCGCGACCGGGAGCCACGTCCTCGCCGACCGTGCTGGGGAGGTGCGGTACCGAGGCGCTGAGTTCTTCGATCTCCACAGCACAATTGTGGTTCATGATCTCAGCAGCCGCGTCCGCCTTCTCGGCCGAACCGGTTGCGAAAACCATGACTCCTCCACGCCGTACTCCTCGAACGTAAGCTTCCGCGTCCGTTTCGGCGGCCCCAATCGCCCTAAGGTCCCGAATCAGATCCACTTCAAAATCAGTGTGTGGGGTACTCATCACTCCGCTACCCGTCATCTCCCGCGGCTCGCGTAAAACACGGACGTCCTTCTGAGGGATACCGCTGGCTTTGAGCTCGCGAACAACCTCGTCGACCGAGCCCGTATTCTCAAACAAACCGACCGCCGTTTTTGCCATATTGACCTCCATCAATGTGATCTGCTGCACTGAAGACCTCACAGGTGTGAAGTCGCCAGGCTTCGTCTCATGCACCTGCCCTATCTCAATCTCATTGGATGGCGCGGGTGCGATGAGATGGGCTTTGAGACCTGCAATCATGCCGTGCAGGTCTCCCTTTGCTATGCCGCGACTGCTTCGGCTTCATGTAATGTGTAGTAGGCAGGATGCGTGGTTTCGATAATGTCCTTCGCCTTGGCCACTTCTGCCGACGTCCCGTGGGCGATGAGCAGGAATTGATCTGTCTTGAGTGCCGTTTCGTACTTCACAATGCTGTCTTTAGGAATTCCTATGCTGTAGAGGCCAGCCCCCAGAGCACCCAATACTCCTACCTCCACCGCACCTTCCAACGCTGCCACGATCCATGCAACTACCGGTCCGGCCGCTAGGATTGGGCCGAGACCCGGAATCAGGAAAAAAGCAGAGCCGAACAACAGTCCCCAGAAACCTCCCCAGAACGCGCCGACTTTGCCCCAATACTTCATGCGGTCACCGGTATTGTAGTAGCCCACCACCTGCTCATCTGTGTGGTAGCCCTTCCCAACGATCGACAACTTGTGCATGTCGACTCCGCCCCGCTGAAGCTCCTTCACCGCTTGATCCGCTTCCGTATGCGTGTGATATATAGCAACAACTGAATTTACTTTGGACATTTCTTCGTCTCCCCGGAGACTTGCCGTCGTTCTCACCCCATCAAGCGAAGCCCCGACCCAAACTATGACAGCGCGCTGACACGGAAACTGTTCCCTATTGCACAGTCTCGGTGGGAAAATGCACGTGGCCTCATGACATAGCACACGATCAACCTCGTCGACCCAGGCATTCGTGAGAGCCACCTTGAGCGCGTCGTCGCTTTTCCCGAGTGTTTACGATGCTGTTTTTGATATCTCACGGTGAGCAAAACCGCACAGATTCCGCATCACCGCGGGACGATACTATCTGCGAGACTCCCGGTCGGCGGCCCGCCGCGATGCGAATTGCCGTCGCCATGCTTCAGCCGGGCGCGGCCTAACAGTCGTTAGCCGGAGGAATCATCGCGGCCCGAGAACTCAAGCGGATAAGTCATTTGACTCTGTGAACCGTAGTTGCTCGAAATTGCCCAAATGACGATGCAGTCCACTGCTCGCTTGGTCCTATCCGGAACAACCGCTGATTTGCTGGGGCGTCATGCGTCTCAGATGAGGCTAGGGTGGACGATCCAATGAGGAGCGGAGCACCTTCTTCTTCCAATCACGGCGCGGTCGTTGCGGTGCGCGGCAGTGTCGTCGATGTGCGCTTTGACCGCTGCTTGCCGCCGATTTTTTCCGTGCTCCGCGCCGGAGCGGACCGGGAGATTGTCGTCGAGGTGATGACGCAGCTTGATGCATCTCGCGTGCGCGGCATTGCTTTAACGCCCACGCAAGGGTTGGCCCGGGGAATGCCTGTCGAGGACACGGGCGCTCCTTTGCAAGCGCCAGTCGGCAAGACGATTATCTCGCGCATGTTCGACGTGTTCGGCCATGCCATCGACCGCCAGCCTCCGCCTACGGATGTGCAGTGGCGGACTGTCCATCGCACGCCGCCGCCGTTGTCCGAACGCTCCACCAAGTCTGAGGTTTTCGAGACCGGCATCAAGGCCATCGATGTGCTCGTGCCGCTGGAACGGGGCGGCAAGGCGGGACTATTCGGCGGCGCGGGTGTCGGCAAGACGGTGCTGCTCACGGAGATGATCCACAACATGATCGGTCACCAGAAAGGGATGAGCATTTTCTGCGGGATCGGGGAGCGCTGTCGCGAAGGCGAAGAGCTCTACAGCGCCATGAAGGCAGCCGGCGTGCTTCCGAACATGGTGATGGTCT
>PMBA01000463.1 GCA_003152795.1 Acidobacteriaceae bacterium | reverse complement strand
TTGAGTCTTGATCGCGTGCGACTCCAACCAATGCGCCAGCTCGGGATCTTCCCCCCACAGGGTCACCATCGAATCGACCGTTGGCATTGTCGCCAAGTCATCCACCCAGAAGGTGTAGTCGCCGCCTTCGGCTGAGGCTCGCTTTTCAAAGAAAGCGAACAGCTTGTGGGCGCCGGCTGGACCGGTGACTTTCACGTCCTGAGAGAATACCGGTGTGGCAAACGCTGGCTCCGGTTTGCTTAATGACTCGGGGATCTCGACTTGCACCGATGTATCCAGCGCACGGTAGCCGTCGGGGCCCAGCACCTGCACTCGAACCGGATACTTGCCGGGCTTGAGAACATCCTCGTTGACCAGCACGACCTCGACCCGGACCGAGCCGCCGCGAACCGTTTGGACCGGTTCGGCGAAAACGCAAAAGCGCAAGGGCGCCCACGCGTCCCACATGGCGTCAAACACGCCCGGCTTCGGTTCGCGGAATGAGGTGACCAGGCCTTCCGCGGCCAGGACCGTATCGTGGCACGCCGTCAGGCTGTGCGCGACGACATGGGGGTTGGAGCGAATGGCACTGGTCCCCAAGAGCCGACCTCCAGCCTCCATGGCGACGCACTGGCGGAAGTAGTTTTCCATGTTGCCAAAAAGATCGGCCATCTTCCAGCGTTCCCAGTCCTCCGAGAATTTTCGGAACGCTTCGTCGAGTGTCTGTCGATCAAACGCATAGCCCACTGTAGCCTGATCATAGTGTCCCAGCAGATGGAACAGGTCGTTGGCGCTTCCAAAGCCGTACTCGGAAATGAACAAAGGCCTACCACCGCCATCGATCGTGCGCAGAGTGCGGATGACCGGCGCCGTGTGCGGACAAGGTTGATAGGGATGCTTGTCCGCCAAAACATCTTCCCACACCTTCGAGCCCGGATTACTCAGGCTCCCCACCCTGCGGCGAATGCCATCGAAGGGCTGGTCGAACCTGACAAACTTCGCGGAATCGATGCTGCCGGCAGGAAGATAGCCGTAAGCCCAGACCCCGTTGGGATTGCCGTTCGTAAGAGACCAGTCCCTGGCCGGGTCATATGAGATGCGCTCGGGTCCGAGGATGGTCAGGTCCAGACGGATGGTGTCGCTGTTGAACGTGGCGTTGCACGAACCAGAAAGAAAATCGACCGGCTCGCCCTTCTTGAGCTGGACCGCGCCGGTGTAGGAGGTTTCGTTGGGGCGCCCGTTGCAATTGATCGCATCTGAAAACAGGATCTTCCCTTGTGCCAGGATCTGAGCGGCGCCAGTGGTAACAGGACCGCCGGCAGGAGGACCGGCGATGCCTTTGAACCGGGCGGAGGCACGGTACTCGCCGTCAACGGGAGCCTGGAAGCGGAGCACAGCGGGTTCTCCGCCGGGGCCGACATGGAAGGCGAGCGCTCCGACTGGGAAGATCGTGCCGTCGTGGTTGATGTCGGCGCCTGTGTGCGTGCGCGCGGCCAAAGGCGCCTGGAAAGTCCGGCCCGAGACCCAGGCTTGGGGAAGGATCTCGCGCGCCGCCTCGCCCTGGTCGAGAAGCATCCCATCAAATCGGCCGCTGTTCAGTATCACCAGGCGGGTGTCATCGAGCTGTTTCACGAACGCAAGTGAGTCCATCGCATGCGTAAACACGGGGTTGTTGGAGGTCTCGTTCAGTAATCCCCAAATGACGACACTCGGATGGTTCCGGTCCCGGTGGATCATCCCGCCGACGCTTTGGTTCCAGCGCTCTGCCATGCGCGGCGACGGTGTCAGACACCAACTCGCGTAGCATTCGTCATAGACGAGCAAGCCAATTTCGTCGGCCAAGTCTATCATATAACGACGCCCCAAGCCGGCAATGCAACGGGCCATGTTGAACCCCATGAGTTTCAAGCTCAGGAAATCCTTCCGCAGCATGGAGGGGTCGAGCGGCACACTGCAGCTCATAGGCGCATCACCGCCAAAATGGGCGCTCTTGAGAAAGATCCGTTTGCCGTTCAACCGGAAATAGCCGTCAGTGAAACGGAAATCGCGGAAGCCGCACTTCGCGGATGTCTCATCAGCAGACTCCCTTCCAGTGCAGGTCACCCGCGCGGTGACGCGATAGAGAACGGGTTGGTCTGGGGTCCAAAGTCGAAAATCCCTGACACGGACGCGCGCTTTCACCAAGGTATCCCCCGCCTCGAGTTTAATGGTCTGTGTCGAGACATCGAGAGCTTCACCCCCGGCACCGGGCGCGACGGTCAAGTCCACGCCAGCCCTGATCCTTTTGCCAGATGCGTTGCGCACATTTAGCTCGGCTTCGATGACTCCGCTGCTCCAATCGGGCCTAAGACAAAGCGATTCCACCCGCACAGGTGGCGCCAGCAGCAGTTCCACGGAATCCAGTATGCCCCCGTTGTTATAGGAAGAACCCGGCGACCAGGGATCGAACTTGTTCCGGCCCGGACATTCGCGNNTCAAATTCGACCATCGTATCGGCGCACTCGTGGCTGCCCACGAACCGGCCGTTGATCCACACCTCGCCGAGGTAGTCGATGCTCCAGAGACGCAGGATATAGCGCCCGCCGCCAACCGGGTGACGTGGGAGTTTTACGGTTCGCCAGTACCAGGCCACGCCATGGTA
>PMBA01000207.1 GCA_003152795.1 Acidobacteriaceae bacterium | reverse complement strand
ATGCTGGCGACTTCGAGCACGGTCTGGTGGGCTTCGGCGGAGACGGTGACTTGATTCTTGAGCAGATCGCAGATCAACATTTGCATCTCCCATGGATTTTTGCCGGAGAGCGACGCGCCCAGCGAGCCGCATCAATCCAGTATTGAACGTTTGACGAAGGAAGCAAAACCGTTTTATGTCTGGACCCGCGGCGGAGTATATGTCGAAATTCGCCAGAGGGGAAGAGAAAAATAAGGATCGATTGCCGATGGCCTGAGTTTTAATCTCCGACAGAAGCATGTGGCGGCGGGGCTTCGCGTCGCCGGGACGGAGCCAAGTCTGGTCCCCACTCATCGAGGGAAATGACGTAAGATCTGGCGGCCAAAGCAGCGGGCATCTGGCCGGAGGCGCGGGCGGTAACGATCAGGTTGTAATCTTCGCTGGCGCGAAGACGACTGAAAATGGGGGTCGCCTCCTGTGGTTCGACCAGGGCCAGGTAGCGCAGGAAGGTGAAGACGTCATCGGTCGGCTCCAATCCGGGGGCGACGAATGAGACTTCGACATCTTCATGGTGGAAGTGCCATCCGAGGGAAGCTGCCAGGCGGACGGCGCGCTCATAGACGTCGGGTTGGAGGACTCCGGGAGCGGGGTTGTCAAAGACGATGCGGAGCTTGCGTTCATCTTCGCGGCTGAACTCGCGGACTTTGAGCGCGCCGGTGCGGGCAGTGGCTTTCCAGTCCACGTGACGGGCGGAGTCGTCGGGCATGTAGTCACGAATGAGGTAAAGATCGTTGCCGCGGCCGCGGACAAAGGTTTCAAACTCGCCGGTGACCATGGGAAGAACTTCGCGGAACTGTTCGGTGGGCTCGACGACGGGATAGACGATGACTTCGCGGGCCAGGTTAATGCGCCGGGTTTTCATCAGGAAGGCGAAGGGAAAGCGGGTGGCGAGGCCGAAGTTCTTTTCGCAGTAGCGGCCGCGGGCGGGGAAGGTTATCTCCAGGTCGGCGCGGAGTTCCTGACCGGGTGCGAGAAAAGGAAAATAAACCGATTCCTGAAGGATTGGCTTTTCGGGTTCCTGGTGCACGCGCCGGAGGCGGCGGTCGGGGAGGCGGAGCCACTGGTTCTGGGGGGCGCGGTTGCGGGGCCAGGCGAAGGTGGAGGCTTCCCAGCGCCAGCGGTTCTGGGATTTATTCTTGCGCCTGGTGGGAACCACACGCACGGAAAAAGAAGGCAGCCATGAGCTCGCGTTGCGCAAAAGCAGGCGCGCCAGCATCGGACGTCCGGCAAAAACGTGTTCGGGCAAATGGACGTCGAGTGTGAGACTGCGAAGCACCAGCGCCGAAGCGATGCCGGAAACCAGAATGGCCGAGAGCAGCGCGGCGACGACAACATAAAGCAGGTTGTTCCCGGTGTTGATGGCGGCGATTCCGATTACGACGCTGATCAGGATGTAGATCATGCCGGCGCGCGTGACGTCGTAATCCATGGCTTCGCGGACACGGGTTGCAACCACCCGCCGCGCCAGGTAAGGAACCGTGGTGAGGCCAACGAAGGTGGCGAGCAACAATGCCGCCGACGCCAGAATGATGGTTCCCCAGATGTTGCCAGCCTCGCGCGCCACCGTGGAAAAAAGCGCCGTGCCGAATGCCAGGGTCAAGCCCACGATGGCAAGCAGGAAACGCACCCAGACCTGCGACAGTCCCAGCCGCGGAAAGCGGGGATCGGTTGCGGGTTGCGGGTTCGATGGGGCGCGATCGAGAATCACGAAGGCTCTCCGGTGCCGGGCGATGCTTCTGCCAGCATATGACGGTGGAGGGATGAGCGGAAGTGACTGAAGATACATTTTCCGGGGGGGGTGGCTGCCATATCCGTATGGTGTAGCGCATCCGAGTGGTTGACCGGCAATCGGCTTCGGGATAGAGTCAACGTCAGGGTCCAGCTCTCCCCCCCTCCCCCAGGTTCCGATGCGCTCGGCTTTTTCGAAACTCGTGGCTCTGAAATTCGCGCTGCCGAAACTCGTGGTGTTGCTCGTTGCGATGGGCAGTATAGCGTGGGCGGCCTCACCGCAATTTTCGCCGCAGAGGCGGGTCGGTCTGACCAGCGGCGACCAGTGGGAACCGGCGGTGGCGGCGGATGCTTCAGGGCGGATCTACATTCTTTATCCGCACTACGGGAAACTGCCGCAATGCAAGGGCTGCGGCGTGCCCACCATGCTGCTGGTGGCGAGCGACGACAACGGCAGGACCTGGCTGCCTCCGCGGGTGATGCTGGAATCGGGTTCGGGCCAGTTTGACGCCCAGATTGCCGTGGACCCGGCCGATCGCCACACCGTGTATGCGGCGTGGCTCCAGAACAACAAGCGCGTGGTGGTGCTCGCCAAGTCGATGGATTCCGGTACGACCTGGGGTCTAACGGTTGCGGCCCATGGCGACGAGGAACTGGATAAGCCGGCGCTGGCGGTGCGCGGCCAGGGCGTTTACGTCGCTTTCAATCGTGAAGAAGAGGTGTGGGTGGCGGCTTCGCAGGATGGCGGGCGCAGCTTTACGTCGACGCGGGTGAATGCCGAAAGCCGTCCGGGATGGTCGCTGCTGGGTGCGGCCACGGTCGATCCCGCAGGCAACGCGTACCTGGCGTGGGCTTCCTACTCAAAAGCGGGAGGAGCCCGGGGCTCGGTGAACCTCTATGTTGCAAAGTCGGTGGATGCGGGCAAGGGATGGAGCGCGACTCTGCTCGACGTTTCCGCGGCGGCGCCCGACTGCAAGGACGCAGACTGTGGGGAAGCGTTTCTGGGCGCGCAGGTCGCGCTGACGTCCGATGCCGATGGAACTCTTTACGCGCTTTGGAGCGGGGGCAGCGCGCCGCTCGGACCGCAGCGCATTTACTTCTCGTCCTCGACTAACGGCGGTGAAAACTGGTTGCCGCGGTTCGGCGTTTCCTACGCCGAAGCGGGTGTGGAACATGCTTTCCCGGCGATCGTGGCGGGAAACACTGGCGACGTCCGCATCGCCTGGATGGACAGGCGCAACTCGTCGGCCAGTTCTCCCGCCTGGAACACTTACTATCGAAGTTCGAGCAACGGCGGAGCGACCTGGGGCGAGGAGATTCGGATCTCAGGCTACGTGCCGGGCTATCGTTATATCGGTAGGGAAGGGTTCCGATTTCCTTTCGGCGATTATTTCGGACTCGCGATCGACAACCGCGGCGATACCCACGTGGTGTGGGGCGAAGGGCTGAACTATCAGTCGCCGGGTTCGATCTGGCACGCCAGCGGACGATAGAGGCGAAAAGGGATTTTGTAATTTGGTAATCGAGCAATTTTGTAATTGAAAATACTAGCAGTCTCAGCTTTTCAAATTACCAAATTATCTGATTACAAAATTACCAAATGAACCTTATCAGTCCGTCAACAAACCGCCGATAAGGTCGCTGAGGCGCTCGATGCGGTGGGCGCGGCAGTAGGTCGTCAGTTCCTCCACCAGCGTTTCGGTCGCTACCGGATCGAAGTAACTCGCGGTTCCCACCTGCACGGCGCTTGCTCCGGCCAGCATAAATTCCACTATGTCCGCCGGGGTGCTGATTCCGCCCATGCCGATCACCGGAATTTTCACGGCGTGAGCCGCGTCATATACCATGCGCAGCGCGATGGGCTTGATGGCCGGGCCGGAGAGGCCGGCGGTTACATTGGCAATTCTCGGGCGGCGCGTTTCCGGGTCAATGGCCATGGCGAGGAAAGTATTCACCAGGGAGATGGCGTCGGCACCCGCTTCCGCGGCAACGCGCGCCATGTGGGCGATCGAGGTAACGTTGGGTGAAAGTTTGATGATGATCGGCCGCGTCGCCACGCGCTTCGCTGTCCGCACCACTTCGTCGAGCAAGAGCGGATCGCTGCCGAACTGAATGCCTCCGTGCGCCGTGTTCGGGCAGGATACGTTGATTTCATACGCCGCTATGCCCTCGCCCTGATTGAGGATTTCAATCGTCTGCTCGTAATCGGCGCGGGTGTAGCCGAAGACGTTGGCGAACACGACGACGTTTTTCTTCTCACGCAACGCCGGGAGTTTTTCGGTAAGGAATGCGGGCGCGCCGATATTCTGCAGGCCGATGGCATTCAGCATTCCGGCGGCGGTCTCATAGAGGCGCGGCGGCGGATTTCCGGTCATTGGTTCTTTGGAGAGACCTTTGACGACCAACCCGCCGATCCGGTCGAGATGGACGATGTCTTCGAATTCGATGCCATAGCCGAACGTGCCGGAAGCGGCGATGATCGGGTTCTTCAGCTCGATGCCGGCGAAGGTGACGCGCAAGTCCGGATCGCCGATCGGCGTCATTGGGTTCCTCCAATCGACGGTGTCGCCGATCGATGCGGCGGCTGCAGCGCCTCGGTCAGCACTCTGCCCGTGGCTTGCGCGGGTGGGTTGATGCCAAGCAACGACGCGAGCGTTACCGCGAGGTCGATCGGTTCCGCGTGCGTCCGGTAGATTCCGGGCTGGAAGGCGAGGCCATAGAACGCGAGCGGAACATGAGTATCGTAGGAGAAAGGAGTCGCGTGATCGGTGCCCCTGGTGACCCCGACTTGAAACGGATTGGGGATACCGAACACATACCATCCGCCTTCGGGCGAGTAGCTGTGGTCGTAGCGCCGCCCCGATTCGGTGGCTGGAACTTCCCGCCGCTCCAACTGCGACTTGGTAAAGTACCCGGCCAAACCCGCTTGCTTCATGGCTTCGCCCGCGTCGGCTTCGGCATCGGATTCCGTGAGTGCGGCGGAGATTCCGGCGAAGGCGTCCTGGTTCAGCCAGGCGAGCGGGTAGTCGAGATCGAGCACGTAGTCGGCTTTCTTCGCGAATTTTTTCGAGAGCAACGAATTGATTTTTTCGCGCAACGCTTTCACGTCCAGATTGGCGGCGGGCAGACGAAGAGTTTTCGCAAACTCCGGCAGGGGCGCAATGCCGTGATCGGCGGAAAGCGCCATCCACACGTTGGCCATCCCGATTTGATGGCGCAGGAAGTCGAAGAAATCCGCCAGGCTCCGATCGAGTTCAAGCGCCATGCCGCGCATTTGGGGAGAGTCGGGGCCAACCTGGTGGCCGAGAATATCGTTCGCCGAGAGGCTGATCACGAGCAGATCGGTTGCCGACCCCGCGCCCAGTTTCTCGTACAAAACGAGTTCCTTGGCAAATTCGAACTGGTAGTCGTTGGCGAAGGGAGTGGAGCCGACGACCTCGTAAAATCCGGCGGGGGAGCCGTCCTTACCGTTTCGCGGCGCGGTCGAGCCTAGAGTGTTTCCGTCGCTGTCTTTCCACTCGCGGTTCCAGAATTTTTCCGCCCGATGGCCGCCGTTGAAATTCCGCACCCATCCGGGAAGATCGGGACGGTAGTACGTGGAAGTAATCCAGTCGCCGCTCTTGGGGTCGATCCAGTAGGCGGCGTCTCCGGAAAATCCCGCGGGCAATACCGCCGCGCGATCCTTCAGCGAGACGGCGAATACCCGGGCCTTGCCGCCGGTCGCCAGTTTTAATTCGTCGCCCAGGGTATCGCTCAAAAGATTATGCGGCGACGCACCCGGCCCGGTTTTGCCGATGCCGACCAGTTTGGTGGTGTCGTCCTCGACCGACGTAACCATTTTCTTTTTCTGCGGGTCCCACCATTCGTTGGCTACGATGCCGTGCACGCTGGTGTAGCTGCCGGTGAACAGAGTGGCGTGTCCGGGAGCCGTGCGGGTGTTGGCGTAGTCGTAGTTGCAGTCGGTGAAATAAGCGCCGCGATCGAGAAACACGCGAAAGCCTCCGTCGCCGAACTGGTCGCGATAGCGCTCCAGGTAGTCGGCGCGGAACTGGTCGATCACGATGACGACAACCAGCTTGGGGCGGGCATTGTAAGCGGAGGCGGATGCGAGCGTAACTGAGCAAAGCAGCAACAGCGCAATCGACAGGGAACGGGGGAGTCTCATTGCGAGCTAGTTTACAGCAGAAAAGAAAGTAAGCGCAGAGGACGCGGAGATCGCAGAGGTCCTGTGCCTTTCGTCTCTGCGCTGTCTGCGTCCTCCGCGGTTTAAGACTTTGATCGTTGGTGTGCACGGAATCGCGTTTTTCAGCTAAAGTTAATGCAGCATGCTCGATCTGAATTTTGTTCGCGACAACCTAGCGCTGGTGGAAGAGAAACTGCGCCAGCGNNGGAATGAATCCGGCGGAAGTTTTGAAAGACTTCGCCGCCATCGATGGCGAGCGCCGGCAGGCCATCACCGCGTCGGAGACCCTGCAGGCGCGCCGCAACCGTGCTTCCGAAGAGATTGCAAAACTGAAGAAGAGCGGGCAAGATGCATCGGCGCAGATCAGCGAGACCAAGGATCTGCGCGAGCAGATTCAGGAGTCCGAGAAAAAGGCGGCCGAACAGGAAGCGCGCCTGCGCGAAATTCTGACCTCTCTTCCGAACCTTCCACACGCCAGCGTGCCGGTGGGGACAAGCGGCGAAGAAAACGTGGAAGCGCGCCGCTGGGGCGCGCCGCCTCATTTTGATTTCAAGGCGAAGCCGCACTGGGAGCTGGGCGAACAGCTCGGAGTGCTCGATCTGGAGCGCGCCGCCAAGCTGTCGGGCGCTCGCTTCGCGGTGTACTGGGGTCTGGGTGCGCGGCTGGAGCGGGCTCTGGCCAACTTCATGCTCGATCTGCATACTCGGGAGCAGGGATACACCGAGGTGCTTCCGCCGTATCTGGTGAACTCGGAGTCGATGTACGGCACGGGCCAGTTGCCGAAATTCGCGCAGGATTTATTTCGCGTGCCGCACGGCGAAAAAGATTTGTGGCTGATCCCGACGGCGGAAGTGCCGGTGACGAATCTGTATCGCGATGAAGTGCTCGACGGCGCCCGCCTGCCGGTTTGCCTGACCGCGTACACTCCCTGTTTTCGCAGCGAAGCGGGATCGTACGGGAAAGATGTGCGCGGCATCATCCGGCAGCACCAGTTTCAAAAGGTGGAGCTGGTGAAGTTCTCCCGTCCCGAAACTTCGTACGATGAACTGGAGAAGCTGACCCACAACGCCGAGACCGTGTTGCAAAAACTCGGCCTGCACTACCGCGTGATGACGCTGTGCACGGCCGATATCGGATTCTCCGCCGCCAAGACCTATGACATTGAGGTCTGGCTGCCGGGCCAGAATCTGTTTCGCGAGATTTCCTCGTGCTCGAATTTCGAAACGTTTCAGGCGCGGCGGGCGAATATCCGCTACCGTCCGGAGGGTAAGAGCAAGACGGAATTCCTGCATACGTTGAACGGCAGCGCCTTGGCCGTAGGGCGGACCTGGGTCGCGATTGTCGAGAACTACCAGCAAGCCGATGGCAGCGTGCGCATTCCGGAGGCGCTGCAGCCGTACATGGGCACCGATCGAATCCCGGCCCGCGTCCTGTCCAGCAGCACTTGAGCAGCTTGCGGGAAAACTCGAATTTCGATTTTGTTTGAAGGGGCGCAGCTTCAGCCGCGCCATGAGTGCCGTAAAGTTAATGACGGATTTAGCCGCCGAGGTCAGTCGTGCTCTTGCACCTGGCGGCTGGCCGATTTGCCATCATATGAATTCCGAAATACACTTGCAGCGACGCGAAGTACCCTCGATGGCGCTCGAAAGCGCTGTCTCTCCCATGGGCGCGATCTGGCGCACAATCCGCGGATACATTCTTTGGTCGTATGAGCGGGGAAGCCTGCACTACGACATCATGGTCACGCTGATTCTGCTCTTTGTTTTTGTGTCGCCGCATTTCATCAATTTCAAGGACAAACCGGTCGAGCGCAATCCGCATCTCACCGGGGTGGTTGTGATTCCCGGCGAGAAGGGCGGGTTCATCTATCAGATCCAGGCTTCGGCAGTGAATGCCGCTCCGGGTGGAGACATTCGGCGGCAACTGGAACAGATCATTGAACCCATCTCGGGCGCGGTCAGCATTACGAAGTACGAGACGCTCAAGGACGCCTCTGGACACCCGCAGAGTTACAAGGTGTGGGTGGAAAAAGAATAGAGCTGGTTGCACCACGGCCAGGTTCGTTGCGAGGTTTCAGGTTTCAGTTCCTCGGAGTCCATCAATGAGAGTTGACTGGAGAGCGCTTGTTTTAGGGACGGTGGCAGTGGGTTGGCTTTTTACCGCCGCTGGCGCGCAGATTGCGGGCGAATCCCCTGAGCTTGAGCGCGTTCTCGCCCAGATGGATGTGGCGGCGAAGAACTTCCGAGCCGTGGAGGCAAATGTCGTCTGGGACCAATACCAGAAGGTCATCGACGAAAAAGAGACGGAGAAGGGCAAAATTTATTTTCGGCGCGAGGGTGGCGAGATACAGATGGCCGCTGATTTCGCCGAACCCGACAAGAAGTACGTTATCTACAGCGGCGGCAAGGTTCAGGTGTACCAGCCGAAGATCGACCAGGTTAACGAATACAATCCTGGCAAGAACCGCGGCGACGTGGAGAGCTTTCTGGTGCTCGGTTTCGGCGGGAGCGGCCGCGATCTGTTCAAGTCCTACGCCGTGAGGTTCGAGGCGAAGGAGACGGTGGGCGCTATCCTGGCCGACCGGTTGGAGCTGATTCCCAAGTCGGACCGATTTCGAAACAACATCGCCCGCATTCTGCTCTGGATCGACCCGGCCCGCGGTATTTCGGTGCAGCAGCAGTTTTTTGAGCCTAGCGGCGATTACCGGCTGGCAAAGTACTCCGCAATTCAAATTAAGGAAAAACTCCCGGAAGACGTCTTCAGGTTGAAGACAACGAAGAAAACCAGGTTCGTCTCTCCCCAGGGATAAGCCGGCAAATGCCGATTATCTTCATTGTTGTGTTCTTGTGGAGAGACGGGGCTGACCCGTCTCCGCCGACGCAGGCAAGCTCGGCTGCGGGAGACGCGGCCAGCGGGGGGCCAATGGGAGGAGTCCTTCCGCCGCTCCGGCAGAGGCCGAACCAACAGAAACAAGCTGAAAAAGACCGCGAGCGGCTATATACTGCACGAGAACCCCGAAAGTTGAGTTGGCATGGCTAAAGTGTTTACCATTCCCGTCGCGCCGGATCTATCCCCGCGCAAGATGCGTGAACGCACCGCCGACCCCCGTTACGTGGANNCAGAAGATGCTGGTGGAAGCGATGAAGTATCTGGCGAAGGCCGATCCGGTGAACAATCGCGGAGCCATCGAACTGCTGTCGGAACACGTCCGCACCCGTTTCCGCATGACCGACTCACCGCTGAGCTAGCGAAGACGCGACAATTTACAGTGGGGCGGTGCAGTCGGGGAGTGTCTTGGTGTCTGCCCACGAGTCACATATCCCGAATCAACTCGCCTCCGTTTCTTCGTATTGATATTCCTGCATGACTTAATTGATTTCTTCGTATTGACATTCCTGCAAAGCTCAATACACTAGCCCGTACCAATGCGAGCCAATGAATTTTCCTAGGTTCGCGGCGAGAGGGGGTTCCATGCGTCAGACTGTCCGATGTGCGCTTATTGTTGTGTGCCTTTGCGCAACCACACTTCCGTTTTTTGCGCAAAAAATCTCGGGCGATATCTCGGGTGATGTAAAGGACAGCACGGGCGCGGTGGTGCCGGGTGCGGCGGCGACCGCGGAGAACATCAATACGCACTTGTCGCGCTCGGCGACGGCCAGCAGCACGGGAAGTTTCCGCATTCCCGAATTGCCGTTGGGCACGTACAAGGTCTCGGTTTCGGCGCCCGGGTTTAAGACGACGGTGACAACACTGGAGGTTGCTCCTTCCGGAGTGACGCACGCCGATTTCGTTCTGCAGGTTGGGCAGCGCACGGAAACTGTCGATGTTGAGAGCGTGGCTCCTCTCGTGGAACTCTCGCCCAATGACAATTCCTATATCGACAAGGAAAAGATCAACGCCTTGCCCATGAACGGGCGCGATTTGAATTCGCTGATTGCGCTCACACCAGGAGTGCAGCGCGCCCCCGGCGGCGGCTTCCTGGCCATCAGCATTAACGGATCCCGCACCACTTCCAACAACTACCTGATTGATGGCTTGTATAACAATGACCGCTACTACGGCGACCAATCGCTGGGGCAACCGGGCGTGACCGGCATTCCGGCCGTGATTTTCCCGCCGGAGGCGATCGAGGAAGTTGGCGTTCAGGAAACGCCTTCGGCTGAATTCGGCGTCAAGGGTGGCGCTCCCATCAACATGGTGATGAAGAGCGGCACCAACGGTTTTCATGGAGACGCCCGCTGGACTCGCCATACTGCGTTTGGCGATGCCGCCAACTACTTCGACAAGATCGATGGCTGTAGCACTCCGGGTTCTTGCCAGCCTTCCCCGCTACGCAATATGCAGTTTGGCGGCACCTTCGGCGGTCCGATCGTGAAAGACCGTACCTTCTTTTTCCTGTTCTATGAAGGTCAGCGTTTTGTTTCACTCTCCACTAAGACATACCAGGTTCCAAACCAGGACGACGTGACCAATGCTCGCGCAGCGATTGAGGCGGCAGGGTTAGGCACCAGTCCCGCGGGCGAAAATCTGCTTAAGTTTTACACTTTGAATCCGAGCGGCGCCGGTAACAGCCTGGTCCAGGACACTCCGACCACGGCTACCACCGACTCTTTTGGTTTCAAGATCGATCACAAGCTGAGCTCCAACATGCAGCTCAACGGCCGCTATATTTTTGGAGACAGCCTGCAGTCGGCGCCTTCCGGTTCGAATCCGCCGCCGGCGCCTTATGCGAAAGACCTGTTCAACAACGTTGCCCCCACCCGGGTCCAGCTCGCCGGCGTCAGCCTTACCTGGAATCTGGCGGCCAACCGGGTGCTCGAGAGCCGTTTTGGCTGGAACCGTTTCTCACAGATCATCAAAGTCAACAACAACATCGATCCCAAGAGCCTGGGCATCGACACGGGCCCGCTCAGTCCTACCGATTTTGGCGTTCCCTATGTCTACATGAGCGCGTTTCCCAACTACATTGGCGGAGTTCAGGCATACCCCATCACCACGGCGCCTGACCAGACCTACGACTGGTCGGAACACTTTTCCTGGGTGAAAGGGAACCACAACGTTAAGTTAGGAGGCAACGTCCAGACCGCCTATACCAACAGTCTGCGCAACCGGGCGCGCTCGGGCTTTCTGATCTACGGNNTATACCAACAGTCTGCGAAATCGCGCGCGCAGCGGTTTCCTGATTTATGGCTATGCGCCGAGTTATTCATCGAATCCGGCTGTTACCACCTGCACGTCGCTTGGAGCCAACGATTCGACAGGGTATGTCACCAAACGCTGTGCCGCGCTCGAAGAACTTCTGTTGGGGAAGGTGGATGATGCCACCCGTAATTTTGGCGACACTCATCGCCACCTCACGCAGAAGAGTTTTGGCGTCTACGTCAGTGATGATTGGAAGCTTAAGCCTCGCCTAACCGTGACCCTGGGATTGCGCTATGACCTGAACGGGGCTTTGAGCGAAAAGAACAACCTCGGTTCCAACTTCTTCCCCGACCGCGGGTTAGTTGCGTTGGGCCAGGGTATTGACCGGCTCTATAATCTCGATAAAACTGATTTCGGTCCTCGCGCGGGAATTGCCTGGGACATTTTTGGAACCGGCAAGACCGCTCTGCGCGCCGGTTACTCTCTGACCTACGACGTTGCCAACTTTGCCGCCATTGCAGCGCCCTACACTTTCTCGGGAGCCAGAGCAGGCGCCTTCACCCAACCCAACTTTAGTCAACCCAATGCGCTCTCCCTTTCCGTGGATGTTTTTGGGGATTTTGCCGTCCCGCCGGAGTCGGGTGACTGTGCCAACCCGGGTTCTGGCGGATCGAACTACGTTTGCCTCGACCTCCCGGTGTATGGTCCCACTGCCGGTACTTCGAGTGCTTCGGGTCCGTTCAATGCCTTTTCGATCATCAACGATCTCAAAACCCCCCATGCTCATATTTTCAATGTCAGCATCCAGCAGGAGGTAGCCAAGAATAACGTTGTGACGGTCGGCTATTCCGGCCAGCGCGGCGGCAATCTTCTTTCCTACCGGGACTTGAACGCCAGTCCGCTAGGAGGCGACGGCACCAGGCCATACGATAGCGTGTTCCTGGATCAGTTTGGGAATCCCCTGTTTCAGCATGTGATCCAGTTGAACAACGACGGCAAGTCCCAGTACGACAGCTTGCAGGTCTCCTATAACCAACGCGCGTTCCACGGATTCAATACCAGCACCAACCTCACGTGGAGTAAGTGTTTCGACTACAACTCGGTCAACCGTGGCGGACAAGGGGACTACCCGCAAGCAAACAATCCGTATTCCATCAAGGATTCCTATGGCCTCTGCGACCATGATGTGCGGCTGAACTTCAATTCGGGAAGCGTCTACACGGTGCCCAACATTCCGGCGCTGGGGCGTTGGATGAATGGCTGGCAGATGACCGGCGTCTTCACGGCCATCAGCGGGCGCCCGTTCACCGCGTTTATCGGCGGGCCGGATACCTCAGGGCAGGGGCTGAGAGGGTCCAGCATTCGAGCGTCCTGGGATGGAACCAAGATTCACTACAACACAAGGGACGCCAGCAACTACGTGCAAGAAACGTATATAACCGATCCTACTAGCCAGGCCGATCCATGTGGCAGAACAGATCTGGGGATTCCGCTGACCCCGTTCTACCGGCCGTGCGACGGCACCAACGGCCCGTATAGCATCGGTAATTCACGCCGCAACCAGCTGATCGGCCCGGGACTGATCCAACTCGACATGTCGATCATCAAGAATACGAAGATCACGGAACGCACGGCCATGCAGTTCCGTTGGGAAGTTTTCAACGTTTTGAACCGCGGAAACTTCAATTACCTTCCCAACTACACGCTTGGCGAAGCCTTCGGGCAGCTTACCGAGACGTCTGACGTTTACGCGGGCAACCCGGTGATTGCTCAAGGCGGCCCGCGGAACATGCAATTTGCGGTCAAGTTCGTGTTCTGAGTGGTTTGCGTAAAATCATCCTGGGAGTCTGCCTATGGTAGACTCCCTTTTCTTATGCGTGTCTGGTGCGGGTGGGTCGTTTTCCTGTTGGCGCTGCTTCCCGCTGTGCCGGCGCAGATCAAAACGCAGGCACCCGCGCCCAAGCCGCAGGCACGCAGGGTGAAAGATCCAGCGGTCGCGCGCCCCAACATCATTCTCATCACGCTCGATACCACCCGCGCCGATCGCATGGGGTTCCTCGGTTCCAGGCGCGGGCTTACTCCCAATCTGGATGCCATGGCTCGACAAGGCGTGGTCTTCACGCGCGCGTACTCGCATGTTCCCATTACCACCGCGTCCCATGCCACGATCCTTACGGGGACGTATCCGCAGTTCAATCGGGTCAATGATTTTGGCGTGCCGCTGTCGCCGCGGCTCCCGTACCTGCCCGATCTGCTGCGCGCGCAGGGCTACCATACGGGCGCTTTTGTCGGCTCGCTGATTCTCGACGCGCTGGACGGCACGGCGCCCGGGTTCGATCGCGGGTTTGAAGTCTACGATGCCGGCTTCCACCTCCGGCGCCCCGGCACCGACCGCTACCAGTCGGTGGAGCGCCGCGCCGGCGAGGTGGTGAATCACGCGCTGGCCTGGGTCAGCCAACTGCCGAACGGCCCTTTTTTCCTGTGGGTCCATCTCTACGACGCCCACCATCCTTACGACCCGCCGCCCCCGTTCAAGGCGCGATTCGCCTCGCAACCTTATGACGGCGAGATTGCCTATGCCGACTCGGCCGTGGGCAAACTGCTGACCGAGATTCGCAAGCACGGTCTTTACGATGAAACCCTGGTTGCGGTGATGGCCGACCACGGGGAGTCGTTGGGCGCGCATGGCGAGAACACGCACGGGATTTTTCTTTACGACGAGACCCTGCACGTGCCGCTGTTGTTCAAATTGCCGGCCTCGCACGCGGCGGGCAAGCGGGTCGACGCGCGCGTCCGGCTGGTGGATGTGGCGCCCACCATTCTGCAGGAGGCTGGACTGCCGGTGCCGAAAGAAATGCAGGGAGAGTCGCTCTCGGCAATGATGACGATGAGGGCGGCAGCGGGTTCTGGCGACGCTGGGGCGGTGGAGGGAGATCGCTCCGCCTACGCGGAGACCGACTATCCGCATCGCGCTTTTGGGTGGAGTTCACTGCGAGCGCTGCGTTCGGGAAAGTACCTTTATGTGCGCTCGCCCGACCGCGAACTCTATAACCAGGCCAGCGATCCCGACGCTGCGCATAATCTGGCGGGTGGCGCAAAGGCTGTCGCCGATACCATCGCAGCCCAACTGGACGAATTCCGGTCGCGAACCAGCCAGACGCTGGTCGAGTTGGCGAAGCCCGACGCCGAGCAGATACAGAAGTTGCAAGCGCTCGGCTACGTGGCTTCCGATGCCGCGGCCGCGCACGATGATGAGAAGTTGAGTGGGGTCGATCCCAAGACCAGGATTGAAATCTCCAACCTACTGCACGACGCGATGTTCGACGTCGAGGATGCCCGGTATCAGGAAGCTGTGCCTCTGCTGAAGCGCGTGCTGGCGGAGGAGCCGAACATTCCAGTCGCCAACATGCAATACGGAGTGGCGCAGGCGCGGTTGAAGAATTATGCGGAGGCGATTCCGCCGCTGCAGAAAGCGTCTCAACTGCTTCCCGACAGCGGCATGGGGCGCTATGAACTTGGTCTGGCGCTGTTTGAGACGGGCGACTGGAAGGGCGCGGCCCCGCAGTTTGAGGCGGTGGTCTCGCGGGCTCCGAAGTGGGCGGACGCTCAGTTCTCGCTGGCGGCGGTCTATGCGCGGATTGATCGCGTGCCGGAAGCGATGGAGCATCTCGATGTTTGTCTGGCCCTCAGCCCCGATCACTATCGCGCGAATCTGCTGCGCGGGCGGTTGCTGTTTTTGCTGGGTAGACCGGAAGAAGCCGTGCCCAACCTGAAGAAAGCCGCTGCGGTCGAACCACACTCAAGGGAAGCGCACTTATTCCTGGCCGATACCTACGCCCAGCTGGGACGGGCCGCGGAGGAAAAGGCTGAAAGAGAAAGAGCGCGGGCAGAGAAGGCAACGGCGCCTCATTGAGAGAATCACGCGGGGGCGGCAGTCCCTAGGTGGGTTTGGCCGGCGCCAGCAGTGCCGATGCCAGAACAATGATTGCGGGATAGCATTCCAGCGTGTAGCGCGGTTCGGGATTTTCCAGGGTTCCCAGAAATGCCGAGCGCAGCAGCAGGAACAGGATCAGCAATCCAACCCAGCGAATTCCAGTGCGTGACGGCCTGGGAACGACTGCCAATAGCGCTGCCGCTACGTAAGCCAGATTGAGCAAGCCGAACCCCACGGCGAGGACCGACTGTTTCGCGTCGTCATTGAATTCCCACCAGCGCACGTCGGGAGGAAGGATTTCGGTTCGCGGGCGCAGCCACATATCCGCGACCCGCATCAGGGGCAGCACAACGTAGTAGCGAATGGGATGGGCGCGAATGGCGTCGGCGGCGATCTGGCCGAAGCGCGCATCCAGTTCCGGAGTCATCTCCTGCGCCTGGTTGTAGTCGGCGATGACGGCCAGGGTTGCGTCGCGTTCAGCCGGGTCGTCTTTAGCTTCAGGCGCGCCATCGAGGGCACGCGCTGGCAGCTTCTCGACGGCAAGCCTGTCGCCGGGAACGCTCCAGTAGATTTCTTCCACCGAAGCGTAGTCGACGATCCAGGTCTTGACCCAGCGGTTGAAACCTCGGAGGGCAAGTTCATCGGATTCGGTGGCATAACGGGGCGCCAGCGGCTGGAAATGATGGAGCGTCCGAAAATTGCGGATGGTCCAGGGCGCCAGGGGCGCCAGGGCAAAAACGAGCACGATCAAGGCAGCGGCTGAACCACGGAGGAAAAGCGCGCGTCCCGCAAAACCTCTCCCTGGTAGAGACGGGGCTTGCCCTGTCTTCTCGGAAGGCGCGGCGAGCCGCGTCGCAACAGAAAATCGAGTGGCCGCTGCCATCAGATCTGCCATCAGATAAAGAGCGACCGCCGCCAGCAGGATGCCGCCATCGGGACGCAGCAGAATACAGGCTGCAATCGCCGCGCCCGTTGCCGCCCAGAGCCAATGGGCGCCCTTCGCGGCAGCCGCCGCATGCATCCGATTCAGCGCGGCAACCGCGCCATCGAGAGCGATCGCGGTAAAGAAAATCTCCGGAGTTTCGGTGAGCACGGCAGAGGCATAGTTCGCCAAGAACGGACACAGCGCCGCCAGCACAAAAGCGATTCTCGCCGCGCGTCCGGAAAGCGCGCGCCGGGCAAGGTCCGCAACGATCAGGCAGGTGCCCAGGTCCACCAGAATCTGCGTCAGCAGAACTGCTTTGAAATTGCCAATGCCAAAGAGCCAGAAGATCGCGGCCAGAAAAGCGGGATATCCGGGCAGGCGTGTGTCGGTCGGCACGATCTGTTTTGCCGACAGGACCTCCTGCGTCTGACCGTAGATGCCATGCTGCAGCCAGTTGGTGGCGATGTCGGCATAGATGCGCGAGTCATCCGTGATCGCCGGAAAGTAGACGAAGAAAAATAATCGCAATGCCAGGCCGGCCAGCGCGGTGGCCAGGAAGAACGTGCGATGTTCGCGCATCAAGCGGAGCACACTGGGAATATATCGCGAATCGCGCCATTTGCCGCATCCTTAACGAGCCGCGTCGTTCGCGGTTCGCTCTTCGTTAAGACCGGCGACCCGCGCAGGACAAGCGAATCGCGAACCACGAATCGCAAACGACTTCTGACACGGGGTTTGACCCCCTGCCCCTTGCGCCTTAGGATGAAGGGACACCAAGCAATGGCCAAACAGGTTTTTTACGATCCCTTGCAAGCGCGCTGGAAGCGGATTCGCCGCTTTGTCGATGTGGCCGCCCTGACTTTTTCCGCGCTGGTGATTTTTTTCATCTACAGCGCCCTGCGCAGCGAGCCTCTGCCCGACCTTTCCTGGCTGTCTGAAAAGAAGCCTTACCACGCTCTGAAAGAAAACGAAAAGACCAAGGCGCGGGAGAAGCGCCGCCTGGCCACAGTCGCCCGCGCCGGACATCGCCGCCCGACTCGCAAAGCTCCCTCCCAACTCACGCTCAACTCGGAGCAGGGAGTTCGAGCCGCCTTCTACGTTTCCTGGGACTCGGCGAGCTTCTCTTCCTTGCGCGAGTATGCCCGCCAGATCGACTTGCTCTTCCCGACGTGGCTGCAGGTTCTCAGTCCGGACGGCCATCTGCAAGCCGTGGATACGGGAACCAACACGATGTTTGACGTGGTTCACGGGCAGACGATCCAAACCATCGATGACAAGGTAATGCCGTTCCTGAAGGCGGAAGACACCGACATGGAAGTGTTTCCGGTAGTGCAGAACTTCGACGGCACCGACTTTGTTCCGGGGGTCAGCGATTTTCTGATGAATTCGGAAGCCCGCGCCCGGTTTCGACGTGAGATCGGAATTTTTCTTGCCTCCGATCATTATCGCGGGTTGATGGTCGATTTCGAATCCTTCCCGAAGAAAGCCCAACCGGGATACGTGGCGTTGCTGAACGAACTCTCGTCCGACCTGCATGCCAAAGGAATGAAGCTGTACGTCAGCGTCCAGGTGCGCAACGAGGATTTTGATTACAAGGCGATTGCGGCCGCTGTGGATGGCGTCGTCATCATGAACTACGACGAGCACTATCCCGGCGGAACGCCCGGCCCGGTTGCTTCGCAGGACTGGTTCACGGGGAACCTGGAGTCCGCGGTCAAGGAGATTCCGAAAGAGAAGCTCATTTGTGCCATCGGCAACTACGGGTACGACTGGGTCGAGCGCCCGAAAAAAGGCAAGCTCCCGGCGGGACTGGCCGACAAGAGCGTTTCCGTGCAGGAAGCTTGGATCGGGTCGCGCGACGCCGAAGAAGACGTTGACTTTGATGGCGATGCGCTCAACCCGCATTTCAGCTATCGCGACGACGATAACTTCCGGCACGATGTGTGGTTTCTCGATGCGGTGACTGCTCTGAACGAGATGCGCGCCGCCCAGACCCTCGGCATCCAGACCTTCGCCTTGTGGAGACTGGGCGCGGAAGACCGCTCCCTGTGGCGGGTCTGGGACATGCCCGGAGAAGCCAATGCCTCCGATCGATTGAAAGACGTTCCTCCGGGTCAGGACGTGGACATGGAGGGCAACGGCGAGATTCTGCACATCGAGGCGCGCCCCACCGACGGTGAGCGCGACCTGTCCATCGACAAGCAGACTGGACTCATCGACGGCGAAAGCTTCAAAAGTCTGCCCGAGCCCTATCGTGTCGCGCGCTATGGCGCCAGCAAAAACCAACTCTCCATTACCTTCGACGACGGCCCTGATCCGGAGTGGACCCCGAAAATTCTCGATGTCCTCAAACGCGAACATGTGCCGGCAGCATTTTTCCTGATCGGAATCCAGGTAGAGAAGTTCAGCGGATTAACCCAGCGCATTTACCGCGAAGGTCATGAGATCGGGAACCATACGTTTACTCATCCCGATATCAGCTCGATTGGCAACGGCTACATGAAGGTCGAGCTGAACCTGACCGAGCGGCTGTTCGCGAGCCGACTGGGTATTCGCACCATGCTCTTCCGTCCGCCATACTCGGTCGATGCCGAGCCCGATACCGAAGACGAGGTTCGGCCGCTCGAGCTCACCCAAAGTATGGGCTACATCACCATCGGCAACAAGATCGATACCAAGGATTGGAACGACGAGCCCGCGCTGTCGCCGCAACAAATCGCTGCTCGCGTGCTCGACCACCTGCCCCCCTGCCAGGCGAACGATCAGCAGCAGTGCGGCAACATCATTCTCATGCACGATGGGGGCGGCAACCGGGAAAGAACGGTGCTGGCGCTCCCCCTGATTATCGACGGCGCCCGGGCTCGCGGATTTCAATTTGTTCCCGTCTACCAGTTGATGGGCAAGGCCAAAGCCGATGTGATGCCGCCGCTCCCGACCAACGAATACTGGTCCGCCTGGCTCAATTGGATCAGTTTCGGACTGTTCGGCGCGACCATGACCGGAATCACAGTCATCTTCTTCCTGGGTGACATTCTGATGACCGGGCGCCTGATTTCCATCGGCGTCCTCGCCATCTATGACCGCCTCCGCGCGCACGTGTACGGAACGCCCGAACAGATTGCGGCGTACCGGCCCCGGGTGGCGGTTCTGATTCCCGCTTATAACGAAGAGAAGGTGATCGAACGCACCATCCAGGGCGCGCTCGATTCCGACTATCCCAATCTGCGCGTCGTCGTGATCGACGACGGTTCCAAGGATCGCACTTTGGAAATCGCCCGCCGCACCTTTGCCGCCGAGGCGACTGCCGGCAGAGTGTTGATTCTCACCAAGCCCAACGGTGGCAAGGCGGAGGCCCTTAACTTTGGACTGGAACACGTCGGTGACGCCGAAATTTTCGTCGGTATCGACGCCGATACCATAATTGCCCCAGACGCGATCGTCCGCATGGTGCCGCACTTCCTCAATCCGAAGGTGGCAGCCGTGGCCGGCAATGCCAAGGTCGGCAACCGCGTCAACCTGTGGACGCGATGGCAGGCGCTGGAATACATCACCAGCCAGAATTTCGAGCGCCGAGCGCTTAATACCATGGGTGCGGTGAGCGTGGTACCGGGGGCAATCGGAGCCTGGCGTATCGCAGCCGTTCGCGAAGCGGGTGGCTACCATGTGGACACAGTTGCCGAAGACGCCGACCTGACCATGGCGCTGTTGCGCGACGGTTATCGCGTGGAGTACGAAGACCTGGCGCTTGCCTTCACCGAAGCTCCCACCAGTGCCAACGCGCTCATGCGCCAGCGCTT
>PMBA01000220.1 GCA_003152795.1 Acidobacteriaceae bacterium | reverse complement strand
CACAATTACTGGAGTGGAAATACCTGCGCCCGGGCCCCGGGCGGGAAAGCAGCGGCAGCTACCTGCTCGAACAAGATGGCCGGATCCTGGCGCATTGTGGCATCTGCCCGGTGACCCTTCATCTGCCGGACGGGACCACCGTTAACAGCGTGACCATGATGGATTGGGCCGCTGACCCCTCGGCTCCAGGGATGGGCGTGATTCTGTTTCGTAAGCTGATGGAAAAGGCGCCCGTATCTTTCGTGATTGGTGGCGCTCCCGCCACCCGCCTCATCATTCCTAAAATCGGTTTCCTGCAAGTGGGAGAAGCGCCGACTTACGCCGCGTGGCTGCGACCGTGGCGTGAGTTCCGACTGCGGTCCCGCACTGGGCAATCGACTCTCCGGTTACTACACGGACTTACGCATCCCGCTCGGAATCGCGAGCGAGCCACCGCGGCATGGAATTTCGTTCCAGTAAAACAGTTTGACGATTCACTCGTGCCGGTATTGAACAGCGCCCGGCGGACGTGGACGTTTTGCGGGCGCACTCTCGCCGACTTGAACCATCTGCTGCAGTGTCCTCACCTCGAAATGCAAGCATTCCTGCTGCGGCGCCAGGGCCAGCTCATGGGTTATTTCGTCATCGGAAAAGCCGGATGGGAAGCCCGGTTGCTCGACCTGGTGGTGGATTCAACCAATGCGAATGACTGGAATCTCGCCGCTGCGATGGTTACGCAGGCCGCGCGGCTCGATCCGGAAGTGTGCCGCATTCGCTCCCTCGCCTCATTTCCAATTCTGAGCCGCGCGCTGGCCTGGAATGGTTTCTGGCGCCAGTACCAGGAACCGGTTTTGATTTACGACCCCACAAATGCCCTGGAGCACGCGTTTCCAGTGAGTTTCCAGCTCTTCGACGGCGATTCAGCTTATTGACGCAAGCCTGGACATGACGGCGAACCTCGACCACCCACCGTGATCGCGGTCAACTGCGATTCAATCGCGCGATTCAATTCCGCACGGGCCCGCCCACGCTGCGATACAATTCTGCGAACACCTGCGGAAGGCGCCTTGAGACTCGTCAGTCCCGCTCTGAAGCACATCGTGTTTCCTGTCTTGTCGAAGAGTGGCTACCTGCGCTACACGGCCGGCGCCGGTCCCGCGGTTGTGACCTACCACGGAGTCTTTCCCTCCGGCCATCGAATTCTGCATTCCGCGTTGGACGGCAACCTGGTGCATGCGGATTCCCTGCGGCGGCAACTCCAGCTTCTGAAGAAACGCTACCACGTGATCACCCCTGAGGACTTTCTCCGTTGGTCTGAGGGAGAACTGTCCCTGCCTCCGCGCTCGATCCTGCTGACCTGCGACGACGCCCTTCAGAACGCGCTGACAGAAATGGTTCCCATTCTGCGGGAACTGGGCCTGTCCTGCCTCTTTTTCGCGACCGCGGCGTCCGCCGATGAGACGCCGTCGATGCTCTGGTATGAGGAACTCTACCTGATGTTGCTGGACGCCAGCGAGCCCATCACTCTCAGCCTCCCCGAAGCGAACATCAGCATTGGCCCGAGTCCGCCAGCCAAGACACACTCGTGTTGGTGGAACCTGGTCGAACTCCTCTCGCAGTTCGATGGAGAGCTCAGGCGCGGATTCCTCGATCAAATCCGAAAACAGCTCGGGCTTGACGAAAGCTGGAAGCAACGACTCCTCCAGAACGCGACCGTGGCCTGCAGGTTTCTTATGCTGGATCGAGCCGGCTTGCAACAGCTTGCCGCATCGGGGATGACGATCGGCGCTCATTCTCTCTCTCACCCGGTTCTCGCGCGGGCGCCGGACGACGTAGCCTGGCGAGAGATCTCTGAAAGCCGGACGGTTCTTGAGAAGGTGCTGGGACAAACCGTGTGGGCCTTCGGCTATCCCTTCGGAAATGCTGCCACCGTCAGCAGACGAGATCTACGGCTGGCGGAGCAAGCCGGCTTCCGCTGCGCCTTCATGAATGCGGGCGGCGGGTTTGGCGCCAACATCGACCGCTTCGCCGTGCCCCGCGTTCACATCACCGCCGACATGAGCCTATCCGAATTCGAGGCCCATATCGCCGGCTTCTATCGCACCTTGCGCAAGAGGTTGCTGGGCGGCGATGATCTGGCAACGGCGCTCGGGGCGTGAAGCGATTCAAGCTTGCCCATGGAGCACCAGCGTCCCCACTGGGCCGCGATAGTGCTGAACAGGCAAGGCGCCGGTCTCTCCACCGCGGAAGTTGCTAGTGGAACCCAACCGCCGTCATTGCGGCCACAACTTCGGGATTCTTCATGAATGTGTTCCACACGAAGCCGCTACGCTGGTTTTCCGCCATCAGCATCATGATGCCTAAATCAATTCCGATCACATCCGTGTCATACCAGCCGGTGAGCGGATTGAACGCGTCCACAAAACTGTATCTCTGCCACGCCTTCGGGAACCCGCTCTGGATGTTGCGCAGCACCGCAATGCAATCGGAAGAAACAAACGGAATCGATCCGCCCGCCGCGCAAGGTACGATGGAACCGTCAATCGGCCCCATCACCGGCGGCCCGCCCCATACCACGTAGCCGTTCACCGAGTCCGACGCCGTGATTCCCCACAGGTTGTTCGCATAATCGGAGAACTGACTGGCGAGCGACAAGCAGAACAGCTTGTGCGCTTGCGTCGCAGTGACGGAGTTGTTGAAATAGTTGGCGTAGGCGTCCTGGCGGTTGCGAAAGTCGAACCAGGCGTGGGAATACTGATGGATGAACAGGGGCGCGCTCAGATTCGTAATGAAGGTCAAACCCTGGTAAGTCAGCGAAGGGCGCGTGAATGCCTGCCATGCGCTCGCCGGGACCGGGTTCACGGTCGCGCCGATCGCCAATAAATACAGCATCATCAACTCGCAGTATGTGTCCCAGCGGCCCGTCAGAAATCCGCTCTCCGGGGTCCAGCCCATGGAGAACGCGCTGCCACCGTTAAGCATCCACGGCCAGTTCACGCGCTGATAGATTTGTGCCGCCATGTCCGTGATCTGCGGGTCCCGGAAGTGCTGCCGGCAGGTGAGCACGCCGCACAAAAGGATTGCGCTGTCGATTGAAGAAACCTCGGAACTGTTTGCCCTCTGCCCGGTGTTCATATCCACAAAGTGGTAGAAGAAGCCGTTTTCATTCGGCATCTGGTTGAGCAGGAAACTCAAGGTGGCCTGGACCCTGGCGACGATGCTGGCGCTGGCCATGTAGCCGCGCTGGTCCGCGATGCACAGCGCGGTTAGACCAAAGCCGGTGGCTGCAATGCTGGAGACCGTGCGGCTGTCACTTCCAGCGGCGAAGGCGCGGTCCTTGACCTGGCCGGTTGTCGAACTGGCCTGCTCCCAGAAATAAAGAAAAATGGCGCGCTCGATTTCATCCAGAAACTGGTCATCGGTCAGCGGCGGCGTACCGAGATTACTGCCGGGCTTGGACCCGCCGCACGACATACTGACGATCGCCAGGTTCAGCAACGGCGATACCAGCATCGCCTTACCCAACCGCGCCAGCATTTCCCGCCGGCTGAGACGTGTGGTTGGGGTAGGACTCATGAACATGACTCCTGTAGCATCGGGACACTGCTTCGCGATGCTTGCTTCCCGGTCGGGCAGGAAGTGGCCACGCGGCTGCCGCTACTTTATCTCAATAACCGCCAGCCCATCGGGAGCGAGATCGAGCGTCAATTCGCCACCGGACAACTCGCGGATTTCAGCAGGCGGCAACTGCGCGGCTTGCTGCAACGCTTTGAGCTGTTCCCCGGTCGGGTAAGCCGGCTCGCCCATTTTTTCGTACGCCGGATGCGCGTCCCCATGCTCGCGATCAACCCGCGAAATATAGGCGCGGCGGCTGCCGGCCAGGTGTTCGAAGCGCAGATGAATTGTCTTCCCCAATCCAGTCTGAGCCACGCCCGTCGGAGTTGGAGGAATCAGGTTCCACGCCGCCACCACCAGCGACCCGTCTTTCTGGCGCGTCGCCAGCACCGAACCGGAGTCCACGGAAATACGTTCGCCGCCCAGGCGGTGCAACAGCTTGAAAGCATTGTAGGACGGCTTGGGAATCCCGCCGGCTGCGATCAGGCCAAAGCCCCCGTAGAACGGGTGCTTCACCACACCCTGTTCTTCGAAAACATCGGAAAATGTCCAGTACGACATCACATCCACCAGACCGTCGCACTGCCGGATCGTATCGGCCAGCCACGGGCCCATGTAGATCGAGTCGGTGATGGCGGGTTCATTGGAGTAACTGGCGTTGTACTCGGTCCAGATCAGGGGCAGATCGGGCATGGTGGACGACCGGATCTGATCGTGGACTCTTCTCACCGCGCGGCACACCATCTGGTCGCGCGGAATTTTCTCGTCGGTGCCAAACACGTCTTGCGCGCTATCGTTTCCGTAAACATGGGAGGAGACGAAATCCACGGGCACCTTGTTTTCGGCGCAGTGCCGAATGAAGGCATCCGCCCAGGCGCCCTGTGCGGTAGCGGGTCCACCCACGCGCAGGCGCGGGCTCACCCGCTTGATCGACCGCGCCGTGTGATCGTAAAGCTCCCAGTAGGTGGCCTGCTTCGGTTCACCCGCCCAAAAATCAATGTTCGGTTCGTTCCAGACCTCAAAGTACCACTCTGAAACCTCGTCGATGCCGTAACGATCCACCAAATGCCGGGTGAACTGGGCGATGAGATCGTCCCACTTAGTCCAGTCCTTAGGTGGGGAGACACTCTGCTTGTACCAAAAGGCATGCAGGGCTTCCCGCGCCGCCAATTTCTTTGGCATAAAGCTCACTTCGACCAGCGGGCGCACACCGTTGGCCAGTAAGCCGTCATAGATCTGGTCGGCGTAGGAGAAGTTGTACTGCGGGTGACCCTGCGCGTCCTCGTCGTAGATGCCGACTTCATCGTGGAAGATGGCATGGAAGCGCACATATTCGAAGCCGGTAATCTGCTTCACATCGCGGAGATCGCGGCGGTAGCTTTCGCGCAACGTCAGAATGGCCCGCCCGGAACCGAACATCTTCTCCCAAAAGTGGGGAAAAGGATGAGCTGGCGCGGAAGCATCGATCTGAATTACGCCGGAGTTCCCGGCTCCCGCGGCGGTCTGCGCGACCAGGGCTGGCATAGCCACGGTGAGGACCACGGCGGATATCAAAAAGACGGCGATTCTATAAAGCATCTGCATCCATTTGTCTCGTTTAAGGGAGCGCCGTGGCGGCAAACCTTCACCGCCACGGGCAAAAGTGAAAGTTAGAAACTCACCCTCGCCTGAATCTCAATCACTCTTCCGGCGAGACCATCCGGGCTATGCCCGAATTGTCAGGTGTTGATGATATCAGCCGGCGCCGTCGCCGGTATCACCGGGGCAAGATTCAGAATGTTGAAGACATTGAACAGGTTGGCGCGAATCGCGAGAGCGGATCCTTCGCCCAGGAACGACTCCCGCTGCAGGCCGATACCGCGTCAACCAATTTTGCAGAATAATCTCCCCAGCATCGTATGGCTGTTCAAGACTGCTCACTTTTCCTGGATTGTTTGAACGCTCGCTGGCCAAGCGTCCATCGAACTACGCGGCTCCGGCCAGCCTGTGCAGTCAGCCCTCCACCCGCGCCTACCAGCGGATTGCCCGACATCGATTATCCCCACGACAAGGTCATCGTATTCACCGATTGCGGACGCATCTGTCTGGGAAACAAAAAGATTAACTAGCACCGTCTTTGCCGGCCAAGCAGTCGGCATCACGGAAGTTCACGACGATATCTGGCTGGTCAGCTTTATGGATTATGATCTGGGGTACTTCGATCTCGAAACTCGGGTCCTGGAACATCTCGACAACCCGTTCGTGAGTTCGGAATTCGCCTGGGCGTGCTGCATGGTTTCGCGGGTACGGTCCCGCTGAATTTCGGTCTTTCCACCGGTACTCCTGGTGATCTTCAAGAACGTGGAATAAGACATCACCTCTTCGGGTCGCCATGTGCGCGACAGCTGCCCACTGAGGTGTGTTCATGCTTTAGAGAATCCAGGCCTGGAAATTACGCGATCTGGTGGCGTGGTCGGCACCGATTCCGGGCGGATGACGGGCAATACAGAAGTTGGCTGCGTTTTCGGGATTCGAACCGACCGCCTCCTCGACAATAAACTTACAACTGTGAGCAACAGTGAGCATATTTCGCGAGGACGAATCTGCCAAGATAGCCTGGGCGAGATTCAAACCCATGTTTCAGACTGTTGTTTAAGACGGTTGTTTAATGTTCCCGCCGAAACAAATTCGAAGGCAAACGCATCGCGTGTCCGCGCCCAGGGCTGCTGCTTCAACACGTGAGAAGCTGGTTGAAGCCGCCGGTCACGTCTTCGCCGAGCACGGCTATCAAGCGACGACGGTGCGGGAAATCGTCAAGCGCTCGGGCGCCAATATCGCAGCGGTCAACTATCACTTCGGCGACAAATTAGGCCTGTATACCGAAGTATTGCAGCAATCGGTGCGGGCGGCTCGGGTGGATGCAATCAGCAGTGCGCTTGATCAGAATGCACCTCCAGAGGACATTTTGCGGGCGGTCATCAGAGCTCGCCTGCAAAGCGTGGCCGAGCCAAATTTGCCGGACTGGCACTTTCGAATCATGTTGCACGAACTTGTGCAGCCCACGCCGGCGCTGTCGCGAGTCGTCAACGAAGTGTCCCGGCCGATTTACAAGCGACTGCTCGAACTGATCGGAGGCATCATCGCTTTGCCTCCCAAGCATGAGAAGACCCGGCTGTGCGCACACAGCGTGATGGGACAAATTCTTCTTTATGTTCTGGCGGGTCCTCTATTGAAGCAACTTTGGCCGGAGTTGGAAATGACACCGGAGCAGGTGGACCGGATCGCTGAGCATATCTGTGACTTTTCGCTGGCATATCTTCGGCAAGCAGATTCTGGTGGTCGGCAAGCGACGGCGCCGAGCAAGAGAGGTTAGAAATGACGGAGCAACAGGTAATTGGGAAACCTCAAGAGCTTCTGACGCAAGACCAACCGCAACCAGAACCCCAACCAAAGCCGCCGCCTGCGCCGGTGGCGGGAAACGTATCTGCAATAGTCCAGCAATTGAAGCAAGAGCGGGAACGAGCACAGAAGGAAGTCAAGACTTTTGATGCGGCGATTACGGCTTTGGGGAGTAGTAGTTCCAATGCGCAGCCACTCCAACCCGAGCCACAATCTGTTCCTGCCGCGGCGCAGCCAGTCCAAACAAAACCGCAGCTGGCTCCTGTGGCAGGGCAGCCACCCGAACCAAACCAGCAGCCTGCGCCAGCGGAGCCAGTGCAACCAAACCAGCAGTCTGCCACTGCGGTAGCGCAGCCAGGTCAAGCAAAACCAAAACCTGTGCCTGCCGAAGCGCCCCCACCCCGATCGATGGCCCGTCGAATCCTTGTTCCGTTAGTTGTCATTCTGATTCTCGCGGCCATCGGATTTGGTGTTTGGAGGGTGTTCTTCTACACGCCGCCGATGTCGCCAAATATCGTGGCGCTCAGCGGTCGAATCGAAGGTGACGACTCGGCTGTGTCCCCCAAGACGAGCGGCCGTATTGTCGAAATCCGGGTGCGCGAGGGAGACGCCGTATCCACTGGAGACATCATCGCCGTGCTCGACGACGAGCAATTGAGGGCACGCGTGGAGCAAGCGCAAGCCCAACTTCAGCAAGCGGAAGCAAAGGCCAGGTCCGCACGAGACCAGATTGCAGTCCTCGATGAACAACTGCGGCAGGAAGAGGCGAACGTTGCTCAGCAAGAAGCCGCCCACGACATTGCCAGCTTCGACAAGGAGGCATATACCCGGCTGGCACAGACGGGAGCCGTATCCGAGCGCCAAGGAAAACAGGCAGTGTCAACCGCGGACCAACTGGCGGCTGCTGTGGTTGGCGCCAAGCGCCGCGTAGCAGGAGTGAACATGCAACTGGCGCAGCAGCAGGCAGCGATTGCCGACGCGATGGCGAGTGTTGGTCAGGCACAGGCGCAGCTCACTGAGGCGCGAGAAAATCGCCAGGATCTGACCGTGAAGGCGCCCTTTGACGGGACGGTTGTAACGCGTGTGGCAGAGCCGGGAGAGGTGATTACCGCAGGAACCCCGGTCATCACTCTTCTGGATCTCAGCAAGGTGTACCTGCGAGGTTTTGTTCCCGAGGGACAGATCGGCAAGGTCAAGGTCGGCCAGGCTGCCCATGTGTATCTGGATTCGAATCCCAAGCAACCGGTCGAAGCATACGTTTCGCGCATCGACCCGCAAGCGACGTTCACCCCAGAGAACACTTATTTCCGCGATGACCGCGTGAAACAAGTGGTCGGCCTAAAGCTGCAGCTGAAAGGAGCACTGGGATATGCCAAACCGGGCATGCCGTCGGACGGAGAAATCCTCGTCGCAGGCGACCAGTGGCCCGAAGAGAAGCGCAAATGACGGCCGCGACTTCCACTGCGCCAACTTCCAAACCTGGCTCCGATGGTTCGGACACGAGTGCCATTCGAATTAGTGAGCTTTGGAAAAGCTACGGCAAACTAGAAGCCGTTCGCGGAATCAGCTTTGAAGTGGGCAAAGGCGAGATCTTCGGCTTGATCGGCCCCGATGGTGCAGGAAAAACCTCGACGTTCCAGATTCTCGCCGGGGTCATGGAAGCGAGCTCCGGATCGGCTGAGGTTTTTGGCCGGCCGGCGCGCGAGGCACGCTCCCAGACGGGTTATCTGACTCAATCCTTCAGCTTGTACCCCGATCTTACGGTTATGGAAAACATCCGCTACATCGGTGATTTGCGCCGCGTCGCATCCGACGACATCGTGAAGCGGGGCCACCAGTATCTGCAGATGTTCGACATGGATCGATTCTCCAGTCGGTTGGCTGGGCAGTTAAGTGGCGGAATGAAGCAGAAACTTTCGCTGGCTTGCGCCTTGGTGCCCCAACCTCGCGTGCTCGTGCTTGATGAGCCGACAACCGGCGTGGACCCGGTATCACGGCGCGAGTTTTGGGATGCCCTGGCGCATCTGGCTGCCGAAGGCTTATCTATTTTGATCTCAACGCCGTACCTGGATGAGGCCGAGAGGTGCAATCGGATCGCGCTTATTCACAAAGGCGAGATCCGGAAAGTTGGCACTCCGGCCGAATTACGAGAAGGTCTGGGCGCCAAGCGACTGGAAGTCCGCGTCGACAACTTGAGCGAAGCCGAACGCGTGTTGTCAGAGGTATCTGGTCCGAAGCAAGACATCATGGATGTGGAGCGTTTTGGTGATCGTCTTGATGTCCTGGCGCATGATGCTGATAAAGCGCGCCAAATCGTTGAAGAACTCTGTAGCAAAGCCGACCTGCACGTCAGCGACGTTCGCGTCGATGAGCCTACTCTCGAGAACGTATTCGTTGCCGGCCTGCGAGGTCTAGGCGAAGAGTCGAAGGAGTCACCGTTTCCCGGGCACCACGATCACTCGAACCTGCGCGGCCAAATTGCGGTCGGAGCGGACAATCTGACGAAGCAGTTCGGAGCATTTACTGCGGTAAAGAATGTCAGCCTTGAGATTCCGTATGGAGAAATCTACGGCCTTCTGGGCGCAAATGGCGCTGGCAAGACAACCACGATCAGGATGTTGTGCGGACTGCTTGAGGCCACGAGCGGAAGCATGCGGCTGGCCGGCGAGCAGGGCAACCTCCGCTCGGAAAGCATTCGCCAGCAGATCGGTTACATGTCGCAGAAGTTCTCCCTCTACAACGATATGACCATCCGAGAAAATCTCACCTTCTTCGCCGGCGTCTACGGCGTGCCCGAGAGCGAGCGCGACGAGAAAATCCGCTGGGTGGTGTCGTTCTCGGGACTCGAAGGGAAGGAAGACCAGATCACTGGCAGTCTGCCCGGAGGCTGGAAGCAGCGTGTCGCCTTCGGCGCCGCAATCATGCACGAACCGAGCGTACTCTTTCTCGATGAGCCGACTTCCGGGGTTGATCCTCTCGCACGGCGCGCTTTCTGGGTGATGATCAACCGCCTGGCAGACGCAGGCACGGCAATTCTTGTGACTACGCATTACCTCGAAGAGTCGGAACAATGTAACCGCTTGGGATTCATGGCCGGCGGGGAACTGGTGGCGCAAGGAACTCCGAGCGGCATCAAGAGCGCGCAAACCGGCCATTTACTTGAATTCATCGTCGACCAGCCGCAGCACGCCGCCGACGTGCTGAAGAGCGACACAGAGCGTTGGCGAGTTTCCCTGTTCGGCAATCGGCTCCATGTGGTCACCGACGACGATGTTGAGGCAGGCACACGGACCACGACCGAGAAGCTTGAAAGCAATGGAATCAAGGTAATCAGCGCGCGCGAAGAACCCTTTTCCCTCGAAGACGTCTTCATCAACGTGATCGAAAAAGCGCGCCAGCAGGGAAAGGTTTCAACCGAAGACGAAAAGTAGAGTGAACAGTAAGGAGCGCATGCGATGCGACGTGTAGTTGCGCAAGCTCGCAAAGAGCTGACTCAGATCTGTCGTGACTGGCGGACGCTGGCTCTCGCCCTGGTGCTTCCGCTGGTTTTGTTGCTCCTGATGAGTGTGTCTCTTTCGTTGACCGTAAACAATCTTCCCGTCATCGTGCAGGACTTTGACGATTCACCCGCTTCGCGCGATTTTGTGGACGCGATTCGCGCCTCTATTACTCTCCATGTCGTCTCCTGGCCGATCGATCGACACCCTGAGGAGGCTCTCAGTTCAAACACGGCCAGGGCGGTCCTGATCATACCCGTGCATTTTGGAAGGGACATGGCACTAGGAGCAAATTCTCCCGTTCAGCTGCTGGTGGACGCCTCTGACGCCAATACCGCGAAGCTTACGGCAGGTTACGCAACCGAGATTACACGTGCCTACAATCAACGTATCGCTGGCGACCAAGGACTCGCGCTAGTCCAAACCGCCATCCGCCTCTGGTACAACCCAGGCCTCTCCGCCAAGAAGTTTTACGGTCCAGGGATCTTCGTACTGGGACTTTCGATGTTCCCTCCTTTGCTGGCCGCTCTCGCCATGGCAAAAGAGGGTGAGCTGAAGACAATTCTCCAAGTTTATGTCTCCAGCATCTCCGCGCACGAATTCCTGCTGGGAAAGATTCTTGCCTTCATGGTAGTCGCGCTCGCCGAGTGTGTGCTGATGCTGGTCCTCCTGTTTACATATTTTGGTTTGGGGCTCGCCGGCGACCCAACACCCTTCATCGTCGCCACAGTTCTCTACACCTTTTGCGTGGCGGCCTTTGGGACCATGGTGGGAGCGACGATTCCCAGTCAGGTCGCCGCCATGCAGGCAGTGGCCCTCGGTGGATTTCTCCTGGTGTTTCTGCTATCCGGTCTGGTTTTCCCGGTCGAGAACATCCCTGTGGGATTGCGATGGATCTCGAATTTCATATGGGGCCGGTACTACATCGAGGTCGTGCGGGATGCGCTGCTACAAGGCGGCGGCTGGCCTGCGGTTTGGTGGAAGGTCGCGATCATCGGCGTCATCGGGTCAGTGTTCTACGGGATTGGCTGGCACGGCATGCGTCGCATGCAGCTCAAAGCGTAAGCGAATGACCAATCTCCTACACAACGTTTTCAGTCCTCGGATCCGCGCACTCGTCGGCAAAGAGTTCAACCAGATCCGGCGCGACCGCCGTCTCATGATTTCTCTGGTTCTTCCTCCCATTTTGCAACTGACGCTGTTTGGCTTCGCGTTGAGCGCAGCGGTGTCGAATGTTCGGCTCGGTGTCGTAGATGAGAGCAAGACTCCGGAGAGCCGGGAGTTAATCGCGACCCTGACCGAGAGCAAAAGCTTCCGCCTCGGAGGCTACTACTTTTCCGTAGACCAACTCGGGGGTGCAATCAGTCAGGCCGGGGTAGATGCCGGAGTTGTCATCCCCTACGACTATGCACGGGATTTGCATCGGGGACATTCAACCACGGTCCAGTTCCTGTTGAACGCCACGAACGCGAATACGGCCACCATCAGTCAAGCCTACGCAGAGGGCATAGTTCAGACGTACACTGCAGGGCTGCAGAGCATGGGCATTCATGCCAGCCATAGGCAGGTTGCTGCGTCCGAGATAAGCCGCCGGGGACAAGTGCAGCTTATGCCAGCTTTCATCTACAACCCCGGCCTGGTCGATTCCTGGTTCATTGCCACCGGTGTTTTCGGTCTCTTGCTGATTCTGAACAGTTCATTGGTTGCGTCCGCGGCAATGGTAAAGGAACGCGAAGCAGGGACGATGGAGCAACTGCTCATGTCTCCAGCGAGCACCTCTGAAATCATCATCGCCAAGATCGTGCCGCTTTTTGCCTTGCTTTGCATGATGATGCTGCTGGCTCTTGCCGTCCTCAAGATCGTATTCCACATCCCATTTCACGGCAGCTTGCTCTTCGTCTTGTTTGGCGGCATGTTGTGCATTTTGTCGGGGATCAGTCTGGGCACGGTGATTGCAACTTTCAGTAAGTCGGCGCAGCAGGCGCAGTTAACTGCCTTTTTCATCAACCCTCCGTTGTCTTCTTTGTCGGGAGCTATGAATCCTGTCGAAGCCATGCCGCGATGGATGCAGCCGTTAACAATCGTCAATCCCATTCACCATTTCGCAACCATCGTTCGCGGGGGCATGCTCAAAGGAAGTGGGTTCGCCGCTCTTTGGCCCAATTTTCTGGCGTTGTCGATTTTTACCATCGTGTTGGTTTCGCTCAGCGTCTGGCGTTTTCGCAAGCAACTCAGTTGAGAACGGAAAGGCACGGTCCATTGCCCATGAGGAAGAAGAAACTGGCCACGCTACCGAGACAGCTGAAGATAACTGCGACATTTATCCTGCTCAGCATGTGCATCGCAGGCGGAAATGCGTCGGCCCAGACGCCGCCTGGACAATCCCAAGGCGCGCAAGCAACGCAGTTGCCGCTGTCGGGCCGAACCGCACAGAGCGGCTCGGTGACGGCCATGCAGTCATCCACGCCGGGAGTAGCGAGCACGGTCAACACACTCAATCCCACGGTTCAAGTTCAAGGGGCTTACTCGGGAAGTACGTCTGGTATTTCCAACATGCCGTTTACCGGCAAGCTGTCTTTGCGAGACGCCATCCGCCGCGGCCTTGAGTACAATCTGGGGGCGGTAGGGCTCGCCCAAGCCGTGCGTCAGGCGCACGGGCAAACGCGCGTGGCACGCAGCGCTCTACTCCCCAACCTCACCGGCGATCTGGCCGAAACCGTCCAGCAGACCAGCCTTGCAGCTTCAGGCTTTAAGTTCAAGCTTCCAGGCTTCACTTTGCCGACTATCATAGGGCCCTACAACTACATTGACTTGCGAGCCCGTCTCACGCAAACCGTAGTGGATCTCACAGCGTGGAAGAACTACAAATCGGCCAATGAAAGCTTCCAGGCAGACCAACTTTCGGCTCAAGATTCTCGCGATCTCGTGGTATTAGCGGTCGGGGGCGCTTATCTTTTGATCCTTGCCGACAAGGCGAGAGTGCAATCAGCCCTTGCTCAACTGGAAACAGCCAACGCTCTCTACCAGCAAGCATCACAGCAACGAGCTGTGGGAGTGGTGGCACAGGTCGATGTCGATCGCAGCCAAGTGCAAGCTCTGACTCAACAGCAGCGAGTAACTTCACTACAGAACGATCTTGCGAAGCAGAAGATCAACTTGGCGCGGATGACAGGTTTGCCGCCCAACAATCAGTACGACCTTTCCGAGAACGTCCCTTTCTCAGCTGCACCGCCGATTACCATGGAGGAGGCTTTCAGACAGGCCTTCGAGCAACGTCTGGATCTAAAGGCAGCGGCGGCCCAGGTCCGAGCCGCCGACCTCGCGCGATCCGGCGCGCGGGCTGAACGATTACCATCTCTTGCGGTGAACGCCGATTATGGCGTGATCGGAACCAATCCGTCCCAATCTCACGGGACGTTCTCAGTCACTGGGACACTGCGCTTCCCCATCTGGGAGGGCGGTCGAACGGGCGGCGATATTGAGCAAGCCGAAGCCACCTTAACGCAAAGGCGCGCCGAACTCGAAGATCTCAAACTGCAAGTAGAGGGCGAAATTCGAAAAGTCTATCTCGACTTAGAGGCGGCAACCAGCGAGGTGGAAGTGGCGCAGAAGAATGCGCAGGTCGCCAAGGAGACTCTCGATCTCACGCGGCAGCGTGTGGAGGCAGGCGTGGCCAACAGCGTTGAACTGGTTCAATCGCAGGAGGCGCTGGCAGGTGCGGAGCTTGACTATATCAACAGCGTGTTTGCCCACAACATTGCCAAACTAAGCCTTGCCCGCTCCATGGGCCGCGCAGCAGAAAACCTGGCGAAGTTCCTTAGCACCCCATGAAACACGCGTGCAGCGGCGTGGGCAAACAAACGCGCAACCAACTTGTCTTCGGCGATGTCGGCTATCGAGGGGTGGGTGAACGCACTGCTCATTTTAGATCACTGTAGGGTTTGACGCCGCGTTACCGCAAGTCCAGAAAAAGAGTCTCGGAGCGTGCAATGTTTCTGCCGCATGCAACTGCTCTAATTTTGGAATCACTCACCGTACCCACTCACTCTTTACTTGGAAAAGAGCTGACGCCCAGCGTAACGTCGAGAGCGGACGAACCAAGTGTTGGAGTACTCGCCCCGCCCTAACCACCACCTATCCGGAGATGGCTTCCACCACCCATGGTCGTCTGCGCCGCGAAATGTGCCTCGAAACCCTCTGCGATCTTCAGCACAGAGGAGAGGGGGTTCGCCGACGATAATATGCGTNNATAATGATGCAAGTCCTCATCTCATGTGGGGCTGGTACACTGGCCCAGTAATGGCCCATCGCCCTCCGGTTACGCGACGCGAGATGCTGAAAACGACTGGGTTGGGACTGGTCACCCTGACCGGTCTTATCTCCGTGGCTGGGCCAACGGAGCAGAAGGCCTTTGACGAGCCGAAGAGAAATCCTTATCGCGGATCTGACGACCAACTTCTGGACGAAATCGAGCGCGCCGCGTTCGACTTCTTCTGGAATGAAGCCAGCAGCGCGACCGGCCAAGTCAGGGATCGCGCACGACTCAACGGCGACGAGCACCGGCGAATTGCCAGCATTGCGGCAACCGGCTTTGGACTTACCGGCCTGTGCATTGGCGAATCCCGCGGTTACGATAAGCCGGCAGCGATCCGGGAGCGCGTGCGGCAGACGCTCCGTTTTCTAAAGCGCCAATTGCCGCACGAACACGGCTTCTTCTACCACTTCATCGATATGGAAACTGGAGCGCGGGTATGGAACTGTGAACTTTCCTCGATCGACACCTCGCTTCTGCTTTGTGGCGTGCTAACCGTTCGCCAACATTTCAAGGATGCCGAGATCCAGGATCTCGCGACCGCAATCTACGAGCGCGTAGATTGGCCGTGGATGCTCAATAGCGGCGCAACGTTTTCCATGGGATGGAACCCGGGCAGCGGTTTCTTGCGCTCGCGCTGGGAGCATTATTGCGAACTCATGATGCTCTACCTGCTTGCCCTCGGTTCGCCGACGCATTCTGTTTCCAGTGAAACCTGGAGGGCATGGAAGCGGCCTACCGTGAAGTTTCAGGAATTCGAGTACATTTCCGGGCATGATCCGCTGTTTACGCATCAGTATTCGCAAGCCTGGTTTGATTTCCGCCACAAGCGCGATGGTTACGCCGACTACTTCATGAACTCGGTAACGGCAACCCAGGCGCACAAGCGATTTTGTGTTTCGCTGCATGACGAATTTCCCGATTACAGCGCGCATCTGTGGGGAATCACTTCCTCGGATTCGGCCGCAGGGTATCAGGCTTGGGGTGGTCCTCCGCGCATCGGGCGACTGGACGGCAGTATCGTTCCCTGCGCCGCTGGCGGTTCGTTGCCCTTCCTTCAGGAAGATTGCATGCAGGTGCTCCGGACGATCCGCGAATGTTATCCGAAAACATGGGGGCGATATGGATTTGTCGACGCGTTCAACCCGTTGATTGGCTGGTACAACCCGGATGTGATCGGAATCGACGTGGGTATCACCATGGTGATGGCGGAAAATGCGAGGACTGGATTTGTGTGGAACGTCTTTATGAAGAACAAGGAAATGCAGCAGGCGATGGAGAAGGCAGGGTTTGAAGCCGCCAAGGTGCACGCATAGCATCGAGCCGGCATGAGCATGATGCGAATCTCGACCTTCATTTTCGCCACCAACCTGTTGCTTGCCCAGGTTTCGAATCCCGCTATTTCGGCCACTGCTTCTGCTCCTTCCCCGATCAGGTTCGAGGACATTGCTGCCCGATCCGGTCTACATTTCATCGCGCAGAATTCACCTACCCCGAAAAAGAACCAGATCGAAACCATGCTCGCCGGGGTAGCGCTGCTGGACTACGACGGCGATGGCTACCTCGACATTTATCTGGTCAACGGCGCCGCAATTCCTTCGCTTAAGAAGGAGTCGCCCGTCTACTGGAACCGTCTGTTTCACAACAATCATGATGGCACTTTCACCGACGTCACCGAGAAAGCCGGTTTAGCCGGAGCAGGCTACGGGATGGGCGTTGCGGTGGGTGACTACGACAACGACGGACGCCCGGATATATTTCTTGCCAACGTCACCGGCAATCAGTTATTCCACAACAACGGCGATGGCACTTTCACAGACGTGACAGAGAAAGCAGGCCTGAGCGGGGCCAAGATGGACGGAAAGAAGATGTGGTCAACTGCTGCCGGTTGGTTCGACTACAACAATGATGGGTTACTCGATCTATTCGTGGTCAATTATTGCCAGTGGGAAGTTGATAAGGACCCGTATTGCTCACTCAAGAGTGGCGTGCGCGCTTACTGCCATCCGAAACTCTATGCCTCCCTTCACAGTACTTTGTACAGGAATAATGGGGACGGAACCTTTACCGACGTTTCGCAGGAAACAGGAATCGCGGCGCACATGGGCAAGGGGATGAGCGTTTCATTTGCCGATTACGACGGGGACGGCTTCCTGGATGCGTTCGTGGCGAACGACACCACCCCCGCGTTTCTGTTTCACAACCTTGGCGGGAAGCGATTCGAGGAAGTTGGAGTCCAGACTGGAGTGGCCTATGCGCCGGATGGATCGACGCTTTCCGGCATGGGTTCAGACTTCCGCGATGTCAACAACAATGGCTTTCCTGATATCTGGTACACAGCAGTAGAACACGAGAGTTTTCCTTTGTTGATCAACAGCAAACACGGCGATTTTGATGACCGGACGGTTGCCAGCGGACTGCAAACAACGTCAGGGATGTCGGGGTGGGGCAACGGCATGTTCGACTTCGACAACGATGGCTGGAAGGACCTGTTTGTCGCCCGGGCCAACGTGATGGACAACATCAGCGAACTCATCCCGGCGCGACACTACCCGGAACCGAATTCCATCTTCCGAAACCTCGGCAACGGCAAGTTTCAGGACGTCAGTTCCACGGCCGGACCAGATTTTCAGATCGAGGCGGCTCACCGCGGCGTGGCCTTTGGAGACTTCGATAATGATGGACGCATCGACATGGTGGTCACTGTGCTTGGCGGGCAGGTCAAGCTTCTCCACAACATCACCGAGAGCAACAACCACTGGATTCTCTTGAAACTCGTGGGCACAAAGAGCAACCGCATGGGAATTGGCGCCCAGATTCACATCACGACTGAGGATGGACGCTCACAATGGAACGAGGTGACGACTTCGGTTGGATATGCTTCATCGAGCGACAGCCGGGTTCATTTCGGCCTGGGTGCGAGCCATCTCATCAAGGATATGGAAGTCCGGTGGCCCAGCGGCATCAAACAGACACTTCACGACGTGGCTGTGGATCGTGTGCTGACGGTGGAAGAGTCCTCCAAGTAACGGCTACTGCTCTCCGGGCTTCGATTCCCTCCCCTGTTTGCTCAAGCGCTCAAAACTGGCGCGGGCTCTCGCCGCGTCTTGTTTCCGCCCAACACGAGAGTACGCAGATCCCAACGCAAAATAGACTTTTGGATCTTGATGGAAGATTTTCTCCGCGACTTCCAATTCCGAAATCGCCTTTTCAGGTTGATCCACGTCGAGCAGCAGCAATCCAAGAAGATAATGCCCCAGTGGCATGCGAGGGTCCAGTTTCACCGCTTCTTGCGCAAAGGGAACGCCCGCCGCAGAATCCACCTTGTACTCAGCCGACGCAATTTGCAGGCGCGCGAAGACGTGGCCCGGATGGTTCGCGATCTCCTTTTTGAGTTGTTCCACGCCGCCGGCCACGTCGCTAGCTTCCAGTAGAAAGAGTCCAAAGGCGTAATGGATGTTGGGATAGTTCGGGTTTTCCTGCACGACCTGTTCAAAGCCCGGCCTCGCTTCGTCGTACTTCTTTTGGCCAGCCAGACACTCCGCGCGGCCAATGGAGACTACGACAGCCGCGTCCGCTGTCCCTTGGGCCGGCGGGCGTTTTGCGTCCGAACGCAACAACGTCATTCCTAGGGCGTTTGCAATCTCGTCGTTCTGAACACCTTGCAGGCACAACTGCTCGAGCATCTGCTGCGCGGCCTCGAACTTGCCTTTCCGCTGCAACAGCACTCCCTCGTGATAGAGCACGGCGTGCCGCAGTCCAACGTCTTTGTCGAGGCCTATGTCCGATCCTTTTTGGAGGTGCTGGAGCGCAAGCTCATCGCGCCCGAGTTCGAATTCAGACAGCCCCAGCATCACATAGGCGGTTCCGTTCCTGGGAGAGAGCACCGTCACCTTCTGGAAGGCGCGCACAGCCTCCGCATAAGCGTTCTGGTCGAATTCAATGGTACCGAGAGACCACCACCCCTCCGCCCAGCCGGGACGCAGCGCCAGCGCTTTGCGGTAGAGAGGGAGCGCTTCGTCCAATCGCTCGGCGTCGCGGGCGGCATTCGCTTTTGCAGCCAAGGTGGAAAAGCCGGCGGAGGATGTGGGCATAGCCTGAGCGGGAAGGAAGGGGCTGGGAAACACGTTCAGGGCGAGCAACAAAACAAAACCGGCAACCGTCTGCACGAACCCAGTGTAAAGCAAGATGCTACTGCGAAGGAGGACTGGAACTAAGGGGCGATGCGGCAAGGTTCAGCGTTGCTTCGCAAAAAAAACGGCGCACCCAAACATCGGGTGCGCCCTAGGAGCAAACTGCTAGAAGTTAAATCGTGCCTGCAGTTCGATAGTGCGTGAGCCGAGAGCGCCCTGCGATTCGCCGAACTGCGGGTTGTTTACATACGCGGCGCCGTTCCAGTTAGCGACGGTGTTGTTAACGCCGGTCAAATTCAGACGGTTGAAAAGGTTATAGAAGTTGGCTCGGAATTCAAATTTCGCGCCCTCGCCCAGCACCCGCATCTTCGGCAGGCCAAACGATTTGCTGAGCGTGGCATCGATATCGAAATATCCCGGTCCACGTTGGGAGTTACGTCCAACTCCGGGTGCGGGTGGCGCTCCGGGGCAGACGGCGGGAAAAGCCAGTCCGCAGGCTGTAAACGTAGGAACGGTGAAGTAAGCAAGCCCACCATTCGGAAAGTTTCCGCCGGCCGACAGGAATCTACTGTTGTTGTATTCTGTGCCCGCGCCGCCCAGGTATTGGCCAGGCAGCAGTTGTGTCGTGCTTCCGTTCTGACAAGCGCCACTGTTGTAGATGAGGTCACAAGTATTGGCGTAGACGACGGGCGACCAGGGAAAGCCGGTATGGGCATTCATGATTCCACTCAATGACCATCCTCCCGCCACTTTTTCCAGCCAGCCATTGCTGCCATGGAAGATCGTGGGCGAATACACGCCCCAGATCTTTAACGCCTGGGTAACGTTGAAGTCAGATGGGCCCCAAGCGGATTTGGGATACCACTGATTGTTGGCTACCGCGTAAGGCTGTGAACCGTCGTCCATGCTCTTGGCCCAGCGATAGCTCATGTCGATATCGAACGAGTGCGAAAACCGATGCTTGATATCGGCCAGCAGTGCATTGGAGTTTGCATTGCCAATCTGGGAATAATTGTCAACGTTATTGACAATCGGATTCAAGGCAATGCCCTGCGCTCCGTAGATCAGATTCAAGTTGTTCTGCAGGGTCAAATGGTGGGAGGCGCTGCCTTGGTACCCGACCGTGGCGAGCCAGTCATGGCCGAGGTCATATTGCATCTCGAGCGAATAGCGATAGGTATAGGGTGTTGCAAAGTGCTCCGGGAAAGCGGTTACGCTCACCGGCGCTCCCGTCAGGGGCAGGTTGTTGGTGCCAAAGGTTTCAATTGCATTGGGGTTGGAGGGATAGGGCGAGAACTGATGGGGATTGCTTGGAATCGCATAGACGATGTTCGAAGCGGTCGATCCGGTAAAGGTGGCGCCACCGTCGGTGAAGGGTATGTTGGGCCATCCGTTAAGGGTGATGGCCTCTTCTTCGCCGGTGTAGCCGATTCCGAATCCTCCTCTCCATACCATCCGCTGGTTAAATTTGTACGGGCTCCATGCAAATCCAAGGCTCGGGCCAAAGTCCTTCTTGTCAGCCTGGTAGAGATTGCCCCCCAGTCTCATGGACATACCGGTCAACACATCGGTGCCGGAACCGAGAACCACGCTGCTGAGTTGGTCGTGGAGGAACGAGATCGGCCCGTAGTATTCCCAGCGCATTCCCAAGTTGACGGTCAGGTTGGGCCGGACTTTCCAGTCATCCTGTACGAAAAAGCCGAGGAGCGTAGAGCGTGAGTCCTTTCGAACGTCGGTTGGGATGCCATTCAGCGGGTTGAAGGTCCCGTTTTCATAGACCGGCGCGTCGTTGAGGAAGTCCCAATAGTTATCGAAGCCGTATGAAGGCCGAGCCGACCAGGGCGCGTCCTGCACGAACTTGAGCTTGGTGACTTCGCCGCCAAACTTTATGGTGTGGCTGTGATGCACCTTGGTCGCGACATCTTTGAAGTTGATCGTCCACTGGTCAAAGATGCTGCCGGCAGGTCCACCCAGGGCATTACAGCCCGGACAGACGTTGCCAATCTGATTGCCGGCGTTCTGGGCTCCGATGAAGGCAGTTTGCGGCAAACCCAACGGAATTTGCGGATTGTCTGCCAATTCATTCCACTTCCAGCCAGCCGCATTGACCCGCACTTCATTCAGCAGACTCGGAGAGAACGTATGATCCCAAAGGGCGGTCTGGGCTTGGTTGATGGCGTTATGGTTGAACAAGTTTGCCACGCGAAAACCATTGTAAGAAGCAGTGCTCACCGGCACATAGTAGATATTGTAGGCAATCAGATCTTTGCTGGTTACGTTGAAGTCCAACCGCCCGTTATATTGCGCGTTCGTGGAGTTGGACGGGCCGGTGGTGTTGGCGTCCATGATGTCTGCGATGCCGTCAAGATTGCTGGAGCTGCCGGTACCGTCGCCGCCCAAACCGGGAGTGAAATTGCTGACAAAGCTGGGATCTTGCGTCCCCAGGGGAAATAGACTGGGATTGAGCGGCCGGCCGATGTCCAAGCCCTGGCCAATGATCTGATTGCAGTTGGTGCCTTGGATCAACCCAATCGAGCCGCAAGTCTGGTCCACCACGCCGCTGATCTTCGGGGATTCGCCAGGGTAGGCGGCGTATTGCGCGGCAATGCTGCCTGCAGGCGCCAGGGCGAGGAGTTGCGGGGTTTCGAACCACTGCTGGCTCGTGATCGTGGAGTGATTTCGAATCGTTTCATAAGAGAAAAAGCCGAACAGCTTGTTCTTCCAAATCGCGCCGCCCAAGCTGCCACCAAACTGGTTGAATCGCTGTTGGTCCCTTTGCGGCGTTTCCGAAACGCCAGCGGGCCCGCTCCCCCAATGCTGGAAGGCGTTCAGCCCCGGCCGGTCGGCCTTGAAGAACGCGCTGCCGTGATATTGATTCGTGCCGTTCTGAGAGATCACCTGGATCTGCGCGCCGCCGAAGCGTCCACTCTCGGCGTCGTAACTATTGGCGACGACTTTGACTTCCTTGACGGAATCCTCATTGGGCGTGACGATGGCCGCGCCTCCCCAGGACACGCTGGTAATCCCTACTCCATCGAGGGTCACGTTATTTTGCGCTTGGCGTCCGCCATTCGCGCTGATCTGGGTACCGTTCTCAGTCTGGAATATGCCAGAGCTGTTGCCAGTTCCGCCGATGTTGCCGCCCGGCAGCGTGTTTGTGCCACCGCCCGACGACTGCGCGCCATCGCCAAAAACTCCGGGAGCAAGTTGCGCGAGTTGCAAGATGTCGCGGCCGAACGACGGCAGCGCCTGGATCTGCTTCGCGTCCACGGTCCCACTGACCTGGGCCGTCTCGGTGTCGATCAGCGGCGCGGCGTTGCCATTGACCGTCACGGTCTCACTGGCCTGGCCAATCTCGAGCACGATGTCCACCGCGTTCGCCTGCTCCGCATTGAGCACCAAATCGTCGAGCACCTTTTTCTTGAAGCCCGCCTTCTCGATGGTCACCGAATAGTGGCTGGGAGGAAGAGCGCCAATGTTGTAAATTCCAGCGCCGTCGCTGGTAGCGGTCAAGGTGCGGTTGGTCTCTTTGTCGCTCAAGGTGATGGTAGCGCCAGCCACCACGGCGCCCGTGGGATCGGTCACCACGCCCTGGATGGAACCGCGATACTGCGCCTGGACCAACGCGGTCGATGCAATGATGCTGACGATAAGCAGTGCAACGCGGACTGCCAAAATTGGACGCCTCATGGAGTCTCCTCGGATCAAAAAAGTACCTTTCACAAACACAGAACCGAACTCTAGAGCAATCCGTAATCCAAATCCACTACTAAATCTCTAAAAAAGCGATTTAGTAAGAACTAGGCCACTTGTGAATAGCATGGCTGAACTTCCTCCAGTCCAGAGCCCAAACGGAGCCCTTTTTTCGCAGATGTATCTATGGAAATACAGAGAAAAATATGAAAAACGATAGACGAGCTAAGGCCGTTGTTTGCCTGGAACTCGCTTCCCATCTGGTGCCGGGCATGTGGTTTCCCGTATCACCAGTTCCGGTTCCACGACGTGTTTTTCCTGAAGTTCGGAACCGGGGCGATTGATACGCTTCAAGAGAATCTCGGCGGCGGCGCGGCCCATTTCGCGCAACGGCTGGCGCACGGTGGTTAAGCTGGGATTCTGGAAGGCGGCACTCTGAATGTCGTCGAAGCCAACGACGGAAACGTCGTCGGGTACGTGCCGGCCGGACTCGCGCAGGGCGCGAATCGCGCCCATGGCGGAGATATCGTTAAAAGCGAACAGTGCCGTGAATGGCTCCCTCGAAGCCAACAACACCTTGGTGGCCATGTAACCCAGTTGAGGAGACGGCGAATCGCCCTCGAGCTGGGCAACCAAGCGGGGATGAATGGTCAGACCGAGATGTTGCGCCACGCGCGCGATGTTGGCCCATCGCGCCTCCGTATCGGAACTGAACTCCTGCCCCTTCATGAATGCGATCTGGCGGTGGCCGAGGTGAAAGAGGTGCTTTAATGCGACTTCGGCGGCCCGGTGGTGGTTGAGCACAATGTTGGTCACGCCCTTTACATCGTTGTGTCCGGACACGGTGACCACCGGAACAGACAGATTCAGGTGCCAGGGTGTGTCTACGGCGATCAGACCGTCCACCGATCGTTCCAAGAACATGCGTGGGTATTCGTCGATCAGATCGGCGCGGTGGCGGTGGCTGGCGACAAAGTAGAAATAGCCCTCCTGCAGGAGGTAATCTTCCACGCCACTCATAACGGAAGCCGAGTACCCGTCGCTGACTTCAGGGACAATGACTCCGATGGTAAAGCTGCGCTGCGTGCGTAACGACCGGGCAAGGAAATTGGGGCGATACTTGAATTTCCGGGCGGCGGCGAAGATTCGATCCTTGGTATCCTGAGGGATGGAGTCGGCAACGCTGGACCGGTTGATGACCAGGGAAACGGTGGCAGGCGAAAGTCCCAGATGCTCTGCCAGCTTTTTCAAGCTCATGGGTTTTCGGGGGGATGGCCCGAGTTTATCGCCGGCCGGCTTTGACTTGTTAGTGCCCACGCAGCGCAGTCTCGCACAAGCAAATCGCAGGGGCAAGCGCAGATCCCGGTCCTTTCTTCGTGTCTCCTATTGACATCGGCTGGGAAAGCGTATTTCATACAAGCCGTTGACTCTTTACTAACGCGATTTAGTTGAGTACAAAATCGTATTTGTTCGAGGTGTAACTCCATGTGGTTCCCGGCGCGCGGCGCGCAACATCGTGGCTTCCCGTTTTTTGCTTTTGCGGCAAAACGGCGGGTTCGAAGAGCATGCGCGCTGTTGCTGTCGATTGTTCTGGGCATGTCGAGCGCTACCCTGCTGCTGGCCCAGACCGCGGCTCCGGCTTCGACGGGAATGCGACGGGCGAGCAACGGCATCGCGGATCCGAGCCTGGACGCCCGGGTGGAGTCTCTGCTTCAGAGCATGACCCTGGATGAAAAAATCGGGCAACTGGTGCAATATTCCGCCGGGCAGGCGACCGGCCCCGGCACCGGGCGCACCGACTACAAAGACATGATCGCCCGCGGACAGATCGGGGCGTTGCTGAACGTCGTTGATACGCCGCTGCTCAACGAGTACCAGCGCATTGCGGTGGAGAAGTCGCGCTTGCACATTCCCCTGCTGTTCGGGCTCGATGTGATCCACGGATTCCGCACGGAGTTTCCGATTCCGCTGGGAATGGCTTCCACGTGGGACCCTTCTTTGGTCGAGAAAGCCTCTCGTGTCGCGGCCTCGGAAGCATCCGCCATCGGCATTCGGTGGACCTTTTCTCCGATGGTCGACATTGCCCGCGATGCCCGCTGGGGCCGAATTGCGGAGGGCGCGGGGGAAGACCCGTATCTTGGATCGGCAATGGCCGCGGCGTACGTGCGCGGCTACCAGGGATCGCGTCTGGATGCGCCGGATTCGATGGCGGCCTGCGCCAAGCACTATGTGGGCTACGGCGCCGCGGAGGCTGGCCGGGATTACAACTCAACCGAGATTTCCGAGCACACCCTGCGTGAGTTTTATTTGCCTCCATTCCACGCGGCGGTCGATGCGGGAGCGGCGACACTGATGAGTGCTTTTAACTCCCTCAACGGTGTGCCTTCTTCGGCGAATCCTTTCACGCTCACCCAGGTGCTGCGGAAAGAGTGGGGATTTAAGGGAATCGTGGTCAGCGATTGGTCTTCTGTAGGAGAACTAGTGGCACACGGAATTGCCGCCGATGACGCAACGGCCGCGCGCAAGGCTTTTCTTGCCGGCGTGGACATGGACATGACGAGCAGTTTGTACCACGATCACATGGCGCAACTGGTGGGTTCCGGGGCGGTGCCGGAGGCGAAGATCGACGAATCTGTTCGCCGGATCCTGCGGGTGAAGCTTGCGCTCGGCCTTTTCGAGAATCCCTACGTTGATGAAGGACGGGCGCAACACGCGTTCTTTCTCCCAGAAAGCCTGCAGTTGGCACAAACTGTGGCGGAACACTCTTTTGTTCTCTTGAAGAACGCTCCAGCGGTTGGCGGCAAACCTCTTCTTCCGATATCGAAGCAGGTGAAGACGGTGGCGGTCATCGGCCCGCTCGCGGACGATCCTTCGGATCCTGAGGGCAAGTCCACTGCACCAAAGAGCGTTGCTTTGTCCTTTCCTGCGGAGTTAGCCCGGCGCTTGGGGGAAAGCAACGTAATCCGCTCCAAGGGGGTCGGGATTCTCCAGGGCAGCGACGAGGAGATCGCCGCGGCAGTCTCCGCGACCAAGCGCGCAGACCTGGTGATCCTGACACTTGGTGAGTCTCCGGACATGAGCGGGGAGGCAGCTTCTCGCTCGAATCTCGGCTTGCCTGGCCGCCAGAAGGAATTGCTCGAAGCCATCGTCAACACCGGCAAGCCGGTCGTACTGATACTCTTCAGCGGCCGTCCTCTGACGCTGCCATGGGCCTTTGAGCATGTGCCGGCGGTTCTGGCCGCATGGTTTCCAGGAACCGAAGCAGGACCTGCACTGGCGAGGACACTCTTTGGCGAAGTCAATCCCAGCGGCAAGCTCGTCTTAAGCTGGCCGCGCAGCGTCGGACAAGAACCGCTTTACTACAATGCGCTGAGCACCGGAAGGCCAACTGGCAAAATTGACCTGACGCGTCCGCCCAACGACGCCGAATCGAAGTACGTGTCTCGCTATATTGACGAGCAAGATACACCTCAGTTTCCGTTCGGCTATGGAGGTTCTTACACAACCTACGCCTATGGAACGACTGAGATCAGCAAGACCCAGCTCAGCGCTGCGGAATTGAATCAAGAATTGAGCGGCAAAGCGGGCGCCCGAGAATCTCTGACGGTTGAGGCCAGCGTCTCCAACACGGGTTCGCGCGCGGGAGAAGAGTTGGTTCAGCTCTATGTTCGTCTGCAAGGGACCAGCACAGCTCAGCCGGTGCGCGCGTTGAAGGGATTTCAACGAATCGCGTTGGCGCCGGGAGAGACGAAGAAGGTCACGTTCCGCCTAGCGGCGGACGCATTCGCGATCTGGAATGACCGCAACCAATTCGCAGTTGAGCCCGCAAAAGTCGCGGTTTGGATCAGTCCGGATTCTGCCGAAGGGTCCGAAGCGAAGCTGGAAATCTTGCCGTAGAGAAACGCGATGAAACTGTGCCGTTTCACTCTCAGCGTCCTGCTCGGGCTGGCGTTTGTCACTGCATCGTGTTGGGCGCAGGCCTCGCCGGAAGAGGTTGTGATTGATGCCCGCGCACCCGGGCGCCCGTTCCCCCACTTCTGGGAACAGACGTTCGGGTCAGGACGCGCGATTCTCGCCTTGCGTGAGAGTTACCGCAGCGATCTTCGCGAAGTAAAAAAGGTGACGGAGTTCAGTTACGTCCGCTTTCATAACATCCTGCACGACGAAGTTGGCGTCTACGACGAAGACGATCGGGGAAATCCGATCTACAACTTTTCCTACGTTGACCAGATCTACGACGGTTTGCTGCAAAACGGCGTGCGGCCCTTCGTCGAGATCAGCTTCATGCCGAAGAAGCTCGCACTGCGTCAGGATGTTCATCCTTTCTGGTACAAGCAGGTCGTCTCGCCGCCGAAGGACTACAAGAAATGGGACGACCTCATTCGCGCTTTTGCGCAGCACCTGGTTGATCGATATGGTCTCGACGAGGTGGCGCAGTGGTACTTCGAGGTCTGGAACGAACCCAACATCGACTTCTGGAGTGGCGATCCCAAGCAAGCCACTTACTTCGAGTTATATGACCACACCGCGCGAGCACTCAAAGCGGTAAGTCCTCGTCTGCGTGTCGGCGGACCCGCAACCTCGTCCGCACACTGGGTTGACTCGTTCATTCAGCACGCCGCTGCTCAGAATGTTCCCACCGATTTTATTTCCAGCCATAGCTATGGAGACGATTCCACGGAAGATCTGTTTGGCACGAGCGAAGAAATTCCGATGGATCGCAGGGTTTGTCTCTCGATTAAGAAAGTGCACGACCAGATCGCGGCCTCGGCACGTCCCAGCCTGCCTTTAATGTGGACGGAGTGGAATGTCCCGTCCTTTGGAGCGCTCAATGCAAGAGATTCTGCATACGTCGGCGCGGCGCTCGCCGACAACATCCGGCAATGCGATGGCCTGGTGAACATGATGTCCTTTTGGACGTTCAGCGACGTCTTCGAAGAAAGTGGGCCCAAGCGCGAGCCTTTTGACGGCGGCTTTGGCCTGATTGCGCTCGGAGGGATCAAGAAGCCCAGTTATTCGGCGTTTGCCCTGCTGCACAAACTGGGCGAAGAGAGGATATTGCAGGATTCCCCCAACGTATTGGTTACCCGACGCCGCGACGGCTCACTCGCCATTGCCGCATGGAATCTGGTTGATCCAGATGCGAAGGGATCCGAACGCAGCGTTGAAATCAAAATCCGCGGAGTGCCACCCGATAGCCATGTACGTGTAAGCCGCGCCGACGCGGAGCATGGAAACACATTAGCTACCTACAAGGGCATGGGGAGTCCGCCGTATCCGACGCAGGCACAGGTCCGCGCGTTGAATCGCGTGGCCGAGGCTCCATCCGTTCGAGACCTTCGGTTGTCAAAGGGCTCGATCCGACTGCCGCTACCTGTGAACGGCGTATTGCTGCTTGAAGTGCTCAAGAAATAGTTTTGTTCACTCGAACTGAGCCTTGGGGATAGGGGAACGAACATCATGGGGTCTGTCGCCGAAAACTCGCGCGAATCTCGCAGGCAGCGTCTGTCGATTCTGGCAGTGGTGCTTTGCCTGCTCGGTTCTCTTGCTCACGCTTCTTCGGACTACTATCGCCATATCGTTTTCGATAACAGTCTGACTTCGGATAATTACTTTTACAGCGCCGCTCAAGCTTCAGGTCAAAGTTTTCTAGAGCAGAAAGATCATCGTTTGCCGGTCGAGACGAAGGTATTTCTGACGCCTCCGAACGCGATCCGNNGACCTGCGCAATCGCTTTCCCGGACTGTCCGGGCGCAACTTGTATTTCTGGATTTTTGCCCCCCAGCCGATCTCGGCTGAGGATTTGCCCAGGATCGTCCTCTCCAATGCACGCGAAGGTCTGCAGGTTGCGGAATTCCCGGGTAGTTTCAGCGAACCGCTCGACCTTGGAAAATATGCCGGTGACGTGCCCTCTGGCCGCTGGGTGCAGGTTCGCATTCCGCTCTCCGACTGTCGCACCGCATCAATCTATCCTTTCAAGCCCGAGTACGTACAGAACATCACCTTCCATCAGGGACGCGCCGATGACATGCGCCACACGCTCATTGTCGATGAGATTCGCGTCGATGATGATCCACCGGACGCACCCGCCGTACCCGCTCCATCCAATGTGCGAGCCGTCGGCTACGACCGCCATGTCGAGATCGAGTGGGACGAGGTCGAACCTCCAACGCTGGCGCGCTACGTGATCTATCGCTCGCTCGACGGGAAGAACTTCCTTCCTGTCGGGATCCAGTTGCCGGGCATTCATCGCTACGAAGATTTCCTGGGGAAGCCTGACGCCCACGCGCAATATAAGGTTGCCGGTTCCGACTGGCGATACCGGCAATCGGCATTTTCCGAAGTCGCCAGCGCGTCCACCCATGAACTGTCCGACGACGATCTGCTCACCATGCTGCAGAGAGCCTGTTTCCATTACTACTGGGAGGGAGCCGATGCACACTCGGGCATGGCTCGTGAAAATATTCCCGGCGATGAGCGCGTGGTTGCCACCGGCGCGAGTGGCTTCGGCATCATGGCACTCATGGTCGGCGTCGATCGTGGTTTTATTACGCGCGAACAAGGTGTGGAGCGGTTGACCAGGATCGTGGACTTTCTCGAGCACGCCCAGCGCTATCACGGCGCCTGGTCACACTACATGGACGGCAACACCGGCCAGACCATGGCCGTGTTTGGCATGCTCGACAACGGCGGCGACCTGGTCGAGACTTCATTTCTCATGCAAGGACTGCTCGCCGCGCGCCAGTATTTCCGGGGAACCAGCGCGGAGGATCAATCCCTCTACCGCAGAATCACGCAGCTTTGGGAAACGGTCGAATGGGACTGGTATCGCGAGACTCCGAGCAGCGATTTCCTCTATTGGCACTGGTCGCCCGAGTGGGCATTCCAGATCCATCATCCTCTGATCGGATTCAACGAGGTGATGATCACCTATCTGCTCGGTATCGCTTCGCCTACGCACGCCGTACCCGCGGATATGTACTACTCGGGATGGGCATCGCAATCGGAGCGGGCGATCAACTATCGGCAGGGATGGTCCGGCAGCGCCGACGGCAATCACTACGGCAACAGACACACCTACTACGGAACCAAGCTTGAGGTCGGCGTTGGTACTGGTGGTCCGCTCTTCTTCACCCATTACTCGTTCATGGGCTTCGATCCGCATAGCCTTCACGACCGCTTCACAAAGTCTTATTTTGACAACAACCGCAACATCGCGCGCATCAACCATGCTTACTCGATCGCGAACCCGAAGCACTTTGCGGGATACGGTCCGAACGCGTGGGGACTGACCGCCAGCGACGGCCCCGATGGTTACGTGCCGCACGCTCCTGACGGCCAGAACGATCGGGGCACGCTCACGCCGACGGGAGCGCTGGCGTCTTTCCCGTATACGCCGGAAGCCTCGATGGCAGCATTCAAGCACTACTATCGCGACCTCGGCGATCAAATGTGGGACGTCTACGGCCCGCGTGATGCGTTTAATCAAGGTGCGAACTGGGTCTCGCCCATCTACATGGGGCTGAATCAGGCGCCAATCGTAGTCATGGTCGAGAACTACCGGACTGGTTTGGTGTGGAAGAACTTCATGTCCAACCCGGAAATCGGCGAGATGTTGAAGAAACTCGATGATGTTACGGCAAAGTAGAAGCGCGTTCGGCTTGGATCATTTCCCGGAGGTTCGTTGAACCCGATGCTTACCCGCTGGTTTTTTCTACTTGTCTCCTGCCGGACGGCACGCACTTCTGGTCGTTTTCGGCACGGAACCTCCGCGCCATATTCCGATTTCCCTGGGCGCGGACGACGTGCTGCCCACTGGCAATGAGTGGATCGCTTTGCCCGAGATCCGTGCGGCATTCCTAGTCGCCTACCTCGATCGTTAAGAATCGCGCGGTTGGCGAAGGGCAATGATCAGGGTTTTTGGGCAGGTTCAACATTCAACCATTCAACCGGTTAACCCGGTCGATGAGCGTGGCGATGTTACGCCAATTGACTGGTCAATCTTGTTCTTCGTACTCATCCACTCGCTGGGGGAACGGCGCACCCCAGACGTGCTTTTCTGGCTCCAAGCACTCAGCCCCGACTTGTTTCTCCGAGGAACCCTCGCAAGCAGTGACCCAAGTGACTCGGAATTGGGCGTGCGTTTGGTGGTATTGAATCACAATTTCGTCGCCAACTTTTATCTCGCCTCGGCAACCACCCAGCTTCACACCATGGTTGCTGACATCGAGAGTATGCGCGAGATGGATATCTTTACTCCCGGCGATCCAGACTCGTACTGGTAAGACCGATTTGGTTCTCGTCGACTGCCGCTTGCCGATACGAAATCGAGACATATTCCGCGCTCACTCCGAGTACCCTACGTTGATTGACCAATCCGGAGGGTCTGAGTCCGGGCATTTCTGCAAGTATTCTTCTCAATCGTACTCCTCGCAGCCTTTGGCAACGCAGCTAGCCATGGGTAGCGCCACCGAGACACAGCAAATGTTGCCGATTGACCGCAATGCTGGCGTGAATCCCGACGCTTTGGTGTTCAGCACGCAAGCGGGAACACCGTTTGACAGGCACAATCTCGTCAATCGACAGCTAAAGCCAACGTGCAAGAAGCTGGGATTGAAGGACGTGACCTGGCATTGGCTGCGGCACGCGAACGCGACGCTGCTCGATTCGGTCGGCACACCGTTGGGCACAGTGCAAGTACTTCTCGGGCATTCGTCTTCTGACATCACCTGCGGAGTTTACTTGCATTCGGTCCCTGCGGACGCAAAGGCAGCGGTACAGAAGGTCGAGGATTTGCTTAATCGACCCAAGTTCCCGAAGACTGGGGGAAAGGAAGCTCGCTAATTCAATGACGGGATTGAGGTAATTGGTCGGCCCTAGGAGACGATTTTCG
>PMBA01000106.1:2691-6050 GCA_003152795.1 Acidobacteriaceae bacterium | reverse complement strand
GGTTTCTCCTCGATCTTTACCGGGCTGAACTTCATCGTTACCATCCACCGCATGCGCGCCCCCGGCCTTACCTGGAACCGGCTGCCCCTGTTCATCTGGGCAAACTACGCGACCGCCATCATCATGATCCTGGGCACGCCGGTCGTCGCCATCACCATCGTGCTCGTGGCGGTAGAGCGCCTCTTCCACCTTGGCATCTTCGATCCAAGGCTTGGCGGAGACCCGCTCCTGTTCCAGCATCTGTTCTGGTTCTACTCGCATCCGGCGGTGTACATCATGATCCTGCCTTCGATGGGAGTGATCAGCGAGCTCATCACCTGCTTCTCGCGCAAGCGCGTGTTCGGTTACAACTTCGTGGCGCTGTCGAGCATTGCCATCGCCGTGATCGGATTTCTGGTTTGGGCGCACCACATGTTCGTGGCTGGAATCTCGCTCTATGCCGCGATGATTTTTTCGTTCCTGACTTTCTTTGTCGGCGTGCCCTCGGCGGTCAAAGTATTCAACTGGACCGCGACCCTCTACAAGGGTTCCATTTCTTACGCTACCCCGATGCTTTACGCGTTTGGGTTCATCGGACTTTTCACCATCGGCGGCTTGACTGGACTCTTTCTCGCGACCCTGGGCATCGACGTCCACGTCACCGACACTTACTTCGTGGTAGCCCACTTCCACTACGTCATGGTAGGTGGCGTCTTGATGGGGTATCTGGGAGGCATGCATTTCTGGTGGCCCAAAATCAGCGGACGCATGTATCCGGAAGCCTGGGCGAAACTCTCGGCCCTGTTCGTGTTCGTCGGCTTCAACCTGACGTTCTTCCCGCAATTCATTCTCGGTTACGTTGGCATGCCGCGGCGCTACTGGCAGTATCCGCCGGAGTTTCAGGTGCTGAACGTGCTTTCGACCGCAGGCTCCAGCGTGCTGGCCGTCGGCTACCTGCTGCCCATGATTTACTTCCTGTGGTCGCTGAAATACGGGCCGATCGCGGAAGCGAATCCGTGGAACGCCGCCGGTCTGGAGTGGAAGACCACGTCGCCGCCGCCTACCTTTAATTTTGACGAGACGCCGGTCGTCACCTGGGAGGCTTATAACTACGACGAGATTCCAGCCAAGGAACTGGAGGCTCCCGTTGCACGATAGCCCAGCGACCACCAGCTCAGCGACGATGGAACACGAAGCTCACAATCCGGCGCTGCTCCACCACTTTTCCGACGCGCAGCAACAGAAGGACGCTGCCTCGCTGGGCATGTGGCTGTTCCTGGTGACGGAAATCATGTTCTTTGGCGGCATGTTCTGCGCGTACCTGATCTATCGCGTCGCCCACTTCAATGCCTTCGCCGCCGCCAGCCAGCAACTCAGCATCGGGATGGGAGCGTTTAACACCGCCGTCCTGATTATCAGTTCGGTTACGGTTGTGTTGGCGGTGAAAGCGGCGGAGGCTGGCAAGCGCAAAGTGCTGGTCGCATACCTCGTAGTTACCGTGTTGCTCGGCATGACCTTCCTGGTGGTCAAGGGCTTCGAGTACCGCGAAAAATTTGAGAGGCACCACGTGCCCGGCCCAACGTTCAAGTTCACGGACACTTTTGACGACAACGGCAAGCAAATCCCGGTGAACCCGAAAGAAGCGGAACTCTTTTTCTCGCTCTATTTCGCCATGACCGGCATGCATGCCCTGCACATGATCATTGGCTGCGGCTTGTTTAGCGTGCTGGCTGTCCTGGCATGGAAGGGGCATTATTCGCCCGGATACTTCACGCCCATAGAGAACGCGGGATTGTATTGGCACCTGGTCGATATCATCTGGATTTATCTTTTCCCGTTGTTGTACCTGATCAGCCGGCACTCGTGACGGTGGACGGAGTGTTTAGCACGTAGATTCAAATTGTCCTCCTNNTCGCTTCGCTCAGGATGACAAGTGATGCAGTTTGTTTCGTGAATGAACTGAGAGCTTCTATATGTCGGAACACGAAGAACACACCACTCACTCGCAGGGCTTTTACATAGCCATTGGCATCGGTCTGCTGATCGGGACGGCTACAACGGTCGGCGCTGCCTTCGTGAACCTCGGCGCGTTCAACCCCGTGGTTGCGTTGCTCATCGCCACGATAAAAGCCACGGTCGTCGTGCTCTTCTTCATGCACGTAAAAGGCGCGAGCGAAAAATTAACCGGTGCTGTCGTGGTCTCTGGCTTCTTCTTTCTCGCCATCCTGCTATCGCTATCGCTGGCCGACTACCTGACTCGTTCCTGGCGGTAATGAGGCAGGTCAGAGGGCAGAGGTCAGATTGCAGAGGTGATTCCTATGCGATTTGCGTGCTCGCAAGCGAGAGCGCCAGACGAAAAGCACCTCTAACCTCTTCAATCCGACCTCTGACCTCTTCAATCCCCTTGCGCCCAGCGCCCGCATCCTCGAAGATGTTCTGTACCCTATGCCCCAGACCGTTGCGCCACCGCCGGCCTATTCGGAACTTGACGCCGCCGCGCTCGAAGCCACGCTCCGGCGCCACCTTCGCGGAGAGGTGCGCTTCGACTCAGGCAGCCGCGCCCTCTACGCGACCGACGGTTCCAATTACCGTCAGGTTCCGATCGGCGTCGTAGTTCCGCGCGACAAGGAAGACGTCCTCGCAACGGTTGCCATCTGTCGCGACTACCGCGCCCCGCTGCTGGCTCGCGGTGGAGGCACGTCACTTGCCGGACAATGCTGCAACGCCGCCGTCGTTCTCGACTTTTCGAAATACATGGCGGCCATCCTGGAAATCGATCCCGCTCGCCGCATCGCGCGCGTCGAGCCCGGAGTCGTCCTCGACCAGCTCCGCGCCGAAGCCGAGAAGCACCACCTCACCTTCGCGCCCGATCCCGCTACCCACGACCGCTGCACCCTTGGAGGCATGATCGGCAACAATTCCTGCGGCGTGCACTCAATCATGGCCGGCAAGACCGACGACAACATCGAGTCGCTTGAAGTCCTCACCTATGGCGGCGAGCGCATGCATGTCGGCGCTACCAGCCCAGACGACCTCGACCGCTTCATTCGCGAAGGTGGACGCCGCGCCGAAATCTATGCAGGCCTCAAGTCGATCGCCGACCGTTACGGCGAGCAGGTCCGCCGCCAGTTTCCCAACATTCCGCGCCGCGTTTCCGGATACAACCTCAACCACCTGCTCCCCGAAAGCGGCTTTCATGTGGCGCGCGCGCTCGCAGGCTCAGAAGGAACTTGCGTTACCGTTCTCGAAGCCACCTGCCGACTGGTCGAGAGTCCGCCGGCGCGGGTGCTGCTCGTCATCGGATGGCCCGACATTTATATCTGCGCCGACCACATTCCGCAGATCATGGAACATCGTCCCATCGGGCTCGAAGGTTTTGA
>PMBA01000106.1:0-2636 GCA_003152795.1 Acidobacteriaceae bacterium | reverse complement strand
TTCACCGACCAGAAACAGGCCCGGCGCATCTGGGATGTCCGCGAGTCCAGCCTGGGCGTGACCTCGCACGTCCCCGGCGAACCGCTGCGCTGGGAAGGTTTCGAAGATTCCGCGGTCGCGCCTGAAAAACTCGGCGCCTACCTCCGCGACCTGCGCCGGCTGATGCAAGCCTTTCACTACGACGGTTCGTTCTACGGACACTTCGGCCACGCCTGCGTGCATACCCGCATGGACTACGATCTCGAATCGACCGAGGGCGTGCGCAAGTTCCGCCAGTTCATGGAAGAGGCAGCCGACCTTGTCGTCGGCTACGGCGGCTCGCTCTCGGGCGAACATGGAGACGGCCAGGCCCGCGGCGAACTTCTTCCCAAAATGTTTGGCCCCGAACTCATGCAAGCCTTTCGCGAGTTCAAATCGATCTGGGACCCCGATTGGAAGATGAACCCGGGCAAACTGATTGAGCCCTATCGCCTCGACGAAAATCTCCGCCTCGGCGCCGGCTATGATCCCTGGCAGCCGGCGACGCATTTCAAATTTCCCGACGACCATGGCAGCCTGGCGGCTGCCACCCTGCGCTGCGTCGGAGTCGGCAAGTGCCGTCGCGACGAAGGTGGAGTCATGTGCCCGAGTTTTCGCGTTACCCGCGATGAAGAGCACTCCACCCGCGGCCGCGCCCACCTGCTGTGGGAGATGACGAAGGGCGACATAATCAAAGATGGCTGGCAGAACGAAGCCGTGAAAGAATCGCTCGACCTCTGCCTGGCCTGCAAAGGCTGCAAGAGCGATTGCCCCGTCGGCGTCGACGTCGCGACTTACAAATCGGAATTCCTTTCGCATTACTACGAAACCACTCGACGCCCGCTGAATGCGCTGGCCTTCTCGAACATCCACCTGTGGGCTGACGCGGCCTCGCACGCACCGGGCCTCGTGAATCTAACGACCCAACTCCCCGGCCTGCGCGACCTCGCCAAAATGGCCGCTGGAATTCCCGCCGGGCGGCGCATTCCGGCGTTAGCGCCGCAGACGTTCAAAGAGTGGTGGGAGGCAAGACGTAGGGCCGGCGTCTCGCCGGCGGTCGAGCTTGCGTCTCGGCCGCACGCGCCCGATTCTCAGCGNNGCTGTCGAAGTGCTTGAAGCCGCCGGTTTCGACGTGACCGTGCCGCGCGCGCACCTGTGTTGCGGCCGCCCGCTCTACGATATCGGCATGCTCGATCGCGCCAAGAGCCTGCTCCTCGAGATCATGGACGAACTGCTCCCGGAAATCGAAGCGGCGACGCCCATCGTCGTTCTCGAGCCCAGTTGCGCCGCCGTCTTCCGCGACGAACTTACGAACCTTTTCCCCAAGGACGAGCGCGCGCAAGCGCTGTCGAAGCAAGTTTTCCTGCTCAGCGAATTTCTGGAGCAGCGCGCCAAGGATTTTCCGCTTCCGAAATTGCCGCGCCGGGCGCTCGTCCACGGGCATTGCCACCACAAGGCCATCATGAAGATGACCGCGGAAGAGGCGGTGCTGGATCGCATGGGGATCCACTTCACCGCTCCCGCTCCCGGATGCTGCGGCATGGCTGGAGCTTTCGGCTTCGAAAAGGACAAGTACGAAATCTCGAGAGCCATCGGCGAACTTGAACTCTTGCCTGCTGTGCGCCAGGCTCCAACGGATTGGCTCATCGTTGCCGACGGCTTTAGTTGCCGCGAGCAGATCGCCCAGGAGACCGACCGCCACGCTCTGCACCTCGCCGAAGTCATGCAGATGGCGCTGCGCGAAGCCGCCGAAACCCCTGAGGGCTTTCCGATGTTCGATGCCGCGCCGCAACACTATCCCGAAGACGCCTGGGTACGGCCACACCGGGCGGCAATCGAAAAATCGATGAAGCGGACCGGGCTGGCGGTGGCTGGGATCGCGGCTGGAGCCGCCTTGCTGTTCGCGCTGGCCAGAAAGCGCTAGGTTGTGTGGTAGCGGGGCTCTTGCCCCGCTTGGACGGGGATCTGCCCCGTATCCACACGAGGTCAGAGCACAGTTCTTCCGCAATGTATTGATAAATATAGACTTACGTACCCACTGCCAATCCCGCCCGGATTCTGGGACAATAGACATAGACACTAGGCCTCCCCGTAGCGGCTTTTTTGGGTCCCCGCGGCGCCTCAGACTGTGCCCGCGCGCTACAAGAAAAGAAGAGAGCTGGCCCTATGGAAACCGCAAACCCAACCACTCTGGCCCCAACGCCAGCCCAGTCCGCCATGATTGCTTTGAACAAGTCCGTGCAGGGTTCGGTCCTGGTGCTGATCCAGTTCGACGTCTGCGAAGAGATCAACCTCGACTCTCTGCGCGACATCTTCGGAGCCCGCCGGCAGGAGGCCAGCTTCAAGCACCCCGCTCCGGGATACGTTCGCTTTCAGCGGGCTCCGGTGGTCGAGCCGGTTGAACCGCTGGTGCTCGAAAGCGGGGAGCGCCTCGACGTCCAGATCAAGTATTACGACTACGGGGTTCTAAGCGTGGTCTTCGAGCTGCCCTTTTCCGGCGACTGGGACACGCTCGTCCGCCTGGCCAGCCGGTGGGTTTGGGATACGGACTTCACCAGCTTCGCGCAGAAGATCGTGAAACAGAAGATCGAGCGCGCTCGCCCGGCTTTGGTCAAGCT
>PMBA01000366.1 GCA_003152795.1 Acidobacteriaceae bacterium | reverse complement strand
TCCTCGACATTGAAACGCTGGATTCTCCCGCGTTGGGGAGACCGGCCACTGGAAGAGGTTAAACCGGTTGCGGTCGAAGAATGGCTGCGGTCACTTACCCTGGCGCCGAACACCAAGGTCAACCTTCGAAGCCTGTTTCACCTCATCTATGAGCACGCTCGAAGGTGGGAACTGACTGATCGAAATCCCATCGACCTAGTACGACAGCGGGGCGGTCGCCGACGCATACCGCGCGTGCTGAGTCCAAGTGAGATCCGCCTTCTTCTGGCGCAACTGGTCGAGCCATACCACACCATGGTTCTGGTTGCAGCATGTCTTGGCCTTCGCGCCAGTGAAATCGTGGGCCTCCAATGGCAGGATTTCAGCTGGGAGGACTTCACCGTCTTCATCAGGCGCGGAGTTGTGAACGGAAGATCAGGCGATACTAAGACCGAGGCCTCGCAAAAGTCGCTGCCCATCGATCCTCGGCTCGCTCGTTCTCTGCAAGATCTATGGAAACGCACGCTGCACCAAGGCCCTCAAGACTGGGTCTTCGCGAACAAGGCTGGCTGGCCCCGCGGACAGCAGAATATCCTGCACCGACACCTGAGACCCGCCGCATTAAGCTCTCGAATTGGAAAGATTGGTTGGCATACGTTTCGACACTCGTACTCGACCATGCTGCGAGGCGCGGGCACAGACATCAAAGTGCAGCAAGAATTGCTGCGGCACTCGACGATTCAGAGCACGCTGAATACTTACACTCAAGCAATTTCCGAGCAGAAGCGTAGCGCGAACAGCATGGTGGTGGGAATTCTATTCAATGAAAATGCCTCTACGGACCAGTCCTCCGCTAATGCGAGCTAAAAGGCACTAGGCACGTGACGTTTGGAATGCGTGCAATCAGATCCAAGCGATTGTTTTTGTGGAGCTTAGGTTGGTTGCGGGGGGTGGATTTGAACCGTTTTCAGCCCTTTAGAATCTGTAAATTGCTGAAACTACGATTCGCAAGATTCGCAAGATTCGCATAATTCGCGCCCGGTGTGTCTATCCTGTGTCTGTCAAAAATAGTCTAATTCGGTTTGTGACTTGGCACATGTTCCTGTGGCGGCACGCTTTGTGCGCGATCATTGTGGCCTCGGCGGATAGAGTAGCGCCAGCGCATAGCGTTGCCACTGGCGGATTGTGTCAGCGATATTTTCGGGGGCGCAGCCTCGGGTGAGAACGGACTCAAACAAGGCGACGCCATCGACCAAGAGTTCGCGCTCCGTGGGCTGGCCCATCATTGCGGCCTCGGCTCTGTGGCATAGGGTCGCCACTCTGGATTGCCATCGTTCAAGCGGTTCATCAATTCGACCATAGAGCGGCGGGGCATCATCTCGCCGCCGGTCGCGTAGCCGAGCGCCAGCAGTACGGTCTCATAGTCGCGCCGGTCCATGGTGAGCACGACATCGCCGTCTGCGTTTGTTGAATAGCCTCGCATCTCAGTTCTCCCGGAACTTCTCGATGAATTCCTGCATGGCGCGAACCATGTCCTCGCGCCGGGCGCTGGAGAGGTAGAACATGTCGTGGTTATCGTACCCGAAGATCAGCAGCGCAAAACCGAAGCCGGGCGGCATCGTATCGCCGAGCAGTTTGCATAGTTTCCTTTCGGATAAGCGGTGTCAGCATTACCGCCGAGGCGTCGCTCGAAAAGGCTTCTATTCAACGCTTCCCGTGTGCCCTCCCGAACGGACACTTATCCAGTTCGCGCTCGACGTTTGCCGAACTTGAACAACTCCGGGAACTTGGAAGTGGGGGATGTTGTGCCCTCGGAGTTGCATACCTAGCTCGCTCGTTCCAATTTGTTGCACCGTTCTCGCAGAAGGGCAGCCCCACCCGCCTTGAGCCACCGGAGCCAATTAGACCGATGGCGGGCAATTGGTTCGCCGGCACCGTAAACAGTGACGGTGTCACCATCCTCTTCAACACAGGAACGAGGAAGAACAGTGAACCTGAACGGGTGCGGATCCAATAGCGATTCATAATAGCGGAGCACGTGCCCCCTCTCGCCTGACCAGTCCCTGGGTTTGTATTGATACCTCGACCGAGAGAGAGGTCTCGGCGCCGCCGCCCCACCCACGCGATGCCAGCAATATGGTGGCAACGCCCGACCGGCGGCTGTATTTTGCGTGCAGTGGAGTGAACAAGGTCGCTGTGGTTTTTCTGGACAAATAGGTGTCACTCGCCTTGTCAGCACCTCCCCCCATGCCTTCCTGCGGCTCAGCGCTCTGCGGCACTGTCCCAAAATCCCCGCAGAGGGTTCGGGCCCTCGGGGCCCGTCGGCTGCCCCACTTTGCTGGTCGCGGTCAGGCCGGGGCTTCCGCACCGACTATTGAAATTTCTTGAACTTCCCAGTGCACCTCGACGCGATCATTGAGGCGAACTCAATCGTCCCTGTTGGAGTCTGATGATTGCCGAATCATAGAGGTCGGTAGAATGGACTGAATGGCTGTCTCCCTCGAACTGCACAACACATGTGATTCTGGTGCCGGCGCTAAAGTTCGGGCGCTAGTGGAACACGCACTGAGTGACAGGCCGGGAGATTGGCGGGTGTCGATCGTAGGTTCTCGCGAAAACGACAGTTGGGAGATGAAGATCCTGGGACCGAACGGGTTTGAGCGGTCCTACACACTGGTGGGAAGTGCGGGAGAGCACCAGCCTTTGGTGATAGGGAACGTCCTAAGGAGATTGCTGCCGGGGGGGTGGCGCGGTGATAGGGACCCTCACTACCTCGTTTGTCAATCAAGGACCGATCCCACAAAGTACAAAGCGGCATTGCTGCGAGGCGAGGGTGGGCTGAGCGCCCGGTGCCTCGGTCAGACACCCATTGCAGGCGGCTCAAATCCGCTAGTCGGATCAGGGAAGGGAAGAGTTCGCGGGATATGACGGGTGACTGGCAATCTGTATCGAAAGGGCAGATCGGGCGGCTTCGGTGCATTGCAAGCCCCCGCAACCATGAACGCCACTGCCGAAATGCAGTGTCGGTTCGCCTGTTTACAAAGACTTGTCCTTCAACGTTGCCTCAGCCTTCCCACAAGGGCGTTTGAACGAAGCCTTAGCGGCAGACGCTTTCGCGTGCTCGGTATCGGCAGTGTGCCTGTGAGCGGATAAGGTTGGGTCATAAGGAGATCCCCTATGACCCAGCTTCGCAAAATGATGCTCGAAGAACTCTTCCTCGCCAACCGCCGGCGCACTGCTCTCCTGCCGCTTTGCTATCGACTACTCGACGCAGCACCACCGTCGCAATCCGAACCAGAAGCGTCGCCAGCCAAGCAGCCGAATCCACTTTGGCGCTGTCCCAAATGTGGCGGCTCCATGGTGCTCCTCGAAAGACTTACTGCTGCACAGCTCCAACTTCGTTCTCCGCCCTGGCTCGCCGGAGCCGCGGCATGAAACTCCCATTCCGATCTCGCTCGCTCGGTGCCTCCCAGCACCTACAGGCCTCGTGCGCTTTCCTTGCCCATCCATCAAGCTCCCGGCTTCAAGCTTTCGCGCGCAAACTACAATCAAACCAATCCGGCCTGCACTCCGGTTAGCTCCATCACCGATTCTCCGAGTCTTTCTCATCACGGCAACACCATTGAATTTGCATGGACGCTCCCTCCCCGGCGGCTTCCTTCAAACAGCTGTATCGGACGCGCCCCACACGCCTTCAGAAATCTACCTGCCACTCCATATGGGGCACATCCGATACAGCACTAGCGTTTGCGGACAACTTTGACGGTTGCCGATTAGTAAGCGCGCAATGAGGCGTCAGGGAAATGTGACAGAAAGGCACGGCGCGCAGGAAATTCCGGCGCTCAAGATGTCTATTTGACGTAGCCCCGTCTATTGATTCCCAGAGCCTTAAGGCGAGACGCAAGTGTGCCTGGGTTAATGCCCAGCAGATCCGCCGCGCCCCCTTTGCCGGATANNAAGACCGCCGCGGGCTGGGGTGTTCGCTCCTGCTGCTTGGCCGATGTCTTCCCAGTTTGCGGAAGATCGAGTGTGAGCTTCCCGCCGGGCGAGACGATCAGCGCACGTTCCACTATGTTCTGAAGCTCACGAACGTTACCTAGCCAGTTATAGCTTTGCGCCCGTTCGATCTCGCGATTTGGGATACTCGGGGGCGGTATGTGGAAACGCAATCCCGCCTGGCGTACGAAGTGAGCAATCAGCACCGGGATATCTTCCCTGCGGTCGCGCAGGGGCGGCACTTCCATCGGAAATACGCCCAGGCGGTAATAGAGGTCAAGCCGGAACCGCCCCTCGTCGACCTCCTTCCGCAAGTCGCGATTGGTAGCGGCAATAACGCGCACGTTGACCTTTCGCGTGATCTCGTCGCCCACTCGTTCAAACTCTCCTTCCTGTAAGACCCGCAGAAGCTTGGATTGGAGTTCAAGCGGAATTTCACCCACCTCATCCAGGAACAACGTCCCGCCGTCGGCAAGCTGAAACCGGCCAATCCGGTCGCGCACGGCACCTGTGAACGATCCGCGCACGTGGCCAAAGAATTCACTTTCGAAAAGTTCGTTAGGGATCGATCCGCAGTTCACTTTGACAAGCGGTTTGCGCGACCGTGCGCTGCGCTGGTGGATCGCCCGCGCAATCAGCTCTTTGCCTGTCCCACTCTCGCCCAGCACCAGAACGTTCGCTTCGGTGGCGGCCACCATCTCAACCTGGTGAAGCACACGCTCCAGGGCTGGACTGCGGCCCAGAATCTCACCAAACGATCCGGTCTCTTTCACTTCTTCTCGGAGATAATCCCGCTCCTGCTCCAACTGATTTCGTAAAGATTCGTTTTCCTCGAACGACCGCGCGTTCGCAATCGCGACGGCGGCAGCGTTGGCCATGGTACGAAGCCAGGTAAAGCAATCGTCATCAGCCGGCGTGCGCCTGAACACCGCCAACACGCCCAGTGTTTCGCCACGAAACACCAAGGCGTGACCGGCAAAGCTCACCAAGCGCTCGTCGCGCGCCCAGGAGGGATGCCGGACCCATTGGTGATCCTCCGAAATCTGTGGAATGCGGATCGATTCGCCAGTCGTTCCGATATGCGCGATCTTCAGATTGCTGTTCGAGAGCGCGATGCGGTGAAAACTCCCGTTGATCCGGGTCCAGTCAGCCCCTTGTGAGAGAGAAGCACCTGCACTGGCGCGCAAGTGGAGCGCGGGCTCCTGGTTCAACTCACTCGAACAGCACACCGGACAAGCCTCATCCGGCTCAAGCAGCCAAAGCCGTGCCAAGCCCACGTCCGGCTGTCGGGCAACCGCGTCAATGATCGTCTTCAATACGGCGCTGAGCGAACGCTTCTCCGCAATGGCAAGGATGATCGAGGGGAGAGGCTCAAGATCCACCGTTTGAGTATATCGCGAGTATTCATGAATGGGTCATGAACTCTCACGATTCGTGATTCCTCACGAGTGGTATTGATTTACTTCGCATTCATTTTCAATGAGTTCCAAGTTTGATGGGCTGGCATTCCGGATGCACTTCCATTGGCATCGCAGACATTGCGAAAAGGAAAAGAGGAAACAACATGCAACGAATCGCAGCAGTTAATCCGGCGGTAGCCGAAGGTAAGGCGAAGCAACTCCTGGACGGCGTCAAGGCCAAGATTGGCATGACTCCCAATCTGATGAAGACGTTGGCAACCGCACCGGCAGCGCTGGAGGCGTACCTGAATTTTGGTGCGGCGCTCGCAACCGGCAAGCTGGACGCCAAATTCCGCGAGCAGATGGCGCTCGCAGTTGCGCAGGCCAACTCCTGCGAGTATTGCCTCTCAGCGCACTCGGCCATTGGCAAGATGGTCGGTCTGAAGCCGGAAGAGATCGCGACGAGCCGCGAAGCCCATTCCGCAGACGCCAAACGGGACGCCGGATTGCAGTTCGTGCAAGCGCTCGTTGTGCAGCGCGGCATGGTGTCAGACCAGGCGGTGGCGCACGTGAGGGCGGCCGGCTTTAGCGATGGCGACATCGCCGAGATCGTGGCCAACGTGGCGGTCAACATCTTCACCAACTATTTCAACCACGTAGCGCGGACAGATGTCGATTTCCCGCGTGTTGCGGTGGCCATGGAAACAACGTCGGTCGCCTAATTCAATTACAAGGAGAACACTAGAATGACACCGCAAACGCACGATCGCAATGCCACCGTGCTGGAAAGAGCAGAAGCAGGACACATGCATAATCAATCGGACCCACTGGCGGCGGAGCAGCACTTCTTCAGCTCACTCATCGGTGGTGATGTTGGGGCATTGGATCGAATTCTTGGTGACGACTTTCTGCTGATCGATGTCATGACCGGATCAGAGATGAAGAAGCCGGACCTGCTCGCGGTATTGAGATCAGGTCAGCTGAAGTTCGAGGCCATTGAACCGGCGGAATCTCAGGTTCGCCTTTACGGGATTACGGCGGTGATTACCGGCCGCACTCAAATGAGCGGACGATTCGGAGAAATACCTTTCACGGCCCGCAGTCGCTACACTCATGTGTTTGTCAAAGAGCGGAATCAGTGGCGCCTTGTGTCCGCACAGGGAACGCAGATCAGCAACTAACGCGATCTGGCGGATCGTCAAATCTTCATAAAGTGCGCCTNNGTTGCGGTAGGCATGGAAACAACATCGGTCGCGTAATTCAATTTGAAGGAGAACACTACAATGGCAACACCGCAAACTCACTATCGCAATGCCACTGTTCAGGGCCTGAAGATCGCCTACCGAGAGGCTGGCAACCCTGGCAGCCCCAAGTTGGTCCTGCTGCACGGATTTCCCGCGTCTTCTCACCAGTACCGCGATCTGATCCCGGCGCTCGCTACGGGCTTTCACGTG
>PMBA01000360.1 GCA_003152795.1 Acidobacteriaceae bacterium | reverse complement strand
CGTTCTGAAGTTTTTCCGGTTGGTGCAGCGTCCGGGGCTCAAGCGTAGTCACTCAGACAGCCGCGAGGTAAGTCTGGGAGGGCGAGCAAGGGTCTATAGCTAAGCGCTGGTCGAGGAGAACAGGAGCCTCTGTTAAAGGCAGGATAGAGTCCCGAGGCGTTGGACTGATTTATCCGGTTGGCGGTGAGCCCGGAGCCCGAGCAAAGATCGGCTTACAATGAACCCGCAAGGGAGTTGTAGGAAAAGGTCAGCAAGGGTCTAAACGCGAGCTACTGGCCGAGAGGAATGAGTTCAACATCACCTCGGGACTCTCTACGTTTGCACTAAGATTGCCTGGATTGTGTGGGGACGGCCCTCCGGCCCGTCAATATCCCGTAGGGACGGACGCCTCGTCCGTCCAGCCGAGCAAAGCTCGGCACCCCGCTGCAGAATCAGCATCACCCAGCCGCAAGTGCCCGCGCACTTCTCGTGGGCATGAAGTGCCCCCGCTACACCCACCTACAGCGGTATATTCCCATGCTTCTTGGGCGGGTTCTTGTCCCGCTTGGTCTCGAGCATCTCCAGCGCCTGGATCAGCTTCTTGCGCGTCTCTCGCGGCTGGATGACCGCATCCACGAATCCCCGATCAGCGGCCACGTAGGGATTCGCCAGCCGCTCGCGGAATTCTTCAATCTTCTGTTGGCGAACCACTTCACGATTTTCAGCGCCGTCCAACTCGCGCTTGTAGACGATATCCACCGCGCCTTCCGGCCCCATTACCGCGATCTCGGCGCTCGGCCAGGCGTAGTTCACGTCGGTGCGAATGTGTTTTGACGCCATGACGCAATACGCTCCGCCGTAGGCCTTGCGAGTGATCACGGTGACCTTCGGCACAGTCGCTTCCGCAAACGCGTACAGCAACTTCGCGCCATGCCGGATGATCCCGCCATACTCCTGCTGCGTGCCGGGCAAAAAGCCGGGCACATCTTCAAACGTCACCAGAGGAATGTTGAAGCAGTCGCAGAAGCGCACAAAGCGCGCACCCTTTACCGACGCATTGATGTCGAGCGTGCCCGCCAGCATCGCCGGCTGATTGGCCACGATTCCGACCGGCTTCCCGTTGAAGCGCGCAAATCCCACGACGATGTTCTTGGCATAGTGTTCGTGAATTTCGAAAAAATAACCGTCGTCAACCACCGTGTGAATCACGTCTTTCATGTCATACGGCATGTTCGATTGATCGGGGATCAGCGTGTCGAGCTTCTCGTCCAGGCGATCGATCGGGTCGGTGCAGGGCTTGCGCGGCGGGTCTTCCAGATTGTTCGACGGAATAAAGCTCAGCAGCTCGCGCACCATCGACAGACACTCGGCGTCGTCGCGGCACATGAAGTGCGCCACGCCTGAAGTCTCGTTGTGCGTGTGCGCTCCGCCCAGCTGGTCTTTGGTGACTTCTTCGTGCGTGACCGTTTTGATCACGTCTGGCCCGGTGATGAACATGTACGAAGTCTGGTCCACCATCAAAATAAAATCGGTAATTGCCGGCGAATACACCGCGCCGCCCGCGCACGGGCCCATGATGGCCGAGATCTGCGGCACCACTCCGCTATACAACGTGTTGCGCAAGAAAATGTCCGCGTAGCCCGCCAGCGACATCACGCCTTCTTGAATGCGCGCGCCTCCAGAGTCATTCAGTCCGATCACCGGCGCTCCCATCTTGGCCGCCAGATCCATGACCTTGACGATCTTCCCGGCGTTGGCCTCGGAGAGCGAGCCGCCAAACACGGTGAAATCCTGCGCGAAAACAAACACCAGCCGTCCTTCCACGCGGCCGTAGCCGGTGATGAAACCGTCACCGTAGTACTTCTGCTCGGCCATGCCGAAGTCGTGGCAGCGNNATGCGCTCGCGGGCCGACATCTTGCCCTCTTTGTGCTGGCGCTCGCGCCGCTGCGCCCCACCGCCTGCTTCGGCCAGCTGGTCGCGCTTTTTCAGTTCCGCAATTTTCTCGTCAAGTTTCATAGCGACGCATTATAGATGAGCGCAACACCAATCGCAGCGATGAAGTGGAGCGGGATTTTGGACCGGCAGGGCGGTTTCCAGTGGAGCAGCGCTTAGGGTAAGCGCACCACAATTCCCACGGCCATCGCTACTTTTGCCAGAGCGGCATCAAGCGTCCAAAGTTGTGTGCCGGGCGTCATCGAACAAGAAGCCACCAGGTGCGCATCGATAAGGCCAAGGCCCTTCGAATACAGGGCGCGGGTCTCAATCATGTGCCGCACTTCCTGGAGTTGCGCCACCTTCACTTCGAGCAGTGCTTCCAATTCTTCAAGCCTCTCACGCCGGTTGCGCAGTGAACCCAGCGCGATCTCAGCAACGACAAAAGGGTGCATCACGACCTGTCCCCGGGCGAGAAGCTTCTTCATCTCCGGATTGCCCCGGCGAAGATAGTCAATCCAAACCGAGGTGTCGGCCAGAATCACAAGTGGTCAGCCCTGACGCGCTTAATGTCTTCCAAGTCTGGTTCCGTGCCCCCCACAGCGGCCAGCCGACTCGAAGACTTAAGGTGAATCAAAGCCTTCAACGACTCGCGGAGCAACGCCGTTCTTTCCGTGACGCCCGAGAGTTCCTGAGCCTTCTGTACTAATTCATCGTCGAGTGCAACCGTTGCTCTCATTAGGACCTCTCTCTGAATTATATCACCAAACGGTGATATTTGTGGTGCTGTCGGCTGACGGAGATGACGCCGCAGGCACGCGGAGAAGGGTATCCGCTCTACATTTTGAATTGGATCCAGGAGAAAACGCCTAAGTCCGAAGCGCCGCCGAGTCAAACAGATTCAGAAACTCCACCTTCTTTTCTGCCGGTAAAAACGACGCCTCGAACGAATTCCGCGCCAACTCGCGGAGATGCTCGTCGGTGAATCCAAACGCCTCCTGCACCAGCGTATACTCTGCAACCAGCGACGTTCGAAACATGGCAGGATCATCGCTGTTGATCGTCAGCATCAGGCCCTGATCGAAGTAGCTGCGCACCGGATGCTGCGCCAGTTCGGCGCAGCAGCCCGTCCGCAGATTGCTGGTAACGCAGATTTCAATCGGAACCTGGCGCTCGGCCAATTCTTCAATCAGTTCTGGATCCCGCGCTGCGGTAAGCCCGTGGCCGATGCGTTCCGCTTTGAGGTTGAGCGCGCCCCAGATGGAATCCGGCCCGGCGCTTTCACCGGCGTGCGCCGTGAGATGAAGACCGTGCTCCGCGCCGCGCGCGTAGACTCCGGCGAACAATTCCGGCGGACCCGCAAGTTCGTCGCCGCCAATGCCGAAGGCAACCACGTTGCGCTCGCGAAACTGGATGGCGAGATCGAGCACACTCTGCGCTTTCTCCGCGCCGAACTGCCGGATGGCATCGAAGATCCATAACAGCGAAATGCCGAAGTCCTTCTCTCCGCGCAGCCGTCCACGATCCAGCCCCTCGAAAATCGCCGCGAAATCCTGCTTGCGCCAGAGACACACGCCCACCGAAACAATCACTTCAGCATGAAGCACATTCTGCGCCTTCAGCCGCTCCATCAGCCGGTACGTGATTAATTCGTAGTCTTCCGGAGTGCGCAGGTGTCCCGTGACATCCTTGAAAGCCGTGAGGAAGCCTGCGAAATCCTTGTAGTTGTAGAGTTGTTCCACTTCGGCGAGCGACGCCCCATCCATGCCGTGACGTTGACGCAGATCAAGCAGCGTGGACGGCTCGATCGAGCCTTCGAGATGAAGATGGAGCTCGGCCTTGGGCAGCGAGAGGATGAATCGGGATGGCTCCGCAGGCATGCACCGATTCTAAAGGATTGTGGTCGTGTGGTGGCGGGGGCTCTGCTCCGCCCGAACCGGGCACCGCCCCGTTACCACACAAACATGCAGAATCAAGAATCCAATGACGCGATCATCCGATTTTCTTCCTGCTGAACTCGCTGTGATGCCGGCTATAGAAGATGTAAATCACCAGCCCCAGCGCCAACCAGATCACGAAGCGCAGCCAGGTAATCAGCGTCAGCCCGAACATCAGTCCGCCGCACAGCAGCACCGACATCAGCGGGAACCAGGGCACAAAGGGAACGCGGAACGCGCGCTTGCGATCGGGCTGATTGCGTCGNNGACCAGTACGGCGTTTTATATTTCGGATGCACGGCCGAGAACAACTTCGGCAGCAAGCCATCGCGCGACATGGCATACCAGATCCGCGCCTGCCCGTACTGAAACACGAGTAGCGAAGAAATCATCCCGGTCAGCGCCCCAATCACGATCACCGAGCGGAAAAGCGGGTGCACTCCCAGATACTTCATCGCGTAAGCAACCGGGGCTTCGGCCGCTTCCCCGGAAACGAAGGTGGTGTACTTCATCATGCCGAGCAGCACCAGAGCGACGCCAACATAGAGCAGCGTGCAGACAACCAGCGACATGATGATGCCGAAGGGCAAGTCTTTTTGCGGATTGCGCGACTCCTCCGCCGCCGTCGAGACCGAATCGAATCCAATGTAGGTAAAGAAAACGATCGCGCCTCCGGTAACGATTCCGGCGAATCCGGAAGGCGCAAAGGGCGTCCAGTTGGCGGGCTTTACCAGCATTCCACCCACCACCAGGAACGTGAGGATGGCGCCGATCTTGACCGCGACCATGATGTTGTTGGTCTCCGCCGATTCCTTCACTCCACGCACCAGCAGCAGCGTGAGAATAAATACGATCAGGAATCCCGGAAGATTGAAATACGCGCCCGTCCATTGCCCGCCGGCCCACACCGGACTCGCCCATTTATCGGGCAGGTTGATACCGAACGCCGCGAATTGCGCCTTCGTATAGCCGGCAAAGCCCACCGCCACGGCGACGTTGCTGACCACGTATTCGAGAATCAGATCCCAGCCGATGATCCACGCAAAAATTTCGCCGAGCGTCGCGTAGGAGTAGGTGTAGGCGCTGCCAGCGATGGGAATCATCGACGCCAGTTCGGCGTAACACAAGCCCGCAAAACTGCAGGCGATCGCCACCAGGAAGAACGAAATTGCAATGGAAGGCCCGGCCGGCGGACGGCC
>PMBA01000132.1 GCA_003152795.1 Acidobacteriaceae bacterium | reverse complement strand
ACCACCTTCTCGATTGCCAACGACGTGGCCAAGTATTTCGCGATCATTCCCGCAATGTTCGCCGGCACGTTTCCGGTGCTGAATGCGCTGAACATCATGCGGCTTCAGTCGGCGCACTCGGCCGTGCTTTCCGCCGTTATTTTTAACGCGCTCATCATCGTGGCCCTGATTCCACTGGCGCTGCGAGGAGTCGCATACCAGGCCATGAGCGCCGAATCTCTGTTGCGGCGCAATCTGCTGGTCTATGGATTTGGCGGCCTGGTGGTGCCCTTCATCGGCATCAAGCTGATTGACATGTTCATCACCGGCGTCAAGCTGGTATAGGAAGAACGGGCGCGAGAAGGTCCGGCATCGAGACAACCTATGAAGAAAAATCTGATCACAGCGGTACTCATGACAATCGCAACCACGGTTCTGCTGGGAATTCTGTATCCCCTGCTGGTGACTGGACTGGCGCAGATCATCTTCCCCAGGCAGGCCAACGGCGGGCTCATCCAGGGGAAAGACGGAGTGCTAATTGGCTCGCGCCTGATCGGCCAGCCATTCTCGGGACCAGGCTACTTTCATTCCCGGCCATCGGCCGCCGGTGCCGCAGGCTACGACGCCAGCGCTTCCAGCGGCTCGAATCTCGGTCCGACCAACGCGCAGTTGATCACTCGCGTGAATGGAGATGTTGCCAGGCTGCAAGCCGAGAATCCGAACACTCCCATCCCTGTCGATTTGGTAACGACATCGGGCTCAGGACTCGATCCCGATATCTCGCCAGCGGCAGCCGAGTTTCAGATTCGGCGCGTGGCTGCGGACCGCAAGATTCCGGAAACCGAAGTTGCTCGCCTGGTTCAGGAGAACTCCAAGGACCGGCAATGGGGATTCCTGGGCGAGCCACGTGTGAACGTGCTCGAACTGAATATCGCGCTTGATGCGCGCTACGGGCGGTTAGCCAAGAAATAGGTAGTGTGGAAGCGGGGCGGACGAGGGCGTCCGCCCCTACGAAGGCCTGATCACTCGCAGTGCGCCGGCGGCGACGGAAATCTCGGCGGGCGTTTCGCACACAAACTCTCCATCCGCGTAGATCTCGAGCGGAATCTCGGCCTGCACGTGAACTCGCTCGGCGCGCGAGTACTCCACTTCGGGCAACAGCAGGTGACGCCCGAAGTACACCGTTGGAAACATACTGAGTAGCTTGAGCGGGCTCAACTTGCTGATCCGGCAAATGTCGAGCTTGCCATCGGCGAAATCCGCTTCCGGCGCGATGCGCATGCCGTCACCATAGAACTGCGTGTTGGCGAAGGCGGCGAGCAGGGTGTGCTCTTCGGTTTCGGTATGCTCCGCGCCATTGAACTGCGTCAGCCGCATGAGAGAAGCCGGCAACTTGTGCAGCAGCGGCAACAGAGCCAGGGCATAGCCGCCGTGTCCCCGCAGCCAGCGCGGCATCTGGTTGGCGCGGCGGGCGGCGGCGGCGTCCAGGCCGCACCCAGCGACGCAGCAGAAATAATAGGTGCGCTCCGGCGAAGCGGACGGGACAATTACCCCGACATCGACCGCCTGCGGCTGAATGTTTCCCGACTCGAAATCACGCCACACGCGCAAGGAGTCTCGCACCGAGTGCAGCTTCAGCGCGCGAGCAAAGTCATTGCCACTGCCGGCTGGAACGATCAGTACAGGAAGGTGGAGGCGCACCAGTGCCGGCAGATGACGGTGAATCGTCCCGTCCCCGCCAAAAATTAAGATGACATCTGCGTCGCTGGAGGAAACGGGCAGTCCCTCCAGCCACTGGGTTGGAGTGCCGTCTTGAAACGGCTTCAAGTCGGCCGGTGAAGTTCCCAACCCGAGGATGACGGTGGCGCGCATGGGCTCAGCGTTTGATTTTCAGCATTGTGTCGGAATACGGAGTTCCCGGGCACAAGCAACTGCCGAGCTACTTCGGCAGGCACCTCTCCATGAAGTCCACCAGGTCTTTCTTCATCTTGTTGTGCTCGGCGCGATCAATGTACACCATGTGGCCCGAGTTGTAGGTCGCGTACGAAACGTTCTGCCGGAACTGGGCGTCCAGGTCGAGATGATCCATGGTCCAGTTCGCCGCAGCGAACGGTGTGGCCAGATCATAGTAGCCTTCCATCACCAGGACCTTCATATACGGATTCTTGATCATGGCCGATCGCAACCCGCCCGCCGTGCTGGGGAAACCCTCCTTGGCGTTGCCCCACTCCCAGTCCCGGAAGCCGGATTGGTCGTCGGCGAAAACCCGGTAGGGCATGTCGGACTTGTAGTTCAGCTCGGTACGCAGATAATTGTTGAACGCCGAGGTATAGGGCGGCAGAATGGCGGCGCTGGTCGGATCGTAGAAACGATCGTCGTCGGGATTCGGGCTGCTGAAGCGGCCATCGAGGCGGCCCGCGATCAGTTTCCGATCAAGCAGCAACTCTTTGGTGAAGGTGGGAACGTCGATGCGCAGGTTGTGCGCATCGATCACTTCCGGGCGCAACCCGATGTAGCGTGACAGCTGCTCGACAATCTTGCGGTGCTCTTCCGGCGTCAGGGCGTCGCCCTTGCCCAGAGCGAGCGCGTATTCACTATTCGACCAGCGCACAACTTCTTCGCGCGTCTTCGGCACATCCGCCGTGAGATCGGCGGACAGCTTGTGATGGTAGCCGGCGATCATGTTGAACGTGGGCACCAGCAGAAAATATGGCAGGTCGTTCGATTTGTTCCATTCCAGCGTCTGAAAATCCACCGCCATCGAGAGCAGGGTCACGCCGTTGAAGGCGATGCCATGGTCCGCCAGATATCCGGCGATGCCGGCGGCGCGCGTCGTGCCGTAGCTTTCTCCCAGCAGAAACAGCGGAGAACTCCAACGATCGTAGCGCGAGATGTAGAGGCGTATGAATTCTCCGAAGGCCTGCACGTCGCCTTTTACGCCCAGAAACTTCTTGGTCAGTTCCGCGGTTGCGGCCCGCGAGTAACCGGTCGCCATGGCATCCACCATCACAATGTCGGTGCGATCAAGCAGCGTGTCGGGATTTTCCTCCAGACGATAGGGAGCCGCCGGCATGAAGCCGTTGGGCTGAAGCACGACGCGCTTCGGTCCAAGCGCACCCATGTGCAGCCACACCGACGCGGAACCTGGACCGCCGTTGAACGAGAACGTCAGGGGACGCCTTCCCGCTTCCTGTCCGTCGAGCGTGTAGGCGACGAAGAACATTTCGCCTTCCGTCCGGCCGTCGCCCCGCTTGAGCGGTAGTCTCCCGGCCGTCGCCGTGTAACTGAGAGTCTTGCCGTTCAACGTCATCTGGTGATGAGTAATCACGGCCGGGACTTCGGCCACATCGTAATGTTCTTCCTTATCTTTATCTTTATCCTTATCCCTATCCTTATCGGCCGCTTCGCTGGACTCGGCTTTGGGCGGTTCTGCAGCCTTACCGCTTTCGGCGGACTTATCCGGGGTTGCGGCGTTCGCCGGCGGTGGCTGCTTTTTGTCTTTCCTGGAGGGGGCCTGCTTGGCGCTCTCGGGCGCCGTATCCTGGGATTGGTTCTGTTGCGCCATTGCCAACGGAATTGTCAGCACAGCGATAAAGAGAACGATCGGAATTCGCATCCTTGTCTCCGGAACAAAAGATTTGGATCAGCATTATAGCGCCTTCGCTCATGCTGTCTGGAAAGCCCGGAAGCGACTCCAGACGTGCTAGAATTTGTTGCGCCTGAATTGCTTCCTCCGGCTCGGTGGCGCCGCAGATTTCTCCACCCTGGCAACGGACTGAAAAAGTGGCCCAGAACCCCAAACCTCAAAACGACTCCATCACCTACGCTGATGCCGGTGTCAGCATCGATCGCGGCAATCGCACCAAGCAGCGCATCAAGTATCTCGCCCACAAAACTTTTACCAAGGGAGTGCTGAGCGAGATTGGCGGATTCGGCGGGCTGTTTTCTGTCGATAAGAAGTATTTGGATCCGGTGCTCGTTTCCAGCGTGGATGGGGTGGGCACCAAGTTAAAAGTAGCCTTCGAGATGAAGTTGCACCACACCGTCGGCGCCGACCTGGTGAATCACTGCGTGAACGACATCGCCGTGCAGGGTGCGGCGCCGTTGTTTTTTATGGACTACCTCGCCGTGGGCAAGCTGGAACCGGAAGTCGCGGAAAAGATTGTTGGCGGCCTCGCCGAGGCCTGCAAGCACAACGGCTGCGCCCTGATCGGAGGCGAGACCGCCGAAATGCCCGGCTTCTATCCCGAAGGCGAGTACGATCTTGCTGGATTCATCGTCGGAGTGGTGGAACGCGACCACATCATCAGCGGCAAAGACGTGCAGATTGGGGATATCGTCCTGGGATTGCCTTCCAACGGCCTGCATACCAACGGATACTCGCTGGCTCGCAAACTGCTTTTTGATATTGCAGGCTATTCCCCCGAAACTTTTGTCAGCGAGATTAAGAATAAGGTCGGCAACGAACTGATGCGCACCCATCGCAGCTACTGGNNACCGGCGGCGGCATCACCGAGAACCTGCCCCGAGTGCTGCCCAAAGGCACGTCGGCTGTGATCGAACTCGGCACCTGGCCGGTTCTGCCCATCTTTGAACATCTGCAGAAACTCGGCGCCGTCGCGGAAGAAGAGATGCTCCGAACCTTCAATATGGGCCTTGGTATGTTAATTGTGGTCCCCGCCAAGAAATTCAAGAAGGCGCAGACGCTGCTGGAACGCGCGGGAGAAAAGTTTTACAGCGTCGGTCGGATCGTCAAGGGCGATCGCAAGGTGATGTTTAGCTAGGAGACATTTGTAATTGGTGATTTGTAATTTGTAATTGGAAATCCCATCGAGCTGCGCACTTTTAAATTACAAATTACCAATTACCAATTGATGAAGAATCTCGGCATTCTCCTCTCCGGACGCGGCTCCAATTTTGTCGCCATCGCCGACAGCATTGCGGCGGGCAGGATACCCGATGCCCGGATTGCGGTGGTGATTTCGAACCGCGCCGATGCTCCCGGCCTTGAAACCGCCCGCGTGCGCGGCCTCAACGCGCTGGTCATTGCATCGAAAGGCAAGCCCCGCGAGGAGCACGACCGCGAAGTTGTGGCTGCGCTCCTGGACAACAAAGTCGATCTCGTCTGCCTCGCCGGTTACATGCGCCTGCTCTCTCCATGGTTCGTACAGCAGTTTCCCGCGAGAATCCTCAACATCCATCCGTCGCTGCTACCGTCGTTCCCGGGACTCGAAGCGCAGCAACAGGCGTTTGCCTACGGCGTGAAAGTAACCGGGTGCACAGTGCACTTCGTGGATGAGGAACTCGATCACGGCGCCATCCTCGTGCAGAAGACCGTACCCGTGCTGGACTCCGACGACGAGCACACCTTGGCGGCACGAATTCTTGAGCAGGAACACATCGCCTACAGCGAAGCGATCAGGATTGTGCTGGAAGGGAAATTTGAAATCGCGGGCAGGCGGATGGTGAAAGGTCAGAGGTCAGAGGTCAGATTGCAAAGGTAAACCCAATTCCGGCACGCTTGGGTTTTCACCTCTGCAATCTTACCTCTCACCTCTGCAATCTCCCGTCTCACCTCTGCAATCCTACATAATGAGTTCGTTCGCTCTCCTCGCAATCGGGTGCTGCATCACTTCAAGTTCGTTCTTCACCAGATTCAGTCCGTGCACGCACTGCTCAAATTTTTGCGAGAGTTGCTTGAACAGCGGGGCCACCTTGGCGTACTCGAAGTGCTCGAACTTGGAGACGATGTAGTAGCTTTCCTTGCCAGCTTTCACCCAATCCACGAAGCCCTCGACCCGCTGGCGGCGCAGGCGATAGTGATTGATGCTCTCCGGAAACATGCCGGCATAGAACAGCGTGTAGTCGCCAATGTGCTTGCGGACCTGGCGCTCGCGGTCGAACGAGGGCGCGGGACCGTAGACCGGGTCCGACTCGATCAGCATTTCTCCCACATCGTTCAACGGCTTCCCCGCCGCATTGCGGATTTTCGATAACTGCTCGGCATCGCAAAACTCCGAGAGCAGATGGGCAACGTAGTTCACCACCTGCGGATCGCGAATTCCAATCTCCTCGGCATAGTGACGGCCGACCAGTTCAAGAAACAGTTGCTGCAGCGGATGCGTCTCCGGAATTTCCATGGCCCCACTTCCTCCCCAAAGCGACCTCTAATGGTTCTTTATCGGAACAGAACCGTGTGCGCATTAGATACCGTGAATCCCATTCCAACGCAAGTACCCATTCGAGCCATGGTGTGGCTACAAACGAGCGCGGGGCGCGGCATTTCAGCGTATCTGTTGGCAGCCAAGGCAGGCGGCTGCTAATTTTTCATCGCACCGATCGAAAATTTGATTCAATGGATCTTCCCGGACAAGAAGAAGGGGAAAACGGAGGCGGAGTGGAGCGAATCAACATTGCAAGCGGAACCCCGTGGGAACCAGTTGTCGGTTACTCCCGTGCGGTGCGCGTGGGCGCGCATGTCCATGTCGCGGGTACAACCGCCACTGGAGCCGACGGCAAGATCGTCGCCGGCGATGCCTATGCGCAGGCGGTTCAGATCCTCAAGAACATTGACCACGCCTTGCAGCGGGCCGGAGCGTCACTGCAAGATGTCGTCCGCACGCGAGTGTTCCTTACCAACATTGCCGATTGGGAAAAAGCAGGGAAAGCTCACGGGGAATTTTTTCGCGACATTCGTCCCGCGAGCACCATGCTGGCGGTCACGGCCCTGGTTTCTCCAGAGATGCTGCTGGAAATCGAAGCGGAAGCGATCGTGCCCGACGAAAGATAAATAACGGAAGATAAATAAGAAGACAAATAAAATGGCGGAAGCGGGAACGAGAGCCACGCTTCCGCCATCATTGGGGCTGAGCGCGCGAAACGCTAGCGGCGGCCCTTCTTGCGCGCAACTTTTTTCTTTGCAGCTTTCTTTGGCGCTTTCTTCGCCGGCTTCTTCGCCGTTTTCTTCTTCGCCGGTTTTGCTTTCTTCTTTGAGGCTGGTTTCTTTGCCGCTTTCTTCGCCGGCTTCTTGCCCGCCTTCTTCATGGCCGGCGCCTTCTTCGCTGGCGCTTTCNNGCTGGCGCTTTCTTGGCCGGCGCTTTCTTCTTCGGAGGCGCGCTCTGGCCCGATGGAGTCACGGGCGCAGGTTCTCGGACCGGGGGCGGCACGACGATCTCGTCGTCTTCGTCCACGACAATGGGTTCTTCTTCCTCTTCTTCCTCTTCTTCCAAATCCTCTTCCAGCGATTCGCCGTAGGCGCCGCTGTCGCTGTACTCATCCGTCTCATCATCCCGACCGTACAGAGTCGGATCATCGAAGCGCATATCTCCTCCTGCTTATTTGAGGTCACCCGCGCGCCTGGGCGCGCGAAGCCCCGGAATTAGGACAACCGCTGCGCAACTTGAACTGCTGGTGCGTAACGGCGCGTGATTATAGCACGGCACAGATTCACCGGCAGTATCGTGCATTCTCTTCCGATTTGCGAGGAAAATTATTGCCGCAGAAAAGACTGGGTCAGTAACGGGCGAAAGAAAAGCGAAGTCAAGCGAAATCTGGAAAGGGCGCGCCCTATTCGTACGCCAGCGCGTCGATGGGATCCTTTTGCGCCGCCTTGAACGCCGGATACAGCGCGCCGGCAATCGCGCCGGCAGTCGCAATCAGGGTGGCGCGTACGATCCAGCCGCCGTCCACCACCACCTGCAGCAGCGGAAACCGGTGCGCCAGGGCCGCCCGGGCCGCCAGGCTCACCACGATGCCCAGCACGATGCCGCCCAGGGCCAGCACCACCGTCTCCCGCAGCACCACATTCACGATGTACAGCTTCGACGCCCCCATCGACTTCAGAATGCCGATTTCGCGCGTCCGCTCCATGACCGCCGTGTACATGGCCTGGAAAATTACGATGAATCCGATGACCACGGAAATGCCGACCACCACGTCGATAAAAGTGGAAAGCCCCGGGTAGTTGCCGGTGGTCATCATGGCCAGGTAGGAGGCCATGGAGTTCGCGACATAACGCTCCATGCCCGGCAGGCTCTTGATCTCATCGACCACCGCGTCCGCATTCGCCGGGTCGTCGAGCTTGAGATAGAAGACGGTGGCCTTGTCCCGGGCCCCGATCAGGTCCTGCAGAGTGCTCAGGGGAACAAACTTGCGGCCGCCCTTGCCTCGTTCGACGATGCCGGAGATGCGGAACTTGTTGTTCAGGATTTCAACCGTGTCGCCCACCCGGGCGTGCTTGGACTTGGCGAAAAGGTCATCGACCAGCACATCGTATGGTCCCTGAAATGGCCCGCCCGCCAGATAGTGGAAGCCCGCCGACATGCTTTCATAGGTGGGCAGGTCGATTCCGGCAATGATCTCAAGCGTCCCCGCCGAAGAGATTTGAGTAATCACTGGGGCCACACTCTTTACATGGGGGAGTTTGGCGAGCACGCCTCCGATCTTGATTGGCATGGGCGCGCCCGTCAGCCCGGCGATGAAAGAGGACCCCGGCGGCAGCACCAGCACATCGGCTCCGATGCCGGCGGTGCGGGTGCGGTTGTCCTGCAACATGCCAAGCGAGAGGCCCACGATCAGCAGGATCAGAGTGACTTCGAGGGCAACGGCTACAACGCTGATCAGCGAGCGCAGTGGGCGATGCACCAGATTGCCGACGATCATGCGATTCATCATGTGTGTTCCGGAGAAGCAGTCGTTCGTCGTTCGCCGTTCGTCGTTCGTCTTTCGCAAGAACCCGTTATGGTTCGCAAACGTCGCATCACAGACCAACCGCGAACGACTAACGACGAACGACCTCTCTCCCGCCTAGCGACCTGCCTTCACTGCTGGCCTGCCGGTGATTTCGCGGCGCTGGGGTTTGAGCCGTCGAGGCGGACCACTTCTGCCCCTGGCGGCTGCTCCAAGGTAAACTGGTCGTCGGCCAGCGCTTTGTTAATTTCAAGTTTGACCATGCTCAGGGTGATGTCGTAATTCTCCCGCGGCCGTTCGATCTCAATCAGCGCCGGAAATGTCGTTCCCGCATACTCCTTGTAATCCTGGTAGCGGGCGTCGGTTGCGACGTTTCCCTGCTGGTCGTAGATACTTTGCCGGTGCGGCAGCAGGTCGGTTCGGCTGAACTGGATCTTGCGCGACAGATACCAGCCTTGAGGACCCTGGCGGATGACCGCCAGTTCGTAATCGGGCTGCTCGACCCGATGCCGCTTCGAGTCCAGGACGACTTCGTAACCGTTTTCCAGCACCGCAATCTCGTCCTTACCGATCTCCGGGATCAGCAGCGCGTCGTAAATGTACTGCGGCCTCATGTTCTCCAGTCGTTTGTCGGGCTGGTAGTTGTCGGCACTGTTCGAGCCCATGACGAACTTATTTCTGGGAGGAATCCAGAGCTTGAAATCCTGCCCGTCGCTCACCATATCGAAGGCGGTGTTCCGGACCAGCGGCAGGAGGCCCTTCATGCGCAGCATGGCCGGTTTGCGGGCCAGGACGTAGCCGCGAATCTCTTTGTAATCCGTGATGCGGCCGTTTTTAACGTCTCCGGTCGAAGCGTCAATATCCACCGTCGCCTGCATCGACTGAATCCTGGCGGCCTGCGCGTTGATGTACTCGATCAATTGCTCCTGGGATGCGGTTTTCAGCGGCCGGTCGGAGAAGTGACGGTCCAGAGGACGAGTCCGGAACAGGCATCCGCTCAGCGGAAAGGCGGCCGCCGACAAAAGTAGGAGCAAAAAAAGGCGCAGATGAGGACGATACATTCCTATGCGATGACCCAGAAGGACTCTTGCCACATTCGTATCTGATTAGTATAAGGCAGCGAAGGGTTCAGCGCTGCGCAGCCGGTGGCAAAAACGGTTCGTATCCAG
>PMBA01000387.1:30829-31728 GCA_003152795.1 Acidobacteriaceae bacterium | reverse complement strand
TCGGCGGTCATTTCTCCGAGGCCTTTGTAGCGCTGGACGATGTACTCTTTGCGGCCTTCGTTCAGGACGTAGTCGAAGAGCTCGCGGGCGGTGTTCTTCTCGACGATCTCGGGTTCTTTCGCTCTTCCTCTGAGGGCTGGCGGCTTGCCAGATTTCTTCTGAGCCTTCTCGGCTTCCTCTTTTTCGGCGGCGCTCAGATTTTCGTCGGCGTCTTCGTTGTTGCCTGCGTCGTCAGTCTCTTCCTCGTCTTTCGCGTTCTTATCCGCAGCGCTGGTTGCCGCCTTTGCCACTCTCGGCAAACTCTCGACCACGAAGGGCGGCTCGAGATACTGCTCGATCTGCTTGAACTTGGCGATGAGCTGGCGGCATTCCGGGCTGGAGGCCAGTTCCCAGTTGATGACGTGCTCGGCGCCCTGCGAGTTCACGAAGTGCACTTCCCAGAGATTATGTTCTTCGTCGAAGCGGGTTTCCACGCTCTTCAGGCTCAGGTCTTTCTGCTTGCGCTTGAGTTCTTTTTCGAGCTTCTCGATTTTCTTCGGCGGAGTCTTCTTGTCGCCTTCGAAATCGACGCGCTTGGCGAGGTCGAGCTTCGGCAGCAGCGCGGTGATTTCTTCAGCGCGCAGGCGCTTGTTCAGTTTGCCTAAAAATTCAAGATACTCGTTCAGCACGGTGATGAACTTGGTGAGGGAGGTGCCCTCCAGTTTCGCGGCGCCTTCTCCGTAGCGGATGACCAGGCCTTCGGAGGCGCGCTTTACCATGACCTTGACGAACTCGTGTTCGTTTTTTATGTACTGGTGGCTCTTGCCCTTCTTGATGCCGAAGAGCGGGGGCTGCGCGATGTAAACGTTGTTGCGCTTGATGAGCTCCTGCATGTGGCGGAAGAAAAAGGTGAGCAGCAG
>PMBA01000387.1:0-30809 GCA_003152795.1 Acidobacteriaceae bacterium | reverse complement strand
GCCTGGAAGCGGCGGTCGCGGCCCTGTTTGGCGGTGCCGCCTGCCGATTCTCCTTCCACCAGAAACAATTCGCAGCGGTTGGGGTCGCGTTCGGAGCAGTCGGCCAGTTTGCCGGGAAGTCCTCCGCCATCGAGCGCGCCTTTGCGGCGGGTGAGGTCGCGGGCTTTGCGGGCGGCCTCGCGGGCGCGGGCAGCGTCAATGGCTTTGTTGATGATTTTTTTCGCGACGGCGGTGTTTTGCTCGAAGAATGCTCCCAACTTTTCATTGACTACGGCCTGCACAACTCCGGCGATATCGGAATTCAACTTGCCTTTGGTCTGGCCTTCGAACTGGGGCTGCGGCAGCTTCACGCTGATTACGGCAACGAGACCTTCGCGGACGTCGTCTCCGGTGAGATTTTCTTTTACGTCCTTGAACAGGCCCATCTGTTGTCCGGCGTAGTTGATGGTGCGGGTGAGCGAGGTGCGGAAGCCGGAGAGATGGGTGCCGCCATCGACGGTGTTGATGTTGTTGGCAAAGCTGAAAACGGATTCGGAGTAGGCGTCGTTGTACTGGAGTCCGATCTCGATGTGCACCTGGTCTTTGTCGGCTTCCATGTAGATGGGCTTGTCGTGGAGGGTTTGCTTGCCGCGGTTGAGGTGCTTGATGAACTCGGCGATGCCGCCGGTGTACTTGAACTCGGTGCGCTTGGCTTCGTTGGTCTTGGAGTCGGTCTGGCGCTCGTCGGTAAGGGTAATGATCAGGCCCTTATTGAGGAAAGCGAGTTCGCGGAGGCGCTGCGAGAGAGTGTCGAAGTTGTACTCGAGGGTGGTGGTGAAGATGGTCTTGTCGGGGACGAAGTGAACCTTGGTGCCGCGCTTCTTGCTGGCTCCGGCCTTTTTCAGTTTGCTGGTAGGTTCGCCTTTCGAGTAGGTCTGCTCCCAGGTGAAACCGTCGCGCCAGATTTCGAGATCCAGTTCTTCGCTAAGCGCGTTGACGCAGCTCACGCCGACGCCGTGCAGACCGCCGGAGACTTTGTAGGAATTGCTGTCGAACTTGCCGCCAGCGTGGAGAGTAGTCATGACGACCTGGGCGGCGGGAATNNAGACCGAGTTCGCCGGTCGAGCCGATATACATGGCGGGGCGTTTGCGGACGGCTTCCATGCCGCCGAGAACTTTGATGGAGTCGGCGGTGTAATCTCCATTGGGCGCTTTGGCGGAAATGTTCTTGGATTCGCTATTCTTGGCGTTGGCGCTCTTACCGTCAACGAGTTCGGCTTGCAGTTCTTTGGTGGCCATTCTGCTCCGTGGAAGAGGGACAATTCCGGGACTGCTGGGGTGACCTCAACTTATTGACTTTTCTGCTATTTAGCTATCACCAGAGCTGGGGTTATTTTAACACGAAAAGAGGCTTACTTTGAGGCTGGAATCGAGAGCATAAACGGAGGTTTTTGTTGCTCTTAGGGGCGCGGTTTGGAGGGCTGGCGGCGGAGGGATTTTTCGGGAATTCAGAGGGCTGCTACGGGCTACTGCCGAGCTGCGGTTGGCTGCGGGGCGGAGTCCCAACGGGAGCTTCAGTTTGTGAAATGGAGGGCATCCATCAGGTCGTCCAAGTCGTCCTCGGAACCGGCTATGAAGGTGAAGGAGACGAGATGTCCTTTTGTGAGCAGGACCAGGGTGCACTGGTGCATGGTGAGTTTGCTTTTGTCGTTATCTCTGAGCGGCTTGATGAAATCGGCGCGGAAAAGGTGCCGCGACTCAACCTCGAGCGCATAGGGTTCGCCTTCGGCTTTGAAGCCTTTGGCGGTGGCTAGTTCAGTGAGCGGGCCGAGGTAGTCTTGGGCCTGCTTGAGGCCGGGATAGGACGCAGCACTCTCGGAAGCGATCACGACGGCGGAATTGACGGTTTCTCCGGTGGCTTGGGGAGGGCGCTCGAAAGCGGCTAGCAGCACTTCTGNNAAGGTGGAGTTGCGGTAGAGCTGCGCGTCGTCGCTGGGCTTGGCGGCGGGCTTGGACGCCTGGGAAGCAACTGGCGCATACCTGCTTTGCGCCTGTGCCGTGAAGATCAGGCCCAGGGAAACTAGCGCAATCACTTGGCATGAGCGGTAATGCATTGATATCCATGCTACCAGCTTGGGGTTGCTACTCATTAGTGGTCACTCATCACTCGTCTCCACTTACTGGTCACTCTACGAACATGCAATCTCCGTAGGAGTAGAAGCGGTAGCCTGCCTGGACGGCGTGGCGGTATGCGGCCATTACGAATTCTTTTCCGGCGAGCGCGCACACCAGCATCAGCAAGGTGGATTGCGGGAGATGAAAGTTGGTCAGCAGGGCGTCCACGAGGCGAAAACGGTAGCCGGGATAGATAAACGCGTCGGCCTCGCCTCGACCGGCTTCTACGCGATTTTCGCCGGTTCGCCCGGCCGCATATTCAAGTGTACGGACGGTGGTTGTGCCGACAGCCACTACGCGGCGCCCCTCGGCTTTCGCGCGGTTGAGGGCTTGCGCCGCCGGGGCTGGAATCTCATAGCACTCGCGATGCAGCTGGTGATCTTCGACGTTTTCCACTCGCACCGGCTGAAAGGTGCCGAGTCCGACGTGCAACGTGATCTCGGCAATTTCAATTCCGCGTTGGCGAATGCGGTCGAGAATCTCAGGAGTGAAGTGGAGACCCGCGGTGGGCGCGGCTACCGATCTTGCCATCGATCCCGGCGGCTGGGCATAAACGGTCTGATAGCGCTCGCGGTCCGCGGGGTGGTCATCACGGTCGATGTAGGGCGGAAGGGGCACGTGTCCAACCCGCTCGACGCGGGCAAAGAAATCGGGGACGGGGACAAAGCGGATGCGGCGCTCCCCAAAGCTGCCGCGTTCGGTGACCTCGGCTTCCAGTTCGGGTGGGTCGCCCTTGAGCGGATCGCTGGATGGACGGGCGAAGTAGAGTTTCTCGCCAATTCCGATCTTGCGGCCGGGGCGTACGAGGCATTCCCACTCGTTGGGGTCGTCCGCCAGGCGGCGGGTCAGGAGAACCTCGATGCGCCCGCGGAGAAAATCTCGCGCGGCAGGATTGTGCGGGCTTGGGGGCTGGGCNNGGAGACGATTCAGGTGAAGCAGCCGGGATGCGGAGCGGTCGGGCAACGGCTCCTGCGCAATGCGATCGGGCGGCAGGTCAAAATGGAAGTCGGAGACGAGCATCGAGGAGATTATAGGGTTTGGGGGGCGTCTGGCCGGTGCCGGGGTTCGGCGGGCGGGGCGAGGCCTCGGCTCTAGACCGGCGATTTTTACATATTTTGACCTTCTAGTGGTTGTAAGGGTTCCGAGACGTGCTGTACCATGACCGCTCAGGGTTTCCCAATGTCCAGCGACCGGCAGCATCGACTTGCGATTGTGCAGTTCGGCCGGATGCTGCACGAAAACGGTTTTGTTGCGGCCACGGACGGGAACTTGTCCGTGCGGCTCGACGAAAACCGCCTGCTGGTAACTCCGACCTGTTTAAGCAAGGGCAGGATGCGCGCTTCCGACATGGTGATTGTGGACATGGACGGAAAGCGGCTTGCGGGCAAGCGCAGAGTTTCGAGCGAGATCGGGATGCACCTGCTGATATATCGGCTGCGGCCCGACGTGCAGGGCATCGTCCACGCTCACCCGCCGACTGCCACGGGGTTTGCCGCTTCGGGTTACGACCTGAACCGGCCGCTGGTGTGCGAAGTGGTGGTCGGACTGGGCTCGATTCCGCTGGCCCGCTACGGCACACCGGGGACGCCCGAACTGACCGACGCACTGGAGCCGCTGATTCCGAATCATGATGCCATCCTGATGGCGAATCATGGGGTGGTGACGTTTGGGTCGTCGCTTGAGAGTGCCTACATGAAAATGGAGACGGTGGAGCACTTCGCGAAGATCGCGCTGGTCACACATTTGCTCGGCAACGAGCAACCGCTCGGGGAAAAGGAAGTGGAGAAACTCCACCAGGTACGACACCGCTACAACGGCGGAACGGCCCCAGCTCCGCCCCGCAGGCCGGTTGCGGCGGATGATCTTCAGTCCGAGGATCTTGAATCCGACGACGAGTCAAAACAGACGGCCGGCAGCCGGCGTTAGCCTAATCCCCTCCGATCCGAAATCTCACGCCTGCGCGAAAGTTTGCGGTCAGCGCCGGATATCCGACCACTTCGTTGTAGTGGTCGTTGAGCGCGTTCCCGACATTTGCGTAAGCGGTGATTCGCGAATTGATCGCGTACCATCCGCCGAGATCGACGCGCGTGTAGCCGGCGGCGTGGAAAATGTTGAGGCCGTCAAAGTCGTCGTCTGGGCGACGCCCCACGAAGCTCGCTCCCAGATTCACGCCCCATCGCGTGCCCAGATAGCTGAGGAGCGTGGTTGCCGCATGCTTGGGGCGATGGAGCAAGGGATCTCCCGGAGCGTACGGAAAATAACACGGGGCCGCCTGCGTACACACGGGATTATCGAGTATCTCGGTTGAGGTATAGGTATAAGCCATGGTCAGCGACAATCCCGATCGGATTCTTCCTTGCAGCTCAACTTCGGCGCCGTGAGCGAAAGATTGTTCCACGTTGAAAAACTGGTATTCGCCCGTTTTATTGGGTAGGGCCTCGATCCGATCATGGAAAAGGTTATTGAAGTAAGTTGCGTTGAGGGCCCAACGCCCCGCCAACAGTCGCTGCTCGAATCCGGCCTCAAAGGATCGAGTGCGCTCAGGTAACAGGTTACGGTTCGAGGCGTAGCCATACCCCGTCTCGCCAAAGACCTGGTAAAGCGCGGGTTCCATAAACCCGGTGGCATAGGAAAAACGCAAGCGCGTTCCAGAAAGCAAGTCTCCGCCGCGCAACGCCAGCAAAGTCAGCGCAACCCGCGGCACGCCGGTATTGCCGTATGCGCTGCTGTGAACGAAACGTCCGCCCGCGATGGCCGAGAGCCTGCCCAGCGTAAGCTGCTGTTGCAGGTATGCATCCTGACCCAAACGCTGGCCGGGCGCGGGAGGAGGGGAATCCAGATCGGAAATAACACCATTCTCATTTTCGATGCGATATCCAAAGGTGCTGTGCGCCCAGGTTCGCTCCGAGTAATCACCCTGATATTCGAATCCCACGCGGTTGTCGTGGGAGTCGTAGCGGTCCGGATAGGAGTCATAGCTGGCAGGACTGCTGTTCTGATTCACGTCGGTGTAGCGGTAGAGGGAGTCGAAGCCGGTGAATCGGTGCTGCCAACCCGAAGGCGCGCCCACGGTAAGTTCCACACTTCCCAAGAGATTATTCTGGTGCGACCATTCGCTGGGATCGGGCTGCAGGGGCTGCATCACTCCATTCACATTTACCGGCGGGTCGTAGCCATTGAAGCTCCATTCCCCGGGAACTCCGGTGCGACTGTTGGAGTGGCGCATGCGCACGCGCAAGGAGACCTCGTTGGCCAGCCTGACTCCGGCATTCGCGCCCGCGAGCGAATCCGAGTAGGCAGCGTTCACGCCCTGGCCGTGGGTGTTGAACTGGTTGCCGAAGAAGTTATAGTCGAAGCGTCCGTTGGCGCCGGCCAAAGACGCGTAACCGTTGGCCGTTGCGAAATTCCCTCCATCGGAGCCAAAGCGGAGTTCAGGGACCGGAGTGCTTCCGGTGCGCGTCCACACCTGCACCACGCTGGTCATGGCATCGGAGCCGTACAAAGTGCTCTGCGCGCCCCGCACAAATTCCACACGGTCCGCTTGCGCCAGGGGTAGGGTGCCAAAGTCGAACGTTTCGCCCGGGTTATCGATGGCAACCCCATCGACGATTACTTTGTTGTAAGTGGACTCGCCGCCGCGAACAAAGAGAGAGGAGATTCCGCCGCGTTGCCCGGCAGTATTCACAACCGCGCCCGGCAGAAAGCGCATGGCGTCGTCCGCGGCAATCGGCTGCATTACCTCCAACTGCTGGCTGCTAAGAGTGTCAACGTCAGTGCCCGCGGCCTGGCTTGGAACTGGGGTGCGAGTCGCGGTCACCACTACGGTTTCCGCCGCCGTCGCCAATCGGAGTTTGATGGTGATGACTTCAGGAGTCGGGGAAAGATCCAGTGTCACGATTTCTGCCGCGAAGCCCGGCGCCAACACCTGGACACGATAAGAGCGGGATGCCGCCTCGCGAAAAATCGCGAACCCTTCGGCGGACGTGCTTTGCACGGCCGCGGGAACGGACTTCCCCGGCTTGAGCAATTGCACCTCGGCGCCGGCGACGACGGCGTCTTGAGGATCGACCACTTTAATTTTGATTTCGGCGGACGCGCTGGACAGAAAAGACAACAGAAAAAATACGGCGGCGAATGGACCGGAAAACCGCATGTCACGTCTCCTTTATCACGCGAAAGGGTTGGTGTGGACGGTTCACGCCGGTCTCCTGGCTTTGCGAGTCAGGATGCGGTTTTGGCCCAGCATCCGGCTACTACAACCGGCCTTCCCAGGATTTCCCCAGTGACCGGTTGCGTTGTCCTCGCTTACAGTTGCGCGGCAGCGCGGGATTTACACCCGCTTCCCATAGCGCCGGCGTTTGGCCGGGCTACGATCATGCGCGAACCTGATATTGAGAAAGAGCAGAAACAGCAGCCCCGCAAATTTACCGGGCGTGCCGACACAAAGTCAAACGTGAGAGCTGCGAGCTTCGAGCTACGAGCTTCGAGCCACGAGCTGCGAGCTTCGAGCTACGAGCTTCGAGCCACGAGCTGCGAGCTTCGAGCTACGAGCTTCGAGCTACGAGCTGCGAGCTTCGAGCTTCGAGCTTCGAGCCAAGGCTGCCGCTTCGCGGCTGGATGGGCCGTTCATCGAACCGGGCGGGGACGCCGGGCGCTCCATTGCGGATGGCTAGGCCTTGATGATGGGGAAGTCCGGCGATCCTACTTGCGCAACGTGGTCCTCGGCGAAGCGGGTGACGCGTTCGAGCGCGGCTTGCAACTGCTGGTGGAAATCAGCCATCTCCTCATCGCCGGCTGCCGCGGGAACTCGCATCTTGGCGCTGAAGCGTACCAGGGCCTTCGAAAATGGCTTCGGGATCATCAGCTGATCCCATGAGTTCAGCACCCAGGCATCGCTGAGCGCGACGTAGAACGCCGCCATGGGGAAGGCAGTGGAGCGCGACAGCAGCACGGGGCCGGGCTTGGCCACGTATTTCGGGCCGCGCGGGCCGTCAATGGTAAACGCGACGAGGTTGCCCCGTTCCAGTTGGCTTCTCAAGCCGAGCAGCGCGTTCGCGCCGCCGCGACTGCTGGACCCACGCACCGCGACGAAGCCAAGTTTCTCAATCGTCCGAGCGATATATTCCCCGTCAAAGCTGCGGCTCACCATCACTGCGATTCCGGTCTTTCTCCAAAGCCAGGCGCTGGCGAACACTGCCCGGTGCCAGAAAGAGTAGATCACCGGCTTTTCGTAAGTGGCGTCGGGCGGCGAAGGCGGCTCTTCCCAAGAGATGGAATAGCGAAGAGTCGGACCGATCAGCGAAATCGCGAGATAGCTCGCCCAACTGATGAGCGACAAAAGGAATCGCTGTCGAAGCGAGAATCGCCGGGCTTCCAAGACAGAGGGCGGCTCAGGATCAAGCACGGCAGAAGAAGAACTCACGCCGATCATTGTAGCCGGGAACGGGAACAGGAAAAGAAGGTTTCACTGAAGGTGAGAGCTGAGGGCTGACGGACGGCTAGGCCTCCAGATACGCGACGATCCACTCTTTCAGGCGTGTCCGGCGCTCGTCGGTAGCGTCAAAGCGAATCCCGAAGGTCTTGTTCGCCTTTATCCACGTGACCTGACCGCGCACCCAGACGCGCGGCAGAGTAAGCAACGAGAAGGAGACTTCGACCAGGCCTCCTAGATCGGGCACGTGATTGCCTTTGAGCGACATTCCGCCCGAACTGATCTCCTGGCTGGTGGCGGTAATGCGGCCACCATCGGCCATCGCGATTCCCACCTCGGTCATGACGGGGATGCGGACGTAGCGGCGGAATTCGTGCAGCACGAGCATTCGAGTCGAGCGTACGAGTTTCATAGCGGCCGAGCGCTCGAGGGGTTCTTGGAAGACAGCGTTCAGGCACAACTTCGAATAACGCATGCTATCCTGCGCGGTCCCGCCGAGGCCGTAAATGATGATCCGGCTGTTGGAAGCCGATGATCGAGCCAACTCGATGATGCCGCGGGCCTGTTCCCCGAGAGGCAAAACGCAGGCCTCGAACTTTTCGTGTTGCAATCGATCGGCATGTTTGGGCGCGATCGAAACGGTTTCGATTCCAGATTGACGAAAACACTCAGTGACGAGCTGAGCGGAGGCCTCGGGCAGGTCAAAGAGTGCGACCCGCGCAGCCGTCTTCCGATGGGCGGGAAGGGATGCGGGAACGGCGCTGATCGAAGTAGGCATGAGTCCCAGGGGGTGAACTCCTCTAAAAGCCTATTCTGACGGGCTTTTTCCTGGTTGGGTAGGTTTCGAAAGGGCTTAGTCCCCGTCCGAAAGGGCCATTACGGAAGTCGCACTTTGGACGCGATTACGACCGCTCCCTTCGTTTCTCTCTCTGCAATGTTGCTGTTCCCGGAGCGTAGAGACGGGGGCCTGTCCGGTCTGCGACAGCGTGGCCATGGCGAGAGGGGGCAAGCTGGGTCTCGACGGGGAAATCAGATGCGGGATCAGGTAAGATGTTGCCAAACCTAGCATCGGTAGCGGTAGTCGAAAAATGATCACGCTGAGCGACATCCAGTCGGCCTTGGGGCGCATTCGCAGTTCCATCTACCTTTCTCCCTGCGCGCGTTCCGAGACGTTTTCCGAGTCCACCGGCAACCAGGTTTATTTGAAGCTCGACAACCTGCAGCGAACCGGCTCTTTTAAGGAGCGTGGGGCGTTGAACAAGTTGCTGCAACTGGGTCCGGAAGAACGGGCGCGAGGCGTGATTGCGGCTTCGGCTGGAAATCACGCGCAGGGGGTGGCGTACCATGCGGGCAAGCTCGGCATCCGGGCGCAGATATGCATGCCGCTGACGACGCCCCTCATCAAGGTATCGGCGACGCGCGGTTACGGCGCCGATGTGGTGCTGCACGGGGCCAATTATGACGAAGCCTTCGAAGAGTCCGTGCGGCGCAGCCAGGCTGAGCAGCTTACGTTCGTGCACGCTTTCGATGACGACGCGGTGATCGCGGGGCAGGGCACGATCGGTCTGGAGTTGCTCGAGCAGCATCCCGACGTCGAAGCGGTGGTCGTTCCGATCGGTGGGGGAGGATTGATCGGCGGCATCGCGTGCGCGCTGAAAGAATCGACTTCAGAGTCGAAGCGACGGATTAAAGTTTTCGGAGTTGAGCCCACGCGCCTGCCGTCCATGAAGGTTGCCGTCGCCGAAGGCAAGCCCGTGACGCTGAAGGCAGCGTCGACCATAGCCGATGGCATCGCTGTCCGACGGGCGGGCGACCGCACCCTGCCGCTGGTTCAGAAATATGTGGACGACATCGTTACGGTCGAAGAAGAAGAAATCGCCAACGCCATTTTGTTGTTGCTGGAGCGCGAAAAGACTCTGGCCGAAGGGGCAGGCGCGGCTGCGCTCGCGGCCCTAGTCAACCGCAAGCTGCCTTTCACGGGAAAGAAAGTTGCAGTGCTGGTGTGCGGCGGAAACATCGACGTGACGCTGCTGTCGCGCATCATCGAGCGTGGCCTGGTCAAAGACGGGCGCCTGGTGCGCCTGCGGGTGCATCTGCCCGACTATCCCGGCGCGCTCAATCGCCTCACATCCATACTGGCCGAGCATCGCGCCAATATTGTGGAGACCGACTACGACCGCGCGTACCACGGGGTGGGGCTGGGCGAAACGGCGATCGAAATCACGATGGAAACCCGGGGCCCCGAGCACATCGCCGAAATCATCTCGGCGCTGGGTGCCGCGGGATATACGCAGGAACGCGTGCTGTAGGTTTTCACCCGCATGGCCGCTCACAGCGCCGCGCGAAAAACCAAAAACTTAACCACCGGGGGCAGTGGGTCGCACGGGGGGAACCTGGCGAGATTCTCGGCGCACTCGGGGGTGGCTTTCACTCAAACTGTTTCCTGAACCTCTCCATCTGATCCTTCATTTCCCCGACTTCCCGCCGCAGTTCCGCGACTTCTTCCTCCAGTCGAGCGATACGCTCCGCTTCCGCTGGATTGCGCTCAACCATCGCGCCGGGGTGCAGCGGAGCATCCGCTTCCACTACATCTCCGGCGAGGAGATGCGCATATCGGGATTCTTTCGTTCCCGGCTGTCGAGGCAGTATTTTCGCCAGCGGCGGTTCGCGCTGCATCAGCTTTTGCAGCGCCGACTGTACGTCCTCCAGCGCTTCGAAACGATGCAAGCGCTCGGCACGACCGCGGAGTTCGCCCGGCGTCTGCGGACCGCGCAGCAGCAGGACGCAGAGCACTGCAATCTCCGCGCGGGTGAAATTAAAAACCTCCTGCAAGCGCTGTTCGAACTTGGTCACGCGGCTGTCCGCGCCGCGGGCGGGTCCGGCCATGCGCTGCTGCTGGAGACCTTCGAGCGCATCGCGCACGGCGTCTTCGTCCAAGTGCAGCACCGGATCGCGATTTGTCTTCTGGTTGCACGCGTTGACGAGAGCGTTCAGCGACAGCGGGTAGTACTCCGGGGTGGTGATGTCTTTCTCGATGAGCGCCCCGAGCACACGGACTTCAGTTTCGGTCAGCTTGATTTCCATGAATTTCATCCATTGTACCGAGCCGGCAGAACGTTGCCAGAAGCGAGAGACAAAAATAATCGAACGACGGCTTCCGGGCTCGTCCCTGCCGGAGCATGGCGGGCGGGGAGGCTCGGGTCTCCACCGGGCAGGCACGGTATACTCAATAGTTTGTCGGACGCATCCAAGTGGGAGTGGCGGCTGCAATTCAAGGAGGAATCGTGAGATACCTGGGAGTATTGGCTGGAGTGGCTGTGCTGTGTGTGATGTCGTGGGCACAGGCCCCTACTACAACGGCCACTCCGGATCAGGCCCAGGCTCCAGTTCCAGCGCAAGAGCCAACCGCGACCCCGATCCCGACTGCCGCCGACGCCGCTGTGCCGGCGCCGCCGTTTCCGCGGATCGAGCTTTTTGCCGGTGGTTCGTACGCCGAGGCGGGTCTGTTCAATGCGGGACACTGGGCAGGATTGCCGGGATGGGACGCATCTCTTGGACTGAACGCGACGCACTGGCTGGGGATCGTAGTGGAGGGCGGGCAATACTTTGGAACGTCAAAGATTCCGGTGGGGGAGCAGGCGCCGTTTCCGCCGTGCACGCCCTTCTGTCCAGTGTCGGGTTCGACGTTCAACGCTACGACGCGAGAGTACAACATACTATTCGGCGCGCAGTTTTTCCGGCGCAAGTATGAAAGGTGGACGCCGTTTGGGGAGCTTCTGTTCGGGCACCAGGGGACGCGCGGCGTGGCCAGCGCCCAGGGGGAAACCTTCACGGAAATCGGCACTGGGCGGGCGCTGGTGGCGGGGGGCGGGCTGGACTACAAGATCAATCCACGTTTCGCCTTGCGGTTGAAGGGCGACTATTTGCAGACCGGCACCAATTTCCCGCTTCTCGGCAAGAAGAAACAGGACAACTTCCGGTTCTCGGTGGGCATTGTCATCCGCAACGTGCACAAAAAGAAGCGCAGGCTTGAGGACGAAACTCAACCCGAGCCATAAGGCGGGAGCGATACAGCGGTTTGCGGATGGCGGGGCTTTGCCAACGACTGGCGAGTCCCGACGACTAGCGGCTGCGAGTTACGGCCGGCGGAGCAAATCGCTCAGCGGCTTGGTCTTGGCCCGCAGTTCGTCGGCGAAGTCGCCGCCTTTTTCCACCACCTCGTCGAAACGGTCTTTCGCTTCGCCGGTCCAGTCGGAGGCGGTCTCCAGTGCGTCATCATAGGAGCGGCGCAGGTCCTTCCGCAACTGGCGGCCGGTTTTCGGAGCGAGCAGAAGGCCGAGCGCGGCGCCGACGCCGAGCCCGATCAGCAGAAAAGTGATTGCGGTGCCAGTGGTACCGTCAGAACTCTCGTATTTTCCGATGCGCATAAAGACCTCCAGATCATCTCTATTCTAGACCCGAACGCTGAATCGGTAATTTGTAATTTGCAGTCATCTGCACTGATTACTCATTAGGGATGCTACTTCAGGTAATCGAACAGATTATTTTGTGAGAGCTTGCTGATAGCGGCCAGCGTGGCCTGGGTGTCGATGCCGGCTTGGGTGAGATTGGTGGCGGCAGTCGCCAGGTCCGCGCCGCCGAGGGTATTCTCCTGCTGGGCAATTTGGAGTTTGGCGGTATTGAGGTAGGTGGTCTGGGACTGTGCCTGGTTCGAGGCGTTGCCATAGAAGACGCGCTGTGCCGAAATGTAGCTGGAAGCGGCGCCTACGGCGGTGACCGCGTCGGGAATGCCGGTATTGGTTTGCAGGGCCTGGATGAGGTTATGGACAGAAAGAAAAACGTCATTGCCGGCCGCGGAAAGCAGTTGCGATCCGGGGAGGTTGATGGCGAGTTTGTATCCACTGCCGATCGACACCTGATTTACTCCAGGGTTACCGGCATAGGAGACGCCGGAAGGAGCGTTGTTGTCGACGACGTAGGGGGGCGTTCCTGTGCTGGTGCCGCCGAAAATGAAGCGGCCCTGGTAGGAAGTGTTGCCGAGGGACACAAGCTGGCTCTGAATGCCCTGGAGTTCGTTGGCGATGGAGGCGCGATCGCTATCGGAGAGGGTGCCGTTGCCGCCCTCAACGCCGAGGCTGATGGCGCGTTGGAGAGCGGTTACGACGGAACTGAGGGTGGAATCGGCGGTGGAAAGCTGGCCCTGCACGGCGCTAAGACTCTGGAGATATCCGGCGTTGAAAGTAGCCTGATCGTTGTTATCGACGAGGAGGGCAGCGGCGGTGGGATTGTCGGAGGGCTGGTTGACGCTACGGCCGGTGGAGATCTCGATGGTGGCCTGCTGCGTTTGCAGCTTGGTCTGATTGAGGGCCGCGAGGAGATCGGGCAGAGGGTTCGGATTGACGCGCATGGATGTACCTCACCGAATTTAAAAGAACGAGTTTTGCTACACCGCCGAGCCGATGCCAAGATTAACGGCATCGGAGAGCAGAGCGTCGACGGCGGAGACGACGCGGGCCGCGGCCTGATACGCGCTCTGATACTGGATGAGGTTGGCCGCTTCCTCGTCGAGCGAAACCCCGGAAATGCTGCCGCGCTGGTCCTGAAGTTGCTGGAGAATGAGGTTGGATGAGTTGGCGTCAGCGGAAGTGTTGGAAGTGTCGTTACCGATCTTGAACACGATGCTGGAGTAGGAATCGATTGGGGTCTGTCCATTGGCGAGGGGAGTGGTTGCGACGGCGGAGAGCGCCGCCAGATTTCCATTGCTTCCGGTGGAACCATCGGAACTCGCGGCGATCAGGGCCGGGTCGGTGATGGCGATGGTCAAGGTGGCGGCAGCGCCCACACCGCCCGCGGGCGGAGGCGCGAAGAGATTGGCGCCAGCGTTGCCATTGAGATCGATGCCGCGGGCGTTGGCGGTGTTGAGGTTGGTGGCGAGACCTGCCGCCAGTTGATCGAGGCTGCCGGCCAGGCTTGGAATTTCCTGGTCGCGAACCTGAATAAAGCCAGCCAGGCTTCCTCCGGCCAGCGAGCCGGTGATGTCGCTGGTTCCGGCCAGGACGTGCTGCACGCCATCGCTGCCGAGTTGAGTGGAGAGGGCAAAGCTCTGCGATCCGGATACGAGCGTAGTTCCATTCGCGGTGGTCAGCGAGATTCCCTGATCGGTGGGCACGACGGAAACGTTCACCAAGGCAGCCAGTTGCCGGATGAGAGAAGTCTGGGTGTCCACCAGAGTGCTGGGGTCCTGGCCCGCGTTCTTGAGATTGCCAATCTGCTGGTTGACGCTGGCGATCTGGGCCGTCAGGGTATTCACGGCGCTGACGGACTGCACCACGTTGAGGTCAATATTGGCGCGCTGGGTTTGGAGGCTGTTGGCGGTGGTGTTGAAATCTGCAGCCAGGTTGGAGGCGGCGGTGAGCACGCTCTGCCGCAAGGCGAGATTTGAGGGGTCGGGAGCGAGCTGCTGGAGGCTGTTAAAGAAATTGCTGATGTCGGCGCCGATGCCGGAGGTGGCGCTGCCAAACTGAGTTTGAAGCTGTTGCAGTTGCTGGAGCGCGGTGTCGAGTTGGCTCTGCTGCTGGGTTGCCTGGTTCAGTTGAATTTCGAGGATGGGGTCGCGCAGGCTCTGGATTTTCTGAAGCACGACTCCGGTGCCAAAGCTCAACGATGCCTCGACGATCGGATCGCCGGTCACAACCACGGGACGCTGCCGGGAGAATCCTGGAGTGTTCGCGTTGGCCACGTTGTTGGAGGTGGTTGCCAGTTCCTGCTGGCTGGCGGTAAGCGAACTGAGAGCGATCGAAAGCGTACCGAACAAACCGGACATAATTTATTCTCCAGCCCGTGGCCGGACATCGGTTCCGAGCCGGTTGGGAACGGGCGTGTAGGTTGGGGCACAACTGTCGACCACGCGATTGAGGACGGCGAGGCTGCGCTGGAGGTGGCGCAGGAGGGACCAGTGCACTCGCGTGACATAACGGATGCGGACTTGGAGCGCCTCCCACTCGGCTTGCAGCCGGGCGGAGTGCGCTGTTTCCGCGGAGAGGCCAGATGGAGCAGGCAGGGCGGTCGCCCAGCGGCCAGCTGGGTCTTGACGAAGCTGGCTTTCAAGGCGGTTCCATTGCCGGCAGAGCTCGGCCTGATGGGCGGCGCCGCGGGCGATCGCTTCGGCGTCGTTGTGCGCCAGCGAAAGGGTACTTGACTCCAGACTCTCGGCCAGGCAACGTACGACGGCGAGCCGGCGCTCGATCAACTGGCTGAGTTCGGGAAGCGAGGTATCGAATTCGTTCATAGCGGGACCGCTCTTGGTTTCTTCGTTGGCTAGTTTCCTGGTGTTTTCGTGTCCTGGTTATGCGGTTTCCGAGTTTCCAAGTTCAAGCGAGATCCAGTTGCGATCACAATCATGCCAGGTCGTCCACGGCGTGTTTTGGAGTGTCGGAGTCGGGCTGCTGTTCGAGTTCTTCTTCTTCTGTCTGGTGTTCGACCGGGTTCCCAGGCACGGACGGACGCTTGCGCCGGGGAACCGGTTCGCGCTCATCGCCGCGCTTCTCGGGCACACGCAGCAGCGCGGGATCGATGCGGTTGGTGATCAACGGCTCCATAAATCGCTCCGCCGTTCACTCGGCAGTGGACGCTGGGTGTTTCATTTCGGGGCACTCCGCTAGCCCTGAGCTCCGGCCAGGGCGCCGACGATGGCATTGGCAACCAGGCTGGGGGGAACCGAATATTCGCCATTGCCGATGGCCTGTTGCAGCGGTTGTACTTTGGCCAGGCGGATTTCCGGCTGCGCCAGAACCTGGGCGGCGAGCGACTGTACCCGGGTCCGATCAAACGAAAAGTTGGCCTGGTCGAGGGCCGGAGTGGTGGTTGCGCCGATGCCCGCCGCCCCGGTTGCTGCCGCTTCGGTTTGCTGGGCACGGCCTGTCTTACTTTTTTCCGGTGGCTCCAGTCCAAAGGTTGTTAAATCGACTCTCATAAATTTCTCCCATCCTCTACTGCCTTACATCGGCTAATTCTTAGCGGATCTTAATGTCCGGACATCTCGGCTACAGGCTGTCGCGGCTCAACTCTAAGATCGGCAGAGTCACGGAAAACTTTAGCGCCCGGATCAATCCCCGGTTCAGCCGCCACCCGATACCTTTGGGGGCTGCAAATGGCGCAAGATGAGTTGCGCGATGCCAATGCCGCCGCGGGCGGCGATCGACTGGGCGAGGGCCTGGGTGCTCATGAGGCGATAGTCGCTGGCGCCCGGGGTTGTCGAATCCTGGGAGCCGGCAAAGGTCTTCTGCAAAGCATCGAGGACGGGTGTAAGGAGCAGGGCTTCAAAGTCGCGCGCCGCCTTTTCATTTTTCACGACCGCTTTGGCGTCGGGAGGTTTGGCAGCGGGCGGCGGAATGGAAGGCGAAGCGAACGTGATGTTCATGAGATTGTCTCCCGTGGGCGTAAGTTGGTGGTTCGTTGATGATGCGAATGGTCCTGTGGCGGCCGGGAACAGCGAGCGGCAACTGGCATCAGATGACCTCGAGGTCGGCATCAAGCGCGCCGGCGGCTTTAATCGCCTGCAGGATCGAGATCACGTCGCGCGCCGTGGCACCCATGTTTTGCAATCCGTTGACCAGTTGGTCGATGCTGGCGCCTTCGCCGATTTCGAGGCGTTTTGCGGGGCTGTCCTTGGTCTTCAGTTCCGTGTCGCCGACGACTTCGGTTTTTCCAGACGAGAGGGGGGCGGGCTGGGAAACGGAATACTCGGTTGAGATCTGCACCGAGAACCCGCCATGCAGAATGGACACGGCCCCGAGACGAACGTCTTTTCCCATCACGATGGTTCCAGTGCGTTCGTTGACCACGACCCGGGCGCGTCTTTGCACGGGCACGGTCAGATTCTCGATTCTCGCCAGCAGCGCGGTCAGGTTCTGCAGGCCGGTTGCGGCGGGATCGACTTCGACGCGTCCGCCGTCGCGGGCGCTGGCGACGGCGTGTCCGAATTCGCGATTGATGGCGGTGGAGATGTCGCCGGCGGTGGAAAAATCGGGTTCGCGCAAGAGCAGGGAAAGCAGAGCCAGGCGGTTGAAATCGAAAGCCAGACTGCGTTCCACGCGGCCGCCCGCTGGAATTCTTCCGACGGTCGGATGATTCAGCTGTTTGCTGGCGCCGGCGCCACCGACGGCATAGCCGCCGACGGCGACCGGCCCCTGGGCGGCGGCGTAGACCTGCCCATCGGCGCCATAGAGCGGAGTGAGCAGGAGCAGGCCGCCTTCAAGGCTCTTGGCATCGCCGATGGAGGAGACGGTGACATCGACCTGGGTGCCGGGCCGGGCGAAGGCGGGCAGGCTGGCGGTAACAAACACGGACGCGACATTGGCGACGCGCGCCGTGAGCGGCGGAATCTGCGCGCCCATGCGCTGCATGATGTTGGCCAGGGTCTGGGTGGTGAACACGGTCTGCTGGCTGTCCCCGGTACGGGTGAGTCCAACCACCATGCCGTAGCCGATGAGGGGATTTTCCCGCACCCCTTCGACGCTGGTCAGATCGCGGATTTTGATGGCGACCGGATCGGTGGCAGAGAGGGTTCCGGAAAGCGCGAGCGGGAGCGCGAGTAAGAGGAGGCCGGCGACGGAAGCGGCTTTCATGAGGATCAAGCTCCTAGAAATTCAGAATGCGCAAAATGGCGCGCAGGATCGGATGCGGCGGCCGGACACCGTCCGAGATCACGCCTTTGCCTTTGATCTCCAGTTCGAGATTCCCGATGGTGTTTGAAGCGACGGTGTTATTCGGTCCAATATCGCCGCGGCGCACGACCCCGCGCAACACGATGGTCTGTTTCTCGTGGTTCATGTTGATGATGCGCTCGGCTTCGACGACCAGGTTGCCGCCGGCGAGAACCGCGACCACTCGACCCGCCAGGGTGGTCGTCACACTGGTTGCCGAGGAGGCCTGCCCCTTGCCCGACAGGTTCTCGGCCGAATGCAGCCCCAGCAGGTTGGCGGCGCCTCCGACTTTGAGCTTGCCGGGGAGCGAATCGACGCCCGAACTGGCGCTGAAGGTGCGATCGGTGCTGACCGCGCCGGCGTTCGAGGAGATGACGCCCTGGACGACGACGATGGTGATGAGGTCGCCGGTAATCATGGCCTTGTAATCGGCGCTGAGAGAGGCCATGCGTCCTGAATCCACCCAGATGCTGCCCAGCGAAAGGGCGGGCGCAGCGGGTTGCGTCATCTGGAGCCGGGCCAGGTATTTTGCCAGGCTGTCGTTCTGGGAATCCCGTTTCGACGCGTTCAGCGAGACCGTCGTCAACACGACCAGGCAACACAGTACGGTTTTCACGCAGTCTCTCGCTTTCTCTTTCGAATGGCTGGTGCAGTTCACCAACCGATCGTTAGCGCGGCAAAGCATCCAGCTTTCCGGGACCGGAAATACGCGCCCGGAAAACGTGCCCATCCGGGCCGCGCACACGGATGATCTGGCCTTCGCGGCCGGGGTCGATACAAGTGACATTGGCAGTCATGCGCAAATGGTCGGCGAGCAATACGGCGGTGGCGCGCTCTCCGGCACGGAGTGTTGGTGACGACATTCGTTGCGGAGAAGCTTTCGGCGAGGTGTCTCGCGCCGGGCGCCATGCCGAGGCCGGCCGGCACGAGGCGGCCTGCTGGCCCGCACTTGCGGAATCATGAACATCTTTACGAACGTCGCTGCGGACGTCGTTACGAACGTCGCTGCGAACCGCGTTACGGGCAGCGTCATGAACCGGGTCGTGAACGTAGACCAGAAACGGCAGACACTGTCCGGGTGCGCCGCATTCCAGGCGGAATTGGGTACGCCGAGGACCCGCGTCCCAGCAGGCGGACGAGACTCGCAGGGTGCGTCCGGCAAGCGCCGGCAAAGAGCCGGGCAGATCGATATCGCCGAAGCGAGGCAACTGTTGCTCGGAAGAGCCCTGTTCGCGAAGGGCGGCCACGACGGCATGCCATACCTGCTGCCGGGCTGCTGGAATTGGAGACGGGTCGGGCAGAGCGCGAGGCTGTTCGGCCAGGAGCCCGGTGGTGGGGCACGAGGCGGATACGATGGCAAAGGCGACGAGGCAGCGGGCGAAAACAGATTGGCGAATCACTGGCGGTACTCCTACTTACCCATCTGGTTGACCAGTTGAAACATCTGATTGGCGGCCTCGACTACGCGGGAACTGGCTTCGTAAGAGCGCTGGGCGACGATCATGTTGATGAACTCGTCGACCACGCTGACGTTGGACTGTTCGAGATACCCTTGCTCGATCTGTCCTAACCCATCGCTGCCGCCGGGCGTGCCGACGGCGGCGTCGCCGGAAGCGGTGGTGGCGAGATAAAGGTTCTTGCCAACGCTGTTTAATCCGCCGGGATTCGGAAACAGGGCGAGTTGGAGGCTGCCTACCTGCTGGGCGGCGGTTTGACCGGCCAGGGTGACGGACACGGTCCCATCGGCGGCGATGGTGACCGAGGTGGCGCCGGCGGGGATGGTCAAGGCGGGCTGGATCGGGTTGCCGTCGGCGGTAACCACATTGCCTTGCGCGTCCATGTGGAAGGCGCCGCCGCGGGTGTAAGCGGTTTCTCCGGTGGGCAAGAGCACCTGAAACAGTCCCTGCCCTTCGACGGCGAGATCGAGCGGGTTGCCGGTGGCACTCAGGTCGCCCTGAGTTTGAATGATTTCGGATGCCGCCGAGCGGGTGCCGAGACCCACCTGGAGTCCGGTGGCTACGGTGGTCTGCTGCGAGGCAGCGGCGCCGGGGACGATCATGCTCTGGTAAATGAGGTCCTGGAACTGCATGCGGCGGCTCTGGAAGCCGGCGGTGCTGGAGTTGGAGAGATTGTTGGCAATGGTATCGAGATTGGTTTGCTGCGCCTGCATTCCGCTGGCGGCGGTGTAAAGTGCTCGAAACATTTTGACCCTCCCAGATTCGTGCCAGCTAGACCTTGGCCAGGTCGCTGGTGGCAATGCGGTTAAATTCGGTATCAAACAGCGACATGGCGCGCTGCAGCATTTCGGCCTGCCGCTGCACTCCGATGAGGGTGACGACCGAACTGATGGAATTCACATTGGAAGATTCGAGCGCGCCCTGGCGGAGGGACGGCTGCTGCGCCGGTATCGCGCTGCCCGCGGGGGCGGCGATGAGGGCTTCGCCTTCGGAGGTGAGCCGGGTGCCGGGGGCAAAATCAGACAGGCGGATACTGCCGGCGACGGCGCCGTTTACGGAGAGGGTTCCATCGGAAGCGATGGAGACGTGGCCGGCGGGAACGTTGATTACACCCTTGGCGCCGAGCGTGGGGTCGCCGAGGACCGGATCGCCGGCGGCGGTCACCAGGACTCCGCTGCGCGACACCTGGAAGCTTCCGTTACGGGTGTAGCGGGTGCCTTGGGCAGTCTGAACGGCAAAGAAGCCGCTGCCTTCGATGCCCACGTCAAGCGGGTTTCCGGTCGCTTCGAGGTTGCCCGCGGTCAGATCCAAATGCGTCCCTTCGAGCACTCCGAAATTGTTTGTCGCCGAGTTGAGCACGGAGCCGAGCACATGGCTGAGCGCATTCGAAACCGGGGGCCGCGATACCGCCAGCAGCGACTGGAAGGTTGTCTGCTGACCGCGAAACCCGGCTGTGTTCAGATTGGCGAGATTGTGGGCCGCCACTTCAAGCGCCTGGCTCTGCGCCCGTAAACCCGCGCACGCTGCATAGAATCCACTGTCCACGTAGGCTCCTTGTGGTAAGACACAATGCAAGCCAAGCGCCATGATGAAGATGGGAGTGTTTTCACAATTTGCTTGTTCTAAACCGCTTAGGGGTGGCGCACCGCAACGGAACATTGGAAACGCCTTAGAGTGCGCGGGCGAGGAATACTTTGCCGGGCGTAACCGGCGAGCCCGGCAAAATTTGCTGCAAAGAGCTGGAGGTCTGGTGTCAGGTGAGGAGCCTTTGGCGAAGCCCATGGCGGAGCGTTCTCAGTTTGTCACCAACGGCGAGAGGACCAGAAGACCTGGCAGGTCAGTCAGACCTGGGACCGGTTTCGGGACTAGCGCTTGAGTTGAAGGCAAACGGCAACCGGTGCGTTCTCAAACAGCAGTACCAGTTCCACGGAATGGCCATCGGCCATCGAATGCAAGCTGTATTCTCCGCCGCTGACCACGCTGGGCACGCTCAACACGCATCGTTCATCGGTGCCGGCGAGTTTGTTCTTGAAGTTTCCGGCGATCATGTTGCACATTTCTCCAAGGGCATCGACTACTTCTCGTTCGGAGTCGGCCGTGTCCCCCAACATTCCCTTGGCAATCTGGCCGGCGGTTTGCGGGGCGCAGCAGAGGGTTACAACTCCGCAGAGAGCCCCAGCCAGGCCGACGATGGCGGTAAATCCGCCTTTCGGTTTGGGCGCGGCGGGTTCGGCGGGCTTGACCTGGCAGCCGAGCATGATCTCAAAAACTTCCTGCGTCGCGCGTTCGAGAATGGGCAGCCAGTTCTGTTCGGGAGACGGTTTCGCGCATGCCGCACCCGCGGTCATGGTTTGCTCTCCAGTAAACGGAATACATGCTTCTTCACTAGATTGGGAGCGAATGGCTTGCGCATGCCTGCGGGAGTTCCAACTGGCAGCGTCCGCAGTTCGCGCGCTTCGCTGCCGCCGGGGGGGACGGTCACCACGGGAACCCTGCCGGCGTCTTCTACTATCGCGATGTAGCGCATAAATTCCATCTCATTTCATCAACCGCGTGCCGATATCGCGCAGGATGAGGTCGGCCACGTGGTTCGGCGCGAGGTGCGCGCATCGGTTCGCGTTTGAGGCGCCGCCACCTTGTCGAGGAATGAGCGTGTGGGATCAGCTTTGCAGTTGAAGGCGGACAGCAACGGGGGCGCCCTCGAATAGCAGAACCGTTTCCACGGAATTCCCATCGGCCAGCGAATGGAAGCTGTATTCTTCGCCGCTCACGACAGTGGGCACGCTCAACATGCAACGTTCATCGGTGCCGGCGAGCTTGTTCTTGAAGTTTCCGGCGATCATGTTGCAGATCTCTCCGAGGGCGTCCCCAACCTCTTCCATGGACTGGGCTGTGTCCCCCAACATACTCTTGGCGATCTGGGCGGCAGTTTTGGCGTCGCAACTCACGGTCAGAATTCCGCAGAGCGCGCCGGCCAGGCCGATCATGGCGGTGAATTCCGCGTTCGGCGTTTGCTCGGATGGCGCAACCGGCTTGACCCGGCAGCCCAGCATGATCTCGAAGACCTCCTCGACCGCAAGTTCAAGAACGGGGAGCCAGTTTTCTTCGTGGGATCGGACGACAAATGAGGTATCGGTGCTCATGATTTCTTCCCCAGCAAAGGCAGGACGTGTTCTTTCACCTGATCGGGAGTAAAGGGCTTGCGAATGTATCCGCGAGCGCCGGCGGTGAGCGCCTGCACCACATGCGATTCGCTGCCTTCGGTGGTGATCATCACGATGGGAACGTCTTTAGCGCTGTCGACGGTGTGGACCTGGCGAACAAATTCCAGCCCGTCCATCACGGGCATGTTGATATCGCACAGGATGAGGTCGACCACGTTGTTCTGCAACGCGACCAGAGCTTCGGCCCCGTTCGAGGCTTCGACCACCTTATCGAGATCGATGCCGGCCTGGCGGAGCGAACGCTCGACTATTTTGCGCATCACTGAGGAGTCATCCACAATCAGCGCTCGTATCTTATCCATGGGTCCTACTACTCTGCGGTTTTGCGGTTACACCACGAAACCGCGATCCATTTTTCCGACCTGACTTGATGTACATCGGCAGTTCGATGGGGCGCTTTAGCAAGTTGGCGCGGGGCCGTCCACCGCCCAGTGGTGATGGGCGAATTTCGGGAAATCCGTTATGCTTGATGGAGGTTTATGACCCTGCTTGACGCTCCAACCTATGACCCCGCGCGGGCGCGACGGCGGAAGATCAGGATCGCCGTGACGGTTGTGGCCGTGATCGTGCTGGCGGCGCTGGCCTGGACGTATCGCAACTGGCCGGAAGAGCATGCGGTGGACAAATTTTTCGCGGCGCTGCAGCACCAGGAGTACGAAACCGCGTACGGCATTTACTTCAACGATGCCGGGTGGCAGCAGCACCAGCAGAAATATTCTCAGTACAACTATGCGGACTTCTATCGCGACTGGGGGCCGGGCGGCGAGTGGGGGCTGGTCAAATCCCACAGGGTCTACGGATCGGCCAACACCAAGGGTTTTGGGGGCGGAGGCGTGGTGGTGGAGGTGGTTGTGAACGAGCGCTCGGAGCATGCCCGCATGTTCGTGCAGAAGTCAGACAAGACGCTGACGGTGTACCCGTACTGATCACTAATCGATCACGAATCTAAGAGACTGCGGGCAAGTTCGTTTTCGAGCAAGCGCGGTGTCCTCACTGGCTCAAGCCGGATGCAAAACCAGGCAATCACCGCGGGGCTGAAGCGCTGCGCCACCCAAGTGCAAGCGCAAAATCGGGTTCTTGCGCAGCCGATCTAGGCGGCCAGGGCAGCAATCTGCTCCAGCGTTTTCTGCAATGACGCTTCATCCCCCACGGTGGAGCAAGTCTTGGATCGGTCGATCTGGCGCATCAATCCCCACAGAACTTTTCCCGGGCCGACTTCAATCAGGAGACCGGCGCCTTGATTGATCAGCAGGCGCACCGAAGGCTCCCACCTTACGGCGCCGGTCACCTGTCGAATGAGGGCTTCGCGGGAAGCGTTGGCAGAATCGACAAGGGCGGCGTCGACATTGCAGACCACGGGGCAGGAGGGATCGTGAAAACCGAGGGCGCCGAGGTCCGCCGCGAGACGATCCTGCGCGGGCTGCATCAGCGAACAATGGAAGGGTGCGCTGACAGGAAGGCTGACGGCCTTTTTCGCTCCCCGTTCGGTGGCGAGTTTGATGGCTCGGCCGACGGCGCCGGCGTGTCCTGAGATAACGACTTGCTCGGGAGAATTAATGTTGGCGGGCTGGCAAACTTCTCCCTGGGCGGCGTCCTGCGAAATCTGGCTGACCTTGTCGAATGGCATTCCCAGAATAGCCGCCATGGCACCGACGCCCACCGGCACGGCCTCCTGCATATACTTGCCGCGATTACGAACCGTACGGAGCGCATCGGCAAAGGTCAGAGTGCCGGCGGCCACGTGGGCTGAGTATTCGCCGAGACTGTGGCCGGCGACAAAATCGGGCCGCAGGCCTTTTTCCCGCAGCACGCGCCAGGCAGCCACGGACGCGGTCAGAATTGCGGGCTGCGTGATCTCGGTCAGCTTCAGTTTTTCTTCCGGACCTTCAAAACAAACCTGTGACAGCTTGTAGCCGAGCGCTTCGTCGGCCTCTTCAAAGGTTTGACGCGCCACGGGATGGTGATCGGCCAGGTCCTTGCCCATGCCCACGGCTTGAGAACCCTGGCCGGGGAAGAGAAAGACAATTCGAGAAGATGGGTTTGTCATATAAAGAATGAGGTATAGAGGTCAGAGGTCAGATTGCAGAGGTTAAAACCCTCAGGGATTCTTACTTCTGAAATCTGACATCTAACCTCTGACCTTCCTACGACGGCACCGCCACGGTCAGTTCCGCCAGTTCCCGTTCAATGGTTTCGTTTACCTTGCCCTCGGCGAATTCCGCTGCCACGCGCACGGCGTTCTTGATGGCATTGGTATTCGACGATCCGTGAGTAATGATGCATACGCCTTTTACACCCAGCAGCGGCGCGCCGCCATAGTTGGTGTGATCGAGGCGCTTCTTGAAATCGGAAAAGGCGTTGCGCGAAAGCAGGGCGCCCACCTGCCGCGTGATGGTCGACTTCAAAGTTTCTTTGAGGACGGCACGCACCAGGCGGGCCACGCCTTCGGAAGTCTTCAAGGCAACGTTGCCGACAAATCCGTCGGCCACGATCACATCGACATGCCCGTTGTATAAATCGCGGCCTTCCACATTGCCGATGAAGTTGATGGGAAGGCGCTTGAGCAGTTGAAAGGCCTCGCGGGTCAGTTCGTTGCCTTTGCCTTCTTCTTCTCCGATGGAAAGCAGCCCGACGCGGGGATGCTCCATGCCGAAGATCGAGCGGCAGTAAATGTCACCCATCACCGCGAACTGAGCAAGGTTGTTGGGCGTGCAATCCACATTCGCTCCGACGTCGAGAAGAATGGCAGCGGTATTCAGGACGGTAGGGAAAGCCGCCGCGAGCGCGGGGCGGTCCACGCCGGGGAGCGCGCCCAACACAACTTTGGCGGTGGCCATGGCGGCGCCCGTGTTGCCGGCGGTCACGAAGCCGGCGGCGCGGCCCTCGCGCACCAGTCGGAGTCCAACGCGGATCGACGAATCGCGTTTGGCGCGAATCGCGTCCACCTTGTCGTCCATGGCGATGACTTCGCTGGCATGAACGATATCGACGGGCAGCCGGTGGGCGCCGGGGTAGCGGGCCAACTCGGCGCGCAGTTGTGGCTCCGGTCCCACCAGAAGCACGCGGACGTTGTGGTGACGCGCCGCCTGCAATGCGCCTTCGATCTCCGGTTTCGGCGCCTTGTCGGACCCCATCGCATCGAGTGCGATTACGCTAGACATGGAGGAAAGACGAAACCTAGGACTTCTCTTGGACCTCTACGACTTCGCGGCCCTTGTAGGTTCCGCATTTCGGGCACGCGCGGTGTGGCATCTTCCGCTCATGGCAGTTTGGACACTCAGACAGCGAGTGCTTGGACAGCGAGTCGTGTGCGCGCCGGGTGGCGGTGCGCTTTTGTGAATGTCGTCGTTTTGGATTAGGCATGATGTTCCTTTTTTAGTTCTCAGTTCCCAGTTCTCAGTTCTCAGCAAAACCCGGTCTTTGTCTGAGAACTGGGAACTGGAAACTTGTCTTTTACAGCTTATCCCGTATCTCTTTCAGTGCCGACCAGCGCGGGTCCTCGACCTCGTCCACGCACGAGCACTGAATTTCATTCAGGTTCCTGCCGCAATGCGGACACAAACCTTTGCAATCATCGCGACAAAGGGTCTTAAGCGGGAGCGCCAGGAGCACCTGCTCGCGCAGTGTGTCTTCCAGCAACAAACCATCGCCCTCGTAATAACCGATCTCAGCTTCGGCGTCGGTGACCGAAAGCTCCTGGTGGCCGGAATCAGTTCCCAACGGCCGGTAGAGCAGATCAAAGCTGCGCTCGACCTGATGCACGACCGGATCGAGACAGCGGGCGCAAGCGACTTCCAGGCTCGTCTCCAACTTGCCCTTTACGCGGATGTCCTGCACCACCTTGTGCTTGCCGTGATGCTCTTCGACCAGATCGGCGCGGCCCAGGCTGCGCAGGGGCGAACGCTGCTGGACCTCGGTACCCAGATCAATCGCACCCGGGCTGAACTCCTCCCGGAAATCGACCGGGTGAATCTGCAGATCGTCAAGTTCGATAAGCATTGGAACCTCCGCGCCCCCACTCAAATTACCGCAAAGGCCCGCGGAAGTGCGCAGAGAGAAGAAAGTCTCTCAGGGAGCAATATGTAAGAATAAAGGCGAGAAATAGCGGTGTCAAGGAAGGGAGGGTGCTGACGGCAAACCCTCCGCGTTATACTGATGCGCAGGCGATGGAGTTCGCCATTAACCGCCCTTGGGCTGATAACTCCTACAGAACTTTTGCAGGAGGACTCCGACGTGGACTTTCATCTCCCCAACTATCTTTCCAACTATCTCTGGATCGCCGCAGGCGCCGTTGCCGGAGCCAGCGCGCGCTACTTCCTCAGCACTCTGATCGCCCGCAATTTCTCCTCCGCGTTCCCCTATGGCACGCTGCTGATCAACCTTACGGGCAGCCTCGTCCTCGGATTCTTTCTGGTTTTCTCGACCGAACGGGCGTTGCTCGACCCGCGCTGGCGCCTGCTGCTCGCGGTCGGCTTCTGCGGTTCCTACACCACTTTCTCCAGCTACGCCTTCGAGAGCTTCGCGCTCATGGAGCAGGGGCAATGGCTGCTGACCGGTATCAACGTGGTGGCCAGCAACGCGCTCTGCCTCGCCGCCGTTTTGGCTGGCGCCGCGCTCGCCCGGGGGTTGTAGAATGGCAGCCGACATTGTAGTGCCGTTCAAGGTTATGGCCGTTCAAGTCACCATCTATCTCACCGAGGGCGACTCCTGGCGCCATCGTCCGCTGCATCTTGAAATCCTGAAATATCTGCGTGAAGAAAATGTCTTCGGAGCCGTCGCCTTCCACGCCGTTGCCGGCTTCCTCGGACGCGGCAAAGTCCACACCGCGCACCTCGTCGAAGCCGGAGGCGAACTGCCCGTCGTGATCTCTTTTGTCGATACCGACGAGCACGTCAACCGCGTCCTTCCCAAACTGCGAGAGATGGCTGCACACCGGCTCATCGTGCGGGAGAACGTCGTCATCGAGCAGGGGAGTTTGGACTGAAATAACTGGTTGACTGGTGCCCCAGTCCATTCGCAGTTCTTGCGTCGCAGTTCTTGCGAATGATTGGATCAGTCATTCACTTCATCCCCAGCGCCCGCAGCGCCCCGTCATCCGCCACCGCCTTCCCATCTTTCTTCGTGACCACGCCAAACGATCCCGAGTAATCCCACATCGTCCACCCAATTCCATTGTGCTCGAGCGCCGTCCGCACATCGCGCAGCCACGCTGCCCGGTCCTCGGGATCGGAGTACTCCCGATATACGCCAAACTCGTTGCACACCAACGGTACCCCGCGCCGCCGCGCCCACTCCCCCGCCTGCTTCATTTCGGATTCAATACGGGCAGCGTCCCAGTGATCGTGCCCGTAGCGGATCACCTGCAGCCGGTCGACTTCATCCGGCACCAGCGCCGCCACGCGTGCCGCCTGTTCCGGGCTCGACGGATATTTCAATCCCCGCACCCAGTGCCAGTAATACGCGCTCCAGGTCGCGCCCTGATGCGTGAAGATGTGCGGCTCGTAGAAATGAAAGTTGTAAATCACATTCGCATCGCGCAGCGGTTCCTGAAAAACCAGGTCGTCGTCATCCGACCAGCGCGCGCCCGCCGCTATGATCGTGTGCGCAGGCGCGCCCTCCCGGATCGCCGCCGCCAACTTCACCTGCACACCCATCCACCGGTAGCGGTCCGCGAACTCGGGCTCATTCAGAACTTCCAGAAAGACGCGGTCCGCATCCCAGGTCGAGTAATGCGCGGCCAGCGCCCGCCAGAAATCGGCGAACCGTTCGACAAAATCATCGTCCTTCGCGAGGCGGGCTTTGAAGTCGCTCTCCGGATGCAGGTCGATCACCACCGCCAGGCCGCGGTCGAGGATCATTTTCACTGCCGCATCCAGAGAGCTCAGATATTCCGCCGGGATTTTATTGGGCTCGAGCGCGTTAAACATCGGCTGCGGATTCACGCTCAAGCGCACGTGATCGAAGCCCATGGCCTTGATCAGCGCGATATCCTCGGCGGTCGTCCAGGCCTGAAAATGTTCCGCCGTGTATCCGCGCTTGTCGTAGACCTGGGCGAACCATTCACTGGCGTTGATTCCGCGGCGCAATTTGTCAGCGCGTTTGAAAGCAAGCGGGGACGCGTATGCGGAACCGGCGCCCCCCGGGTGACCCGTCTGTGCCATCGCGCTCGCCGCCAGCAGTACCGCCAGCAAACGAAACGCAACCTGCAATCTCATTCGACTCATCGCGGCAACCTCTTCTGCATTGATACACTGATGGCCAAGCCCAAGCCAAAAGACTAGCCCATGATTCCCTGCCAGCGCCATCTCTTCGATATTCCCGCCGACGTCGCCTACCTCAACTGCGCCTACATGTCGCCACTGATGAAGCCAGTCCTCGAGGCCGGAAACGCGGCGCTTGCGCGCAAAGCCCATCCCTGGGAACTCACTCCCGATAGATTCTTTACCGGCTCCGACGAATTCCGGGCGACCGCCGCGCAACTGCTCGACTGCGCCGCCGACTGCGTCGCCATTGTGCCTTCGGCCAGCTACGGCATTGCGACCGCCGCGCGAAATCTGCCGCTGAAAAAAGGACAAAGCGTTCTCGTGCTCGCCGAGCAGTTTCCGTCTAACTACTATTCGTGGCAGCGACGAGCCGAGGAGACGGGCGCTGCGCTGAAAGTGGTCGCCTGGCCTGAAGACAATGACTGGACGGCCGCTGTTCTCGATTCCCTCACCGCCGACGTGGCCATCGCCGCCCTCCCGCACGTGCAGTGGACCAGTGGCGGAAGACTCGACCTTGTCCGCATCGGCGAAGCTTGCCGTAAGATCGGCGCCGCGCTTGCCCTCGATCTCACCCAGTCGCTCGGGGCGCTGCCTTTCAGCGTGCGCGAAGTGCAGCCGGATTTCGCCGTCGCCGCCAGCTACAAATGGCTGCTGGGGCCGTATTCCGTCGGGCTGCTCTATGTCGCTCCGAAATGGCACGGCGGATTGCCGCTGGAGGAAAATTGGATCCAGCGTGCCGGCGCCAGCGATTTCTCCAGCCTCATCCTGTACACCGAAAACTACGACGTGGGCGCGCGCCGTTTCGATATGGGGGAACGCTCGAACTTCGCGCTGCTGCCCGCTGCCGTGCGCGCCATGAAGCAGTTGCTGGAGTGGGACGTGGCTCAGATATCAGAAACCACCGGCGCGCTCAACCGTCAACTGGCAGACGCCGCCGCGGAAATTGGATTCTCCGCGCCCGCGGAACCGTTGCGCGCGTCTCACTACCTGGCGCTGCGGCGGAATGAAGCGATTCCAAAGGAACTTCCGGAGATGCTGGCGAGAGAGAAAGTGTTTGTCAGCGTGCGTGGGAGTTCGATTCGCGTGACGCCGCACGTCTACAACACGGTCGAGGACGGCGCGCGTCTGATCGCATGCCTGCGCCGGATCGCGGTTGGAATCAGCGTTCCGTAATTACGTTCGATGACTTTTGGCGCTGCGGACGGCTGGCCTGTCCAGCAGTCTGGCGGGGACGCCTGGCTCTCCATCGAAACCCGGCGGGACTATTGCTTGAGAGCTGTAGCTCGGCGTTGGGCCAGGGATGCGGCTTCGGTGGCGGGATTTTCTTTCTCCACCTGGTCGTAAATTTTCTTGGCTTCGTCGGGTTTCTGGCGCGACTGGTAGAACTCGGCGAGCTCGAGCTGCGCCGTTGCCTTGCTGACGACGAGCGTTGGCTTGTCGATCAACTGCTTATAAAGATCGACTGCCTGCGTGTCTTTGTTTTCCGAGCGATAAACGGAAGCCAGCGCGAATTTGCCCAAGGCGGCAAGGTCGCCATTGGAAGCGGCGGCCGCTTCCTGCAGACTGCGTTCCGCTGCCGTGTTATCGCCAAGCTGTGAAGAGGCCAATCCGACGAAATAGCGCGCCATGTCGGCGGTGTGGGTGCGGGGATACTTGTCGACGATGGACTGGAACTGCTTGCGCGCGGCGGTGGCACGTTCCTGCGACGAAGCAAAGCTCTCGTAGCCCGGTTGGGCGGGCACGCCAGCGGGACGCACCGGCGTTTCAAAGGTGCGAACCGCCGTTGAAAGCTCGGCGCTTGCCTTTTCGTCCTGCGAGTTGATGTAGTACCAGCCGCCAAACGCGATCGCTCCGATCACGACAACCGCAATCACAGCGGCAATGATTTTCGCCTGGTGTTCCGCGCTCCAGTGAGCGGCGTTCTCCGCTGCCTCGATGGTGACCTTGCTGAAGCGGTCTTGTTTCAGTTGATGCCGGGTTTCTGCGCGCACAGGCTTCCTTCTTGGCTTAAATGTAGGATGACAATTATTCAGTTTAACAGGGTGATTTCCAGAGCGTCAAAGCGGACGAGGGTTCCCCTCACCTGTCAGTCATTACCGATGCAATGCCCGTAGGGTCCCCAATTCACTTCGGACTGCTCACTTCGGGTCTGTCCGGTAGCTCCAGAACCCAGCCATCTTCTCCTGCAGAACGTGGAAAGGCGCTTCGCGAGCTTCGCGAGTCGAGCCCGGCACCGCATCTTCGCGCACCGCCTCCTCAATCAGATGGTGCAAGGGCGCAAGCTCGCAAACCGGATCGGTCGCGCTGGCATCGCCGGTCAGCAGAAAGGCCTGGCAACGGCATCCGCCAAAATCTTCCTTTCGGCGGTCGCAGGAGCGGCAGGGCTCGGGCATCCAATCTTCGCCGCGAAATTTCTGAAATGCTTCGGAGCTCTGCCAGATCCAATCGAGCGTGTGTTCGCGCACGTTGTCAAAACGCATGCCCGGAATCACGCCTGCCGCATGACACGGCAGCGCGCGGCCGGCGGGGTCGATCAGCATCAACTGGCGGCCCCATCCGCCCATGCAGGCTTTGGG